>JBBSHU010000041.1:0-24495 GCA_038232455.1 Acidimicrobiales bacterium
GGCTTGGCGAAGGTGTGACGACCGAGGGTGCGCCGCAGCTGGGCCACCGTGGCCGAGCGGGCCAGCTCGGCGGCCTCGGCATCGTGGTGGGCCGGGGTGTGGCGACAGATGACCGCCACCTGGTCCTCGGGCCAGCTCGCCGGCCTCCAGCGCCGCCCGGGTCACGGGGAGCTCGGGCAGGCTCCGGGCCATGGCCACCAGCGTCCGGGCCCGTGCCAGGGCGACACCGCACTTCCATGCCACCCACTGTTCCGGCGAACGGATACCCGCTCCGGCATAGGACTCGGTGGCCAGCACCCGCCCGATCAACGAGACAAGGCGCCCAGTGGCCACGTTGAGGATGCCGCACACCTCGGCGATCTCGTCCTCGAGATTGGCCGCTTCGGCCTCGTTGCTCATACCTCAATTCTAATCGAACAGACGTTCGATCGCAAGGTACATTTGGTCAAAGTTCGGCAGGTCTAGTCTGTGCCAGCGGCTCAGCATGCGCCCCCGGAGATTCAGCGCCGGGCGGTGACATCGACATCGAGGGTGACCACGCCAAGCTCCGGTCATTCAACCAGGAGCCGATCTCCCATGCCGACACCCACACGGGGAAGATGATGACGCCGTCGATAGCGCGGGGACATGTCGTTTCTGAGAAGGACCTGGCGGCCCGCACCAAGCGCCTCCGCAAGGATCCACGCTGCACGTTGTTCGCCTTCGACCCGGGCTGGAGCTGGCTCGCCCTGGAGACCACGGTCCGACGGCTGGAGGGCCCCGACGCGCCGGACCTGAGCCTGCGACTGTTCCTGAAGCTCATGGCCGACGAAGGCCGTCTCGTCTACGAGTTCGACGTCGAGCGCACGTACGGCATGCACTGACCCCGGCCAGCCGTCAGCCGCGCGCACGAGGAGTGGACACGATGCCCAACGTGGCCTCCCGCAGCGTCGACGACTGGGCCTGGATCGACCAGAAAGCAGCCTCGCGTACAAGCCGCTGGGCGGGATGGTCGAGGGCCATGGCCCGACCTCCGGTGGCGGCGACCAGGGCATGGGCCGAGCGCATGGCCAGGTCGAGACCCCAGGCCCGGGCCTCGACCAATTCGGCCAGGTGGGCGTCGTCGTGGCGGACGAGGTCGGACAGGGCGTACGAGCGAGTCCGGCACGCATCCAGCTCCGTCGCCAAGGCGGAGGCGGCCCGGCCAATGCCAGCTTGTCCCGGAGCGGCTTCGGCCCGGGCGGCCAGGAACCGCATTGCCGTGGTGGCCAGGCCCAGAGGAGCGGGATGGGGTCGCGAGGTCCCGGCCCGGTCCCGAGCCCGCCACCGAGCCAGGTCGATGGTGCGCACGACGTCGCCGGCGGGGACGAACAGGCCGTCGAAGCGAAGGCGCACGGTGGCCGAGGCGCCCATGGCGGCCAGCCCGAGTGGGGAAGACGCCTGGACCGACGCCCCCGCCGCCTTGGCGTCGAGGACGAAGAACATTGCCTCGCTGCCGCCGCCGCCGCCGCCGGCGGTCTCGGCCCCCTCGACACACGCGACCACGGCGAAGAGCCGGGCCAGGCCCCACGAGGTCACCCAGGGCGCCTCGCCGTTGACCACCCAACCACCGGGAACAGGATGGGCCATGACCGCCGGGGTACCGGGGCGGCGCAGGTAGGCGAAGGCCACGCCGCCGAGCATCGAGCCCCGGCACAGTTCCGGGAGCCAGCGCTCCCGAAGCTCGACGTTCGGCGACGCCGCCAATAGGCGCACGGGCGCATGGTGCTGCACCCACACGAAGAAGGTGACGCCGCACGCTCCGGCCAAGGTTTCGTATACCTGGCGGGTGACCGAGGCGGGGGCGGCATGACCGCCATGGGTGGACGGACCGACCAGCCCGCACAGCCCGGTATCGGCCAGGGCCTCGAGATGACCGCGGGGCACGATGGCGGCCTGGTCGGTGGCCTCGGCCGCAGGTGTCAGCAGGTCGTGGGCCAGGCGCCGCGCCGCCGCCGGCAACCCTTCGGCACCAGATGAATCCGACCCGTCGGAGGAAGACGGTGCCAGGATGTCGTGGAGACCGCCGTCCGAAGGCGTGCCCGCCAGAGAAGCCCGCTCAGTCGTCGTGGCGGGGACGGATGCAGTAGGAGCACACGGCGTCGCCCGCCATGGTGTGGGCCACCCGGGTGACCTCCACCTCGGGACCCAGCACCCGCCGGATGAGCGCCAACTCCATGGCGCAAACGGCCGGGTGACGCTCGGCCACGCGGTGCACGGCACAGTTGTTCTCGGTGAGGGTCAGGTCGCCCTCGGTGCTTGTAGAGCATTCCGCCATGTAGCCGGCATCGTCGCGAATCTCGGCGAGGCCGACGACGCGATCCGCGAGGGTGTCGCGACCGGCCAGGACGGATCCGTACTCGGTGACCAGCTTGTCGGTGCGACGGGCGAAGACGGCGGCGACAGCGTCGGGGCCGGCGTGCTCGGCCACGTCCTCGAGGACGTCGAGGGCGATGGCGTCGTAGCGGCGGGGGAACAGCTCGAGTCCGGCATCGGACAGGCGCCATCCGGTGGCCGGACGACCGCGGGCTCGACGGGTGCACTCGGTGGTCTCGACCAAGCCGTCGGCTTCGAGGACGTCGAGGTGGCGGCGAACCCCCATCCCCGAGAGGTCGAGCTCGGCGGCCAACTCAGTGACCGTCACCCCGGGATGCTTTCTCAGCAGTAGAAGAAGCTTGCGGCGCGTAGTCACCAAAGATCGAGGTTACCGGAACATTTCGGCCGTTCCGACCACAACGCGACGACCGCCGGTACGGTGGCCCTTTCGTCGAAGGACAGGACATGAACAGACTCGAGCGCCTCATCAATCTCGTCGCCGCCCTCCTCGACGCGACGCGACCGCTCAGTGCCGAGGATCTGCATCGACGGGTACCGGGCTACCCCGACGACAAGGCCGCCTTTCGGCGGGCCTTCGAGCGCGACAAGGAGACACTGCGGGATATGGGCGTCCCCGTGGTGACCGAGGTGATCGATCCCGCCGAACCGGGTGGCCTGGGCTACCGCATCCCAAAAGAGGCCTACTACCTGGCTGACCCCGGTCTGGCTGCCGACGAGCTGGCCGCACTGCATCTGGCGGCCTCGGCCGTGCACCTCGAGGGGGCCGACGGGGTGGGCGCGCTGTGGAAGCTCGGCGGGGAGGTCGCCGAGGACGGACCCACCGCGCCGGTGGCGGCGTTGCCCGCCGAGGCCCATCTGGCTCGGCTGTTCGCGGCCATCTCCGAACGCCGTCACGTGGGCTTCACCTATCGGGGGAAGGCCCGGCGCATCGAACCGCAGCGGCTGTCGTTCCGGAACGGTCACTGGTATCTGGCCGGCCGCGACACCGACGCCGCCGACGATCGCTCCTTCCGCCTCGATCGCATCGAGTCCGACGTGGAGCTGGGCGCCACGTCCGGCGCCTTCGACCGGACCCCGGCGAGCGCAGGTGCGTCGCCGTCACCGTGGGAGACGGGCGGGGCCGAGGCGGTGACCGCTCGCCTGTTGGTCGACGCCGACCAGGCGGCTTGGGCCACCGGCCATCTCGGCGCCGACGCCGTCGAGGAACGGCGGGCCGACGGCTCGGTCGTCGTCGCCGTGCGGGTCACCAACCGCGATGCCTTCCGGTCGTTCGTGCTCGGCTTCCTCGACCATGCCGAGATCCTCGGGCCCGATGATCTGCGGGCCGAGATGATGGCCTGGCTGGAGGCGCTCTGTCCCGCGTGAGGGCCGACGAGCGGCTCCAGCGCCTGTTGGCCCTCGTGCCCTGGGTGGCCGCCCACGACGGCCCTCGGGTGAGCGAGGTCTGTGCCCGGTTCGGCTGCACCGAGGCCGAGTTGATCAGCGACCTGGAGCTCCTGTTCCTGTGCGGGCTGCATCCCTACACGCCGGACATGCTCATCGACGTCGACGTGGCCGATGGCCGGGTCTGGATCCGCTACGCCGACTACTTCACCCGGCCCCTCCGCCTCACCCCGGCCGAGGGCCTGGCCCTCCTCGCCGCCGGGACCAGCCTGCTCGCCGTCCCCGGGGCCGACCAGCCGGGGCCGCTCGCCCGGGGGCTGGCCAAGCTGGCGGCGGCCCTGGGCGTGGACGCCGAGGAGTCGGTCGACGTCTCCCTCGGACCCGCACCTCCGGAGACCCTGCGCGCCCTGTCCGAGGCCGTTGTCGGCCACCGGCAGGTCGAGTTGGAGTACTACGCCTTCGGCCGCGACGAATGGACCCGGCGGGTGGTGGACCCCTACGCCGTCTTCTCGGCCGGAGGGCAGTGGTACGTGACGGCGTTCTGCCACACCGTCGACGACGAGCGCCTCTTCCGGGTCGACCGGATCCGCACCGCCGTCACTCTCGACAGCCAGTTCGACCCTCCGGCCGACAAGCCCGAGCTCACCGTCTACCGGGCCCGCCCCGACGACCCCCGGGTCACCCTGGAGCTGGCGCCGTCGGCCCGGTGGGTGCTGGAGCAGTACCCCACCGAAGCGGTCGAGGAGGCCGAGGGGGGTCGCGTGCGGGTGACGCTGGCGGTCAGCGAGCGGGCGTGGCTCGAACGGCTGTTGCTGCGCCTGGGCCCGGCGGCGGAGGTCGTCACCGGCGACGCCGAGGTATCTGCCGGTGCCGCGCGCCGATTGTTGGGCCGCTACCGGGGGGTAGCCTCGCCTCCATGGTCGACGAGCGGGTAAGCCTTCCCGAGACACCTGCCGGGCCACCGCCGAAGGCCAAGCCGTCCCACATGAGGGGGGCGGTCGAGTGGGTCGTCATCCTCGTCGGCGCCCTCATCGTCGCCATCGTCGTCAAGACGTTCCTGCTGCAGGCCTTCTACATCCCGTCGGCATCGATGGAGCCGACGCTCAAGGTCGGCGACCGGGTCCTGGTGAACAAGCTCAGCTACGACTTCCACGACGTCCGGCGTGGCGACATCGTGGTGTTCGGGAGTCCGCCGGGCGAGGACAATCCCCAGATCAAAGACCTCATCAAGCGGGTGATCGGTCTCCCCAACGACTCCGTCGAAGGCCGCGACGGCCGGGTGTACATCAACGGGAACCCGCTCCGGGAGCCCTACCTTCCCGCCGGCACTTCGACCTCGACGTTCGGGCCCGAGAAGGTCCCTCCCGGACACCTCTGGGTGATGGGCGACAACCGGTCGAACTCCAAGGACAGTCGGTTCTTCCACACCATCTCCGAGAACCTGGTGGTGGGGCGCGCCTTCATCCGGGTCTGGCCCATCTCGTCGATCGGCCTGCTGTAACTTCCAGCGGGCACCCGGGTGCTTCGCACCACGCGCGGCTGGTGCCGACAGGGACCCCAACCCCGTCGGCGCAAATGAGCTGCCATGTCGCTCAGGTCGCCGGTCCCATCGCCTCGACCAGCCGATTGACGTGGTCGCTGTAGATACCGTCGACACCCATGCGAACGAGGTCGCCGAGCACCCGCTCGTACTGGGCGTCCCACGCGAAGGCCAATCGCCCGAAGCGGTGGAACAGCGTCGTCAGGCCGGCAGACCAATCCGAGTAGTGGAGGTTCACCGCGTCGATGCCCGCTTCGGCCAGCTGGGCGGCCCGGCGCTCGGGACCGTGACGCATGTGCCTCAAGCGGGTGGTTTCGACCAGGTGGACGGACGGCCACAGCGAACGCCACCCCACCAGCACGTCGACCTCGGTGTGGCACATCCACAGCCGGTCGACGGCTTCGCCTCCCGCCGCCCCGGCCACCACCATGGTCGCCTCGGCGGCATCACGGTCCTTGATGTCGAGGGACAGCTCGAAGTCGGTGCCGCACTCGGCGTAGAGGTCGGCGAGGGCGGGGATGTGGGGGGCGAGGTCGGAGCGCTTGACGTCGGCGATCCTGCGCTGGCGCAACCGGCTGCCCACCCGCCCGTCGTGGTCGAGGACCGCGACGCCGTCAGCCGTCAGCCACACATCGCTCTCCAGGCCGCTGGCACCGAGGCGCAGGCCGAGGCGAAACGCCTCGAGAGTGTTCTCGGGGGCGTCGGCGCGGCCCCCCCGATGGGCGAAGGCGATCGGCGGTCGACGCAGCGGCTCCACTTTCGGACTCTAGGCGCATAGCATCGGAAGATGACCGCCGTTTGGATCACGTTGGGTTTGATGGCTCTGATCGGCGTGGCCGCGATCGTCCGGGTCCTGGGGCGGGTCCTCGGCGCGGCCCGCCAGCTCCAGCGCAACGTCGACGCCCTGGGGGCATCGGTGAACGCCGAGCTGAAACGCCTGGGCCAGGACGTCGACGACTTGGGCGGGTCCGTCGACAAGACCCGTCGCCGGTAGGATCCTCCCGTGCCCTCATCGCTGGGTGCCCCCGAGATCCTCGTGATCCTGGTGGTGGCCCTGATCGTCCTCGGCCCCTCGAAACTGCCCGAGGCGGGCCGCCAGATCGGCAAGGCCATGGCCGAGGTCAGGCGCTGGTCCCAGAGCGTTCAGAGCGAGATCCGCGACGTCATCGACGTCGACCCCAGCCCGCCGACGCCCAGCCCACCACCGCCCAACCCGCCGCCGCCCAGCCCGCCGCCACCCAACCCGCCGCCACCCAACCCGCCGCCACCCAACCCGCCGCCACCCAGCCCACCGCCGCCCAACCCGCCGCCACCCAACCCACCACCGCCGGTGGTGGTCCCGCCACCCCCGACGCCGTCGTCGGCGAACGGTTCGACCGACGCCGCTCCCACCGCTGTGCCCGAGGTGGCCGCCGACCCGACCGACGCCTCTTCGGGCGGGCAGCCCACGGCGTAGGCGGTTCCCATCGCCATCGTTCCCCACGACCGGGAGGTCGACGAGCCCGACAGCGCACGCATGTCGCTCGTCGAGCACCTCACCGAACTCCGGCGCCGCCTCATCATCTGTGCCGTGGCCCTTGTGGTGGGCGGGACGATCGCTTTCATCCTCTACAACCGCATCCTGAGCGTGCTGATCGGCCCCTACACCGATATCACCCACAAGAAGCGCCTGCTCATCACCGATCCCCTCGAGGGGTTCGCAACCCGGCTGAAGATCGCCGGCTGGGGCGGGCTGTTCCTGGCCTCGCCCGTGGTGCTGTGGCAGCTCTGGCGGTTCATCACGCCGGGACTGCACAAGAAGGAGAAGCGCTACGCCGTCCCCTTCATCGTGGCGTCCATCGTGCTGTTCCTCATGGGTGCGGCGGTGGCCATGCTCACGTTCAAGCCCGCCCTGAAGTTCCTGATCGGCGTCGGCGGGCCCGACCTCGACCCGATCTTCACCCCGTCGAAGTACCTGAGCCTCATCACCTTGATGATCCTGGCCTTCGGCATCGCCTTCGAGTTCCCCATCCTGCTCGTGTGCCTGGAGCTGGCCGGGGTGGTGCCCAGCAGCAAGCTGCGCAAGTGGCGGCGACCGGCCATCGTCGTCATCGTCACCGTGGCCGCCGTCATCACCCCCAGCCAGGACCCCTATTCCCTGTTCGCCATGGCCATTCCCATGTACCTCTTCTACGAGGCGGCCATCGTGATCGGGCGGGTCCTGAAGAAGTAGTGGGGAGACTTTGAGGCGCGCAGACTTCGCCGCCACGTACGGCTTCCCGCTCGACCCGTTCCAGGTGCAGGCCCTCGACGCCCTCGATGCGGGGACGTCGGTACTGGTGGCCGCACCCACCGGATCGGGCAAGACGGTCGTGGCCGAGTACGCCGTGGCCAAGGCCCTGGCCGAGGGAGGCAAGGCGTTTTACACGACGCCCCTGAAGGCTCTGTCCAACCAGAAGTACGGCGATCTCCTCCGCCGCCACGGTGCCCGCCAGGTCGGTCTGCTCACCGGCGACAACGCTGTGAACGGTGATGCGCCCGTCGTGGTCATGACCACCGAGGTCCTGCGCAACATGATCTATGCCGGGTCGTCGGCCCTCGACCGGCTCCGCTACGTCGTGCTCGACGAGGTCCACTACCTGCAGAACGCCTACCGGGGCCCGGTCTGGGAGGAGGTGATCATCCACCTGCGGCCTGAGGTGACGCTGGTGTGTCTGTCGGCCACCGTGTCCAACGCCGAGGAGTTCGCCGACTGGGTGGCCACCGTGCGGGGCGAGACAGCGGCGGTCATCGAGGAGCGGCGCCCGGTCGAGCTGATCCACCTGTACCTGGTCGGCGATCGCCAGTCCGACGGCCTCCACCTCCTGCCCACCTTTGTCGACGGCAAACCCAACCCCGAGGCCGTCCGGCTCGATTCGCGCTCCGCCTCGGGCGGGCGCGACCATCACGGCGGGGGACCCCGCGATCGGGGTCGCCCCCGGGGCCGCCTGTACACGCCTCGCCGGGCCGAGGCCGTCGAGCGCCTCCACGCCGAGTCCATGCTGCCGGCCATCTTCTTCATCTTCAGCCGGGCCGCCTGCGACGATGCCGTTCGCCAGTGTCTCGACTACGGCCTGCGCCTCACCACGCCGGCCGAGCGGATCGCCATCCGGGCCATCGCCGAGGCCAAGGCCGAGAGCCTCTCCGCCACCGATCTCGAGGTCCTCGGCTACCGCAAATGGCTCACCTGCCTCGAGTCGGGCCTGGCCTCCCACCACGCCGGGATGGTGCCGCCGTTCAAGGAGGCGGTGGAGGCGTGCTTCACCGCCGGGCTGGTCAAGGTGGTGTTCGCCACCGAAACTCTGGCCCTGGGCATCAACATGCCGGCGCGCTCGGTGGTGATCGAGAAGCTCTCGAAGTTCACCGGCGAGCGCCACGAGTTCCTCACTCCCGGTGAGTACACCCAGATCACCGGCCGGGCCGGACGGCGGGGGATCGACCCCGTCGGCTACGCCACCGTGCTGTGGTCGCCGTTTGTGCCCTTCGAACAGGTCGCCGGCCTGGCCTCGACCCGCAGCTATGCCCTGTCGTCGTCGTTCCGGCCCACCTACAACATGGCTGCCAACCTCGTCCGCCGCTACCCGCCGGACACTGCCCGGCACCTGCTCAACCTCTCCTTCGCCCAGTACGGCGCCGACCGCGACGTCGTACGCCTCGAGGCCCAGGTGGCCAAGACGGTGGCCCAGCTCGACATCGCCCGCCAGGCGTCGGCCTGCGAGCTGGGCGACATCGACGAGTACCGCCGGCTCCTGCGCCGCCTCGACGATATGGGACCGCCGCCCGCAGTGGCCCGGGCCGAAGTGAGCGCCGCCCTGGGCCGGCTCCGGCCGGGCGACGTGATCCACCTGACGGGCGGCAAGTCCGCCGGCCGGGTGGTGGTCCTGTCCACCGGCCAGCGCCGCAGCGGCGACATGAGGGTGAGCGCCCTCACCGCCGACCGCCGTCACCTGGCCCTGTCGCTCCGCGACTTTCCCGCCCCGCCGCGGCCCGTCGGCCGGGTCGAGATCCCGTCGCCGTTCACCCCTCGCAACCCCGGTTTCCAGCGGGCGGTTGCCGAGTCGTTGGCCAAGGCGATGCCCGCCTCCGATCCGCCCACCAGGCCGGCCCACCGCTTGGCCCGGGGTGGGAGGGCCGGGGCCATGGCCGACGCCGCCGCGGCTGCCGAGGTTCATCCGGTGGCCGGCTGCCCGGACGGCCGGGCCCACCTGCGGGCCGCCGATCGGGCCGACCGCTTGGAAAAGGACCGACGGCGGCTGGAGCGTCGCATCCAGGGGCGCACCGAGTCGTTGGCCCGCCAGTTCGACCGTGTCCTGCGGGTTCTCGGGGAGTGGGGCTACGTCGAAGGTTGGGCGCTCACCGACGCCGGCTCTCAGCTCGCCCGCATCTGGCACGAGTGCGATCTCCTGGTGGCAGAGGCCCTTCGCACCGGCGTGTTCGAGGGTCTCGACGCCACCTCCGTGGCCGCCCTGGCTTCGGCGTTCACGTTCGAGGCGCGATCGTCGGGACCCCCGCCCGAGCCCTGGTTCCCCTCGGCCCGGGTGCGCCGCCGCTGGGCCGACCTGTCCCGCCTGGCCAACGAGTTGAACCAGGCCGAGGACGAGGCCGGGCTCCCGCTGACCCGGCAACCCGACCCCGGTTTCTTCGCCGCCGCCTACGGCTGGGCCGCGGGAGAAGATCTGGGCGAGGTGATCGCCGACGAGGAGATCTCGGGTGGCGACTTCGTGCGCAACGTCAAACAGCTCATCGACCTGCTCCGCCAGCTCGGTGACGTGGCCAACGAGCCGGCCACGGCCAAGACGGCGCGCGACGCCGCCGAGCGCCTGTTCCGGGGCGTGGTGGCGATCTCGTCGGTCGTGGGGAGCTAGGAGCCCCACATGCCCATCGTCAAAGGCGGGCCCTACGGCGCTCCCGGACCGTTCCCCGGCGAGGGGGTGGTGGTGGGCTCCGATGGCGAGGCGCGCCAGGTGGTGGAGGCGGCCCGGCGGGAACGTCGCCCACCGCCGGTGCTTGGCCTGGTCGGCGGTGACCTCTTCCGGACCCTCGGAGGCAGCCACGGGGCGAAACGCCCGGGTGACGGCGAAGCCCGGTTGCGGTCGGACGGTGGCGTCGTGTTCCCGGCCGACCTGGGAGAGGTCCTCCTTGACGGCCGCCTGCACTTCTTCGTCGCCCACCTCGTGGCCCGCTCACGCCTGTGGACCCGCGCCTTCGTGGCCATGAACGGCCAGTGGCGGGGTGACTGGAACCTCGGGCCCCGGGCTCACCCCGGCGACGGGCTCCTCGACACCTACGACGTCCACCTCAAGGCATCGCAGCTCCTCCCGGTTCGATCCCGGCTCCACCACGGCACCCACCTGCCCCACCCCGGGATCAAGGAGCAGCGCACCGGCGCCATCCAGGTCTACCTGGAGGCAGCACTGGCCGTCGAGGCCGACGGCCAGTCGATCGGCCGGGGCCGACGCCTGGCCCTCCGGGTCGAACCGGACGCCCTGACCGTGGTCGTGTGATGCCCAGAACGGATGGGTTCAGGACACCGCGGCGTAGGGGTCGCCGCTCACCGGGCGTTCGAGGTCTTCTTCGGGGGTGCCGAAGACCAACCGGTAGACGAAGGCTCCGAGCACGGCGCCGGCGATGGGCGCCACCCAGAACAGCCAGAGCTGGGGCAGGTAGTCGCCCCGGGCGAAGATGGCCTGGGAAGTCGAGCGGGCGGGGTTGACCGAGGTGTTGGTGACTGGGATCGAGATGAGGTGGATCAGGGTGAGGGCCAGGCCGATGGCCACTGGTGCGGTGCCGTTCGGGGCGCCCTTGCGGGTGGCCCCCATGATCACCACCAGGAAGATGGCGGTCATCACGATCTCGCACACGGCACAGGCGACAAGTCGGTAGTGCCCGGGGGACTGGGCACCGTAGCCGTTGGCGGCGAAGCCCGAGCCGGTGATGGAGAAGCCCTTCACGCCGGAGGCGATCACGGCCAGCACGCCTGCGGCGGCCATCGCTCCGAGGAGCTGGGCGACGATGTAGCCGGCCGCGTCTCGCACCTCGAAACGCCGGCCCGCCACCAGGCCCAGCGTGATGGCCGGGTTGAAGTGACCTCCGGAGATGTGGCCGAAGGCGTAGGCGCCGGTGAGCACGGTGAGGCCGAAGGCGAAGCTCACCCCGACGAGGCCGATGCCCAAGTTCGTTCCCGGCATGAACTTGGCCGCCAGGACCGCCGCCCCACAGCCGCCGAGCACCAACCAGAACGTGCCGAGGAACTCGGCACCGAGCTTGCGACCGTTCATGTCCGCCCTCCTTGCCTTGTGACCCGGCTCTACCAGCCGACGCCCAGTGTACCAACGGGTCGACCAACGAGGTTGGATGCGGCCGGCGGGGGGAAGGCTCTCCGAGGACAACCACCGACGAAGGGAGCTTCCATGGGTGGAGAGATGGACGAGACCAAGGGTCGCCTCAAAGAAGCGGCCGGAGACCTCACCGACAACGACGACCTGAAGCGCGAGGGCAAGGTCGACAAGGGCACCGGCAAGGTGAAGGACGTCGTCGACAAGGTTTCCGACAAGATCAAGGGCGACTGACCCTCACAAATCCGTTCAGAAGCGAGCCGAGCCACCCCCAGTAGGCTCGGCTCGTGGCCAACCTTGACCTGGAGTCCGCCAAGGCCCGGGTGATCGACGAGGTCGATCGGCAGGCCGACCTGCTGCTCCAGGTTTCCCACCAGGTCCACGGGCGGCCCGAGTTGCTCTTCCAGGAGCATAAGGCCGCGGAATTGGTGGCGACGACGCTCGAGGACGCCGGCCTCGCCGTCGAGCGGGGCGCGTTCGGACTACCGACCGCGGTCGCTGCCGAAGCCGGTCGGGCCCACGGTGAGGTACCGGCGGTGGCGGTGCTGTGCGAGTACGACGCCCTTCCCCGCATCGGCCACGCCTGCGGCCACAACATCATCGCCGCCGCCGGGCTCGGGGCCGGGATCGCCGCCTCGACGGTGGCCGACCAGGCAGGCGGCCGCTTGGTCGTGCTGGGTACCCCGGCCGAGGAGGGGGGCGGCGGCAAGGTTTTGATGGGTGATCGAGGGGCCTTCGACGGCGTGGGGGCGGCGATGATGGTGCATCCTGCGGGTCTCGACCTGACCGAGCCCGAAGCCATCGCCATCGCCAGCTTGAAGGTCACCTACGAGGGTCGGGGCGCCCACGCCGCCGCATACCCCGAGCGCGGCCGCAACGCTCTCGATGCTGCCGTCCTCGGATACAACGCCGTTGCCGCCCTGCGCCAGCACATGGGGGCTTCGGAGCGGGTGCACGGGGTGTTTCTCGAGGCCGGGGAGAAGCCCAACATCGTCCCTGACCACACCGTGGCCGAGTGGTACGTCCGATCGGCCACCCTGGCCAGTCTCCAGCCGCTCAAGGAGCGCGTCCTGGCCTGTCTGGAGGCCGGCGCCGCCGCCGCGGGTTGCGCGATGGAGTGGGCGTTGACCGCGCCCGAGTACAGCGACCTGCGCTCGAACGGGCCCCTGGTCGACCTGTACCGGCGCAACAGTGCCGCCCTCGGCCGCCCCGTCGCCGACCCCGGCCCCGGTCGACGGGTGACGGCCAGCACCGACATGGGCAACGTCAGCTACCTGGTCCCTTCGATCCACCCTATGGTCGCGGTGTCGCCGCCCGAGGTGTCGCTGCATTCGGCCGATTTCGCCGAGTGGGCGGGCGGGCCGGAGGGTGACAGGGCGGTGCTCGACGGGGCCAAGGCCATGGCCATGACGGTGGTGGATCTCTGGCTCACGCCGGGTGCCCTGGGTGAGGTCCGCGCCGCGTTCGGCCCGGCCCCCTAGTCTCCCGGCCGTGCATCCCTACGTCGCCGAGCAGTGGTCGGACCCGGAGGCCGACCTCCTGCGCCGGTACTTCACCAATCTCGACGGGCCCGTGTTCGCCCTCGTCAACCTGCCCGAGGTGGTGAAGGGGGCGCTGTTCGCCCGCTACTCCCGCTCGCCCAAGAGCCTCCGGCGCCTCTTCCTCGACGAGTTCGTGGGCGACCTCGACACCACCGGCGACGCCTCCATTGACGCCACCATCGGGCTGCGCCGGGCCGAGGCGCTCTACGACAAGGTGTTCTTCGACTACGGCGACGACTCGGTAGCCCAGCTGGGCGGAGTCCACCTGGCCTGCGAGCAGGCGTCCAACCTGCTCACCAAGGTGCTCGAGTGGGGCCGCCTCATGGCCTATCTGGAGCAGTCGACCCGCTACGTGGCCTACGACGGCCGCCTGGGGGGCCGATACCGCTACCACCGCGACCCAGCCGTGCTGGCGTCGCCCCTGGGCATTCGCTACGTGGCCGACCTCGATCGCCTCTTCGAGACCTACGCCCAGCTCCTGCCCACCATGTCGGAGCACTTCCGTCACCTCCACCCCAAGGATCCGGCCGACTCCGACTTCGTCTACCGCCAGTCGATCCGGGCCAAGGCCTTCGACAGCCTCCGGGGCCTGCTGCCGGCGGCCTCGCTGTCCAATGTCGGCATCTACGGCACCGGCCAGGGCTACGAGGCGCTGTTGCTCCGCATGCGGGCCCATCCGCTCCCCGAGGCGCGCAGCTACGCGACGCTGATCCTGGAGGAGTTGCGCAAGGTGATCCCCTCGTTTCTCACGAGGGTCGACCGTCCCGAGCGGGGAGGGGAGTGGTCGGCGCACCTGGCCGCAACCAACGAAGCCACCGCCCAGGCCGCCCAGGCGCTGTTCGCCGGCATCGAGGCCGAGCCCCGGCCCACGGTAAGCCTGGTCGATTTCGACCCCGAGGCCGAGGACAAGCTGCTGGCGGCCGTGGTCTATCCCCACCTCCAGCTGCCGGAGGACCAGGTGCTGGCCCGGGTGAGGACGCTGTCGGCCGGGGAACGCCGGCGTATCGTCGACGCCTACGTGGGCGAGCGCCGCAATCGCCGCCACAAGCCGGGCCGGGGCCTCGAGCGGGTGTCGTACCGCTTCGACGTGCTCTCCGATTACGGGGCGTTCCGCGACCTGCAGCGCCACCGCATGCTCACCATCCAGTGGCAGGCGCTGTGCCCCCAGCACGGCTTCGTCCTGCCGCCCGACGTGGTCGACGCCGGCGCCGGACCCATCTTCTGCGACGCCATGGAGCGTTCCGCCGCCCTGCACGACGCACTGCTTCCGCGGTTCCCGGCCCAGGCCCCCTACGCCGTGGCCCTGGCCTTCAACGTGCGCTACTCGATGGACATGAACGCCCGCGAGGCCCTGCACCTCATCGAGTTGCGCAGCGGGTCGGCCGGGCATCCCTCGTACCGCCAGGTGGCCCAGCAGATGCACCGGCTCATCGCCGAGGAGGCCGGTCATCCCCTGGTGGCAGCCATGATGAGCTTCGTCGACCACGGTTCCACCGGCCTCGAGCGACTGGAGGGAGAACGCCGCTCCGAGGCTCGCCGCAGAGAGCGTTCCCTTCCTCCCCAGAGTGAACCCTCGACCGATGAAATAGGGTTGCATTCGCAATGTCCCTGACCAGCAGAGACGCGTAAAGTGGCTGGTCAGGGGTAGTGTGCCGAGGCTTGTTCGCGCTTGACACGCCGTCTGGGAATGGACATGGTTGAGGTGTCCCCGACGCCCCAACCGCCGGTCGTGGGCCTCAGCGTCGATTGAAGCGAAACCGCCGCTGAGGGGGTGGTCGAAGGGCAGTATGGGATTCGGGGGACCAAGTAGAGAACGTTCCAATAACCCGTCTGGTCGGCCACGCAGTGTGGTCGGCCGGTGTGGGCCACCGAGCGGCACCAACGGTCCCCTGAGTCCTGTCACGCCCTCGCTGATCGCTCTGGCGGGCGGGCGAACGTCGAACGCGTACAAGTCGTCTATGCTCCCGGCCCCGAACGCCACGGCAAGGACGCGGCAACATGGCTGAACAAGAAGATCCAGATCTGGGGGGCCTCGAGGCACCCGTCGACCTCGATGACGACGACCTCGAAGACCTCGATGACGACGACCTCGTCGACGACGACCCGCTGGTCGACGAAGTCGTCGTCGACGACGGCCTGGCCGACCCGCTGGTCGACGAGGCCCTCGGAGCACCGCTGGTCGACGACGCCCTGAACGCGGCCGTTCCCCTGGCCGACCAGACCGTCGACGGCACCGGTGAGCCCGCCGCCGCCGTCGTGTCCAGCGACGACGACGACGACGACGAAGAGGACGACGACCTCGACCCCGACGACGTGGAGGCCGGACTCGACGTGATCCTGAAGGACCGCCTGGTGGTGGCCGACCCGGAGCCCGACGAGGACGAGGAGACCCCCGATCCCGAGGAGAGGGCCGAGGGATCGACCCGGGTCCCCACCAAGCGGCCTGAAGAGTTCGTCTGCGCATCGTGCTTTCTCGTGAAGCACCCCAGCCAACTCGCCGACGCCGACCGCATGTTCTGCCGGGACTGCGTGTGAGCGAGCGCGGCTCCGGCGACAGGCTGGTCGACCTGGCGGTCTACGCACCCATCGGCCTCGCCCTCGCCGCCCTGGAGAGCCTGCCCCGCTGGGTCGAGGCCGGTCGACGCCAGATGGGGGCAAGGCTGGACTCGGCCCGGGTGGTCGGACGGCTCGTCGTCGACCAGGGGTCGCGCCAGAGCGGCGACCTCTTGCGCCGGGTGGCCGAACAGGCCGACACCGTGATGGCCGGTCTCGGCCTCGTGCCCGAGGTCCCCGACGCCGCCGGCGACGCCCCGGCGGCAGCGACCACGACCCCTCCCGTCCCCTCGCCGTCGGCCGGCTCGGCTCCTGTGGGCCTCGATCCGGCCCAGCTTGCCATCCCCGGTTACGACACGCTGTCCGCCTCCCAGGTGGTGCAACGCCTGCCCGGCCTCTCGCCCGAGGAGCTCGCGGCGGTGCGGCTGTACGAGCTGGCCGGGCGGGCTCGCAAGACCGTTCTCCTCAAGGCCGCCCAGCTCAGCGGGCCATGAGAACCCGGGTCTGATGGAGGCGGCACGGGCGGCAGTTCGCGACGACGTCCCCCGGCTGGCCGAACTGACCAGGGCAGCCATCGCCGAGCTCACGCCTACGCGCGGGGGCGAGGTATGGCGGGCCGCAGAAGCGAGGACCGAACCCATTGAGGCGGGTCTCGACGCCCTCCTCGACGACCCGGACGCCCTCGTGGTCGCCGGCACCCTCGACGGCGTCGTCATCGGCTACGCAGTCGTGCGGGTCGAGCACCTGGCCGATGGTTCCCGTCTCGGGGTCATCGACGACATCTTCGTCGAGTCCGAGGGGCGGGGGATCGGCTTGGGGGAGACGATGATGACCGATCTGGTGGCCTGGTCGGTCGAGCGCGGGTGCTTCGGCATGGACGCCATGGCCCTTCCCGGTCACCGTCAGACGAAGAACTTCTTCGAAGAATCGGGCTTCACGGCTCGCAAGCTGGTCATGCACCACTCCCTGGCCGAGGGGGCGACGGAAGCGGGGCCACCTCGACCATGAGGCCCGAGGTCTGCGTCGGCGCCATCGCCGTGGCCGAGGAGCGGCTGCTCCTGATCCGCCGGGGTCACGGCCCCGCCGCGGGTACCTGGTCGGTGCCGGGAGGCCGGGTGGAGGCGGGCGAGACCCTGGCCGAGGCGGTGCTGCGCGAGCTCACCGAGGAGACGGCCCTCGAAGGCGTCTGCGACGGGCTGATCGGGTGGGTCGAGCGGATGGGCCCCGACCACCACTACGTGATCCTCGACTTCGGGGTCACCATCCTCGAACCGGCCAACCCGCAGGCCGGCGACGACGCCGTCGAGGCCGAGTGGGTGCCGCTCGACGAGGTGGCCCACCGACGATTGGCCGACGGTCTAGCTGAGTTCCTCCACGAGCACGGCATCGTCCCCGTCATCACCTGACGGCATCGCCTCGCCGGGCTGAGGCTCCTCGACGGGCTGAGGCTCCTCGACGGGCACGGTCACCGAGTCGACGGGGGTGTCGGGCTCGGGCGGCTCGGGCACAGGCACCGGGGCTTCGGCAACTTCGGGCACGGGCACAGGCACCGAGGTGTCGACGACTTCGGGGACGGAAACCGGCACCGCGGCTTCGGCCGGACGTGGTCGGCGTCCTCCGCCGCCGGGTGCGCCACGGCGTGGGGGCCGGGGCCCGGCGGGCCGTCCCGGGGACCCGCCCGGCCCGATCGGTCGTGGTGGCCTCGGCGGACCGAGCATGGCCGCCAGGGCGGGCACCCGGGGTGCAGCCAGGCGTAGGGCTCGCTCCAGATCCTCGGCCCGTTCGGCCGGGACACCCTGGGGCTGGACCGTGCGGCGCACCGGCGACGCGACGACGGCGTCGAGCAGCGCCGCCCACCGGTCGGCGATGGTGTCGGCGGTCATGGCCGCCCCAGCTGCGGCACTGAGTTGTTCGGCGAGGTCGGTGGGGAAGCGTGCGCCTGGGTCGGGCGGTCGCCCGCTCACCCGGAGCGCCCTCACCACCCGGCCGTCGACAAGCGAGCTGCGGATCTCGGCCACCCACGATTCGCGCTCCTGGGCGCTGCGTTGCTCGAGGGCTTCGCGCAGGCTCACGACCAGGGCCCGACTCTCGTCGTCGCGCCCGGCGGCGTCGGACCCGGCCACGACCGCCCGCAGGTCGCGCAGGCCGATCTCGCTCACGCTGGCCGAAGCCGCCTCCGCCCGGTCCCGCCATTCCGCCGCCCGCAGACGGGGCAGCAGGCTCTCGGCCATGGCCACCAGAGCATCGGCGCGTACCTCGGGGGCCCCGGTGTCGCGAGCGAGGGCGTTCTGGTCTTCCACGGCTTGGCGGACCGAGGGAATTCCACCCCGGAGCACCTTCTCGGCCACCGGGCGTTGCTCGGGCGGAAGCTCGGCCAGGACGGCCTCGCGGTGGACCCGGCCGGGCTGAAGCCGCTTGGGCCGCGGGCGGGCGGCGGTCGCCGCCTGATCGGACGCTTCGGGCCGGCCCCGCCTGGGGCGGCCGGCTTGCTCGCGCGCAGGGCGCTCCGGGCGTTCACTGCGACGACCCTCGTCGCTTCGGGGAGGCCGTGATCCGCGCTCGCCGGCACCCGGACCCCCTGGTCGAGGTCCGCGATCGGCCTGCGACCGTCCGCCCGCACTGCGAGAGCCGCCCGCAGGTTTGCTGGGCGGTCCCCCGGGGCGGCCACCGGCGGGGAAATCTGCTCCCCCCCGTCCGCCCGGGCCCCCTCCTGGTCGGCCGGCCGGCCCACCACCGGCGCGGGACCCGCCATCCCGATCGCGCCCGGGGCGCCCTTCACGACGGGGACGCTCGCCCCGGAGGTCGGGTGCCCCGCCGTCCTGGGTGACGAGGGGAGTGTCTCGACCTGAGCCCTTGATGTCGAGGCGGTCGGGCTCGCTTCGCTTGGTCTTCGCCGCGAGCACCGACGTCACCCGGGTGCCGTCGAGGTCGATGTCGCATTCGGCTCGCAACACGTCGCCCACCCGCGCTCCGCTGTCGAGGAGGGCACCGTCGAGCACTCCCTTGGGCTGACGGGCGCCCGCGGCGCGCCAAGTCCAGGTGCCTTCGGGTTGGGTGCTGGTGAGCTCGATATCAATGCGGGGCACTGCCTAAACCTAATGGCTCCGGCACCTGCCCACCGCTACTTGACGTAGACGGCGCCCTGCATCCCCTGGCTCTGATGGAATCGGCAATGGAACTCGACCGAGCCCGTGGCCGGAGCGGTGAGCGCCACCGTGCGCGAGGCACCGGGTGGCAGCTCCAGGTCGACACTGTCAATGGGGCTGGTGAAGGTGTGGCGAGCCGTACCGTTGTTCTTGAGCTGGACGGTGAACTTCTGGCCGGCGGTGGCGGTGATGAACGTCGGGTTGAAGTAGAAGTCGTCGGCCACGACCTCGAGGCCGTCCTTGGCCGTCTTGGCCCCGTGGTTGTTCGTGTCGCCGGCCAGTGCCACCGGCGGCTTCGTGCTCCCGCCGCCGCCGCAACCAACGGCGAGCAGGGCCACCACTGAAAGGGTCGCGACGAGTCGTCTCATCCAGGTAGAGGTCTCGGGAGAGCGAGCGCCACCTCGAAACCTGCGCGACCGTAGCATCGGATGCCGGTGGCCCACCGGAACCAGGGGCGCAGAGCACCCCGGGGCCGTGCGGGTATGGTCCGGCTCACAAGACCCCGGAGGACACGATGGCTCGACTCACGCAGGGCCTCCCTGCGCCCGGCTTCACCCTGCCCGACCAGGATGCCAATCCGGTCTCCCTCGCCGATTTCTCCGGCCGGCGGGTCGTCGTGTACTTCTACCCGGCCGACGACACGCCCGGCTGTACCAAAGAGGCGTGTCAGTTCAGCGACAACATGGCGGCCTTCGACCGGGCCGACGTCCCCGTCCTCGGCATCTCGCCCGACGATGCCGCCAGCCATGTCGGCTTCCGGGAGAAGTTCGGTCTCCACTTTCGCCTGCTGTCCGACGCCGACCACTCGGTGATGACGGCGTACGGGGCGTGGGGCGAGAGGTCGCTCTACGGTAAGGCTGTGATCGGCGTGATCCGGTCCACCTTCCTGATCGATGGCGACGGGGTGGTGCAGCGTGCCTGGTACAACGTGCGCGCCGACGGTCATGCCACGAAGGTGCTGGCTGAAATCGGCGCTTGATTTTCCCGTAGGGCCGCTGGCTGTCCCACGGAAATGGCGAGAAACCAGGCGTGTTCGCCGGCGATCCAACTGCCGGCCGGCACCGCTACGGTCACCGAGGTCGGACAACCTGGGGCCGTCGTCACCGATGTGTCCACGGCCCCCGCCGCCCGGCTCATCAGCCACAGCCAGGGGAGTCGTTCGGCGACCGTGGCCGTGGTCGAGGGCTCGGTTTCGACCCAGACGGTGGTGACCTTCACCAACTCGTTCGAGATCGGCCAGCTCAAGCTGTGCAAGGTCGCAGGCACGGGCATCGCCACCGGTACCAACTTCGTGTTCATGGTCGGCGCCCAGGCCGTCAACGTGCCGGACGGACCCACGCCCGGAGGCTTCTGCTCGGTGGCCGGAAGCTTCCCGGCCGGCACCGACCACTCGATCACCGAGAGCCCCTCGGCAGGGGTAGCCGTCATGGCCATCGCAGTGGAGCCCGCCAGTCGCCTCTCCGGCGCCGCCGACATCGCCGGCGGCCCCGTGAACGTCAGCATCGGGACGGGGGCCACGGAAGTCCCTGCCTTCGAGCACCTCGACCTCGACCCCCGTGCTATCCACCACCGGGCCCTCAACCCGTCATGCGCTGCGGCGGTGTCTCGCCTACGGGGGCAGGTCCCGGGGTCACGGGAGCCGGTCCTGCGCCCGGCGAGGCCCCGGTGGGCTCGTCTCCCGCCGTCGGGGACACGCATCTGGCCCGCACGGGCATGGGGGCGAAGTGGTGGGTTCAGTGGGCGTTCGGCCTGGTCGTTCTCGGGGGGCTCCTGCTCGCCATCGGTGACACCCGCACTCGGCCGTCCCGTCTCCCCACTCCGCCGGCCCCTGTGCCCGTGAGGGCGGATGTGCAGGTCGCCGGTCAGTCAGCTGGCGACGTCGAGGCCGACCTCGCGCAGTGCCCGCGTGAGCTCGACCCGCACGGCGGCCGGTAGCCGGTGGCCGGGTTCGAAGTTTGTCGGCACGCCCAACTCGATGCAGGCCATTACCAGAGCTTTGTCATAAGCCACCAGGTCGGCGATCCACCGACGTTGCTCGTCCGGGTTGAGGGTGTTACGCCGATGACGCCCGTGTAGCCGGTGATATAGGGCACGGAGCCTCTCCGCGGTGGGTTCGGGCCCGGGATCCGGCGCTGGCGCCCGGGCAACGGCACCGACGTCACGATCGCCCCGGGGCATGACTGCCTTGACGGGCGACACCATGGCGGCCTGGCCCGTCTGGGCCATCGACGGCGCCGAAGATCGGGCGAGCGGTCGCGCGTCGTCGTAAGGCTCCGCCAGGTGCGGCTTCGATGCCACCTTTGCACTGACTCCCGGAGGCTGATCGATGATCTTCGACTCGAGCTCCCGGATGCGCCGCCGCTGGCCGTCGAGCTCACTCCGCGCCGTGGACAGGCGGGCTTCGAACCTCTTCACCTTGTCCCGGAGGCTGGCGTTGTCGGACTCCAAGGCCGACTCGTGCTCGGAGGGGCCAGCCGGGATCGCCTCCACTTCACGCAGGCGACGGCGGAGGGCGACTATTTCGTTCCCGGACTCGGCCAGGCGCGCCTCGAGCCGCGCCATCTGCTTGTAGAGGCGCTCGTTCTCCGCGTCGGTGGCTACCTCGCTGTCAGACGGTGTCGCCAGACGCGCCTCGAGGTCCTGGGTTCGCCGGCGGTGGCGTTCGAGCTCGGCATTCGTCGACGTCAGCCGATGTTCGAGTGCCCTCTGCTGCTCCCGCAACCGGTTGTTCTCGGCCGTGGCGGCCACCACTGCCTGGGATGGCGAAGCTTGGCGTGTCTCCAACTCTCGAATGCGCCGTCGCTGGCCGTCGACTTCGCTCCGCGACTCAGCCATGCGCGCTTCGAGCTTCATGACCTGCTCGCGAAGCCGCTCGTTCTCCAACCCGGCACCCGCCCGATGGGATCCACCGGCCGAGGCCACTTCGAGCTCCCGGATCCGGCGGCGGTGCCGTTCGATTTCGGTCCTGGCGGCGGCCAGGTCGGTCTCGGCGCTGGCCAGGGAGGCGGTTAGCTGCTGGGTCCCGTTGTCGATGACCGATATCTGGCTCGACGCCTCACGCGCCCGCCGCTCGGCCTCACCGAGGCTGAGGATCAAGGTCTGCAAGTCGGAGAGTGGGATGATCACTGTTCCCGGGTGGGTGGTAGCTGCGTCGCGGACATCCGCGGTGGCGACGTGGCGGGTCGGCTCCCGACCGACCCGGTCCAAGACGTCGGCAAGCCGGACCTCAACCCGTTCGAGACCTCCGGTGGTCGTGGTTCGGCGGTCGTCGATAACGCCCTCACGACGCCATTTACGGATCGCGCTGACCGAGCATCCGGCGATCTTGGCCGCGTCGGCTTGCAAGGCCCATTCGGGGTGAGCTGCGGCCCGATCGCCGTCAGGGCCCGTGTCGATGTTTCGCTCTGGATTCGTAGCGTCCGGATTCACGCGTGAGGCACCTTGTCGCCGCTGGGAACCGACTGGGAGGATCGGGGAGGTTAACCGAAAGACGCTGTCGTAACCACTGATACTGCTCAGTCAGTCGAACCAGCCGAATCGGATCCGGTTGTCGTGAGGGCCTCCCTCGCCTGGATCAGGTGGTAGAGGAGGACCAGCTGGGTCAGGGCCAGAGGCTCGTCGCGAGAGTCGGAGTCGAGCTTGCCCAGCGACTCGGGGACCGGGGCGTCCACGCCCAGTTCTTCCCACACCGCCTGCTCGACCGTCTTCGTCACCTTCGGGTCGGCGTAGGAGTGGATGTGGACCGAGTCGACCGGCTTGCCGTCGTCGTCCCGGCTGAGCTTGAGGTGCATGGCCTCCTGGGACTCTTCGCCGAGGATCTTGTGCAGCTCGGGATGGCTGATGGTCGGGCGGAGAAGGAGAGTGGCGCTGAGGGGGTCGTCGGCCGACTCACCTCGCTCTTCGATCGGAGCGAAACGCACCACGATGTCGGCATAGGAGCGCTGCGGGCGGATGAACTCGGCGGACTCGGGCTCGCGCTTCTCCAGGTCCTTGCGCACCTGCTCCTCGGTGTACCCCCGCTTCGCCGTGTCGCGCGCCAGCTTCCAGGCGATGCGAATCTCCTCGGGCGGGTCGAGGAAGACGGTGACGTCGAAGCAGGCGCGTGACAGGTCGGTGTGCAGGGGGAGTAGGCCCTCGACGATCACGAACTCGCTGGGCTCAACGTACTCCGGCCGTCCGAGTTCACCCGTGTCGTGGTCGTACACCGGTTTCAGAATGGGCTCGCCCAGAGCGAGATGCTGGAGGTGCTGTTCCATGATGTCGATGTAATTGCAGTCGGGGTGAAGCGGCGTGAAAGGGAGCGACTTGCGCTCTTCCCGGTCGTAGCGGTGGTAGTCGTCGGCACCGACCGACGTGATGCGGTCGCGACCGAGCGCCTCCACCAGCCCGGCGGTGACGGTGGTCTTGCCGGTACCACTGTCGCCGGCAATGGCCAACATGATGGGGCGGACACCGCTCGACCCGTTTCCGTTGCGGCGGCCTGCTCGCATCACGTTCATGTGCTTGCCGGACATGGCGGACTCCCGTCGTCGGTGGGTGGAAGCGGATTCGTGGCCGGCGGTCAAGTCAGAGCCAACCGATGCGGGCGGCGACAAGCTCCCGCTCGCCGTTCGGCCGGCCGAGCTCCCCCGACTCGACCCCGGCGAGCAACCGCTGGGCGGCGTCGAGAATCTCGGGGACGGCCGCTCGGACCGCGGCGACGTCGCCGGGACCCACGTCTCGGGGGGAGACATCGGCCTGGACGAGAAGGCCCTCGAGGTCGCCAAGGCGTTCTCCGACCCACTCGAGCGGATGGGCCGAGAGAGCGGAGACGAAATGGCGTCGACCGGGTTCCCATCCCACGAATCTGGGGTGGTGGTGGGCGCGATCGAGGCTCCCCGGCGTACTGGACACCGCCTCCAGGAGATCGGCCCTCCAGATCGGGCGGTCGACTGCAATAGGTTGAGCCGAGTAGATGGACCCCTTCAGCTCACCGCGCTGGAGGAAACGCACCTCGAGACGGACACCACGCTCGGGTCCCTCCTGGCCCTCCTCGGGCTCGGGGTTCACGAAGTACAGATCGCTCATCACCACGGCTACCTGTTCGAAGCCAAAGGCGTAGAGCATGACGTCCCTCCGGGTCGGCCACCATCGTGCTCACCCTAACGGTGTGCCCAGGGCCCCGTCGTACGAATCTGCTGACCGCCCGTGGCCACTATCGAAGATCGACCATGGCAACCGTCGTACGATGGTCGTCTCGAAGAGCTCCAGATTTGTCCTGCGATGATCCGTCGGCACCCGTCTGTGTCAGGTTTGTCGACGGTCGAGTGAGCGTGCGTGTCAATGGCCGATCAACCGAAGTCCATCCAGATCCGCCGTCCAGGTGGTTCCGACACGCGGGCCGGGCGTGAGTAGGAGCTCCCGACGCAACAGCCGGCGGGCATCCCCTTCCCGTGGCGCCGCAGCCGACGACCAGTCGGCGACCGAGATGAAGCGGGCCCGTCGCGACCCGGCCTCAATGCCGCCTTCCGCAGATGGCTGGCTCGACCTTCCGAGTGGTCGCTCGTCGGCGGAGGTCGCCGGAGCGGGGGACGCCCTCTCCCTACCCCCTACGGTTCAGGGCTGGCTGGACCTTCCCGCCGACA
>JBBSHU010000042.1:0-23461 GCA_038232455.1 Acidimicrobiales bacterium
CCGACGAGAACGCCGCCGTCAACATCCTCCGGGCCGGGTTGGCCCTGCGGCTCAGTCGGCAACCTACGGCTGAGGAAATCCAACGCGAAGCGACTGGACTGGTTGCGTGAACGCGCGGTCAATTCAGACACGAGCCCTAAGAGCCGGTTGTGGCGCGCGTTGCGCGCCGGCAATCGGCGCGATTCGCGCGCCAAACGATCCACTGAGGGGCGTCTCGCCGATCGCTCCGGTGAGGCCCATCGATGCGGCGACCCGCCCCCGGCCCACGACCCAGGCCAGGAAGGCTCCCTCGACGGCTACGCCGATGCCGACTCGCACGGCCGTGGGAAGTCCCGAACCGGTGACGAAACCCTCGATGAGCCCGGCCATCGCGAACGTGAAGATGAGGCCGACCACGATCACCACCGCCCGCCGGCCCTCGGCGACCAGGGCGGCGCCCCGGGGACGGTCGCCGGGGTCGACCAGGGCCCAGCCGAGACGTATTCCGGCGGCCCCGGCCACGCAGACCGAGGTCAGCTCGAGCAACCCGTGCGGCAGCACCAGGCCCCAGAACTGGGCCTGGCGACCGGCGGCGGTGAACAACCCGGCGGCGGCACCCAGCTGGGCGCCGTTCATCGCCAGCACGTAGGCGGTCGGCAGGCACAGGGCCACACCCACGGCGAAGGCGAGTATGGCCACACCGACGTTGTTCACGAACACCTCGGACGCGAAGGCGGCGGCGGGTTCGGAGCTGTAGTAGTCGGAGAAGTCGCGTTCGACGTAGGCCCTCCGGGCGGTTTCCGAGCCGGTGGCGTCGCGAGCCTGCGCCGAGGTGCCCAGCCACAGCCCCACCACCAGTGCGGGGACGAAGAAGAGGGCGGCGCTCGCGGCGATCGATCGCCGGCAGTGCCACACCGCGCCCGGGAAGGTGAGGGCGAAGAACCGGCCCAGAGCCCGCCAGGTGCGGGGACGGACGCCGTAGACCACAGCCGCGGCTCGGGCCACCCGACGGCTGAGCATGGCGGTGAGGGCCGGGTCGCGGTAGTAGGTCTGGGCGTAGGACAGATGGGTCGACACCCGTTGGTACAGCACCACGAGCTCGTCGAGCTCGGCTGCCGACAAGCGGCGTACGCCGCGGCCGGCCCGAGCCGTGAGCTCGTCGAGGCGCACCCACGCCGGCTGGTTGGCGAAGAGGAACCGGTCGACATCCATCGTCTCCCCTACGGTATTCCGGTGACCGACCCCATGTCTCAAAGCCCGATGGTCACGCCCGAGGCGGTGGCCCTCGAACTGGCGCCGGCCAACGTGGGCTCGCGACTTTTCGGTTTCGTCATCGACTGGTTGGTGATCACCTTTGTCGGGGGCCTGCTGTCGTTCGGGTTCTTCGCCGCGCTGCGGGGTGTGGACCTCGGCGTGGGCTGGGTGATCGCCGGTTTCATCCTGCTGTACGGCGGGCTGATCTTCGGCTATCCCGTGGCCTGCGAGACCCTGTGGCGTGGGCGCACATTGGGCAAGGCCGCCCTGGGACTGCGGGTGGTCACCGTCGAGGGCGCACCGGTGCGGTTCCGCCATGCCGCCATCCGCACGGCCCTGGGCCTGGTGGAGTTCGGGATCACCGGCGGTGCCGTCGCCGTGTTGAGCATCCTCCTCACCCGGCGCCATCAGCGCCTCGGCGACCTCGTCGCCGGCACCCTCGTGCTGCGGGAGCGGTCGGGACTGAAGGCGCCCACACCAATCACCTTCACCGTCCCCTACGGCATGGAGCCCTATGCCGCCACCCTCGACGTGGCCGCGCTCACGGCCGACGATTACGCGGCGATGCGCACCTTCTTGGTGAGGGCGGTGACCCTGCCGCCCCGGGTGCGCTGGTGGCTGTCCGAACAGGTCGCCACCCCCGTGGTCGCCCGGGTGCGCCCGGCTCCGCCGCCCGGCGTGCCGGCCGAGCCGTGGTTGGCCTGCGTGGCCGCCGTGTACCAGAGCGGCCGCACCGGCTGGTCGCCCTCCCCGCCCCCGCCGCCACCGGGGTTCGGCCCCGTCGCCGTCTCACCATGGGCGCCGGCACCGCCATCACCCCCGACCCCCGGCCCGGTCGGGCCTGCTGAGCCCAGGCCGTCCGAACGGGTCGCCGAGCAGCCCGACGACGCCGGTTTCGCCCCTCCGGAGTAGGGCGGTCAGCCCTTGTTGGCCCCGTGGGCCCGTACGAAATCGTTCACCGCGTGATAGTCGTCGATCGACTCGCCGGCATCGCCCCAGAACCCCTCGAGGATCTCCCACTCCATGAGGCCCTCGGCGACGAACCAGTTGTTGACGTCGGTGATCTCCAACTCACCCCGGCCCGATGGTTTGAGGTTGGGGATCACCTCGAAGACGCGCTGATCGTAGAAGTAGATGCCCGTGACGGCGAACGGGCTGGGCGGCTCGCTCGGCTTCTCCACGATGTTGGCGATGCGGTCGTGGTCGTCGAACCGGGGCACGCCGAGGTGGCACAGGTGGGAAGCATCGTCGACCTTGGAGAGCAGCACCCGGGCCCCCTGCTTCTGGGCCTCGAAGTGGGCCACGGCCGGCGCCAGGGACCGTTCGACGATGTTGTCGGCTAGCATCACCACGAGTGAGTCGTCCTTGACGAAGTGCCGGGCCAGTCCCAGGGCCTCGGCGATACCCCCCGGGCGCTCCTGGTAGGCGTAGACGAGACGGTCGATCCCGTGCTCGTGCCCGCTGCCGAGCAGGCGCAGGAACTCACCGGCATGGGTGCCCCCGGTGACCACCATGATCTCGGCCACTCCCGCATTGACCAGGGCCTCGATCGAGTAGCTGATCATGGGCCGGTCGTAGACCGGGAGGAGGTGTTTGTTGGTGATCTGCGTGAGCGGGTGCAGGCGGGTGCCACTACCGCCCGCGAGGATCACGCCCTTCATCGGCCCGACCCTACCGGCCGAGCGGGTCTGGGCCCGCAGGTTCGGGCCTAACCTTCGCACGTGACCGTGTACCTCGACCACGCCGCCACGACGCCCATGCACCCCCAGGCTGTCGAGGCCATGTTGCCGTTCCTGTTCCACCGCTTCGGGAACCCATCGGGCTCGCACGCCGTGGCGCGCGAAGCCAACAAGGCGCTCGAGGAGGCCCGCGACGTGGTGGCCGCCTGCCTGGGTGCCCTTCCCGGCGAAGTCGTGTTCACCGCGGGTGGCACCGAGGCCGACAACCTCGCCATCACCGGGCGCCACATCGTCGCCCCCGGTGTGGTCGTGAGCAGCGCGGTGGAGCACCATGCCGTCCTCCACACCTGCGCCGCCCTGGGCGGGCGGGTGGCACCGGTGACGGCGACGGGAGCCGTCGACCTCGACCGGCTGGCCGCCCTGCTCGACCCGGGGGTCAGCGTCGTCTCGGTGATGTTGGCCAACAACGAGGTGGGGACCATCCAGCCATTGGCCGACGTCGCCGAGCTGGTGCGCGAGCGGGCACCCGACGCCATCGTCCACACCGATGCCGTCCAGGCGTTCAGTTGGCTCGACGTGGCCGTCCTGGGCGCCCCGGCCGACCTGGTGGCGGTCAGCGCCCACAAGTTCGGAGGTCCGAAGGGGGTCGGTGCGCTCGTGGTGCGCGATGGCGTGAAGGTGGCGCCCATCCTGCACGGGGGTGGGCAGGAGCGAGACCGACGCAGTGGCACCCACAACGTGGCCGGGATCGTGGGCATGGCGGCGGCCATGCAGGCCACGGTCGCCGAGCGCGATGCGACCGTCTTGCGCGTCGGTGCCCTTCGCGACCGGCTGGTCGACGGCCTGCTCGCCGCCGTGCCTGACAGCGCCGAGACCGGCATTGCCCCAAGCTCGGGCCCCACGCCCGACCGGTCGATCAAGGTAGCGGGCAACGCTCACCTTTCGTTCGCCAACATCGAGTCCGAGGCACTGCTCGTGCTGCTCGACGGCGCCGGCGTGTGCGCGTCGGCCGGTTCCGCCTGCACCAGCGGGGCCATGGAGGCGTCACACGTGTTGGTGGCCATGGGTATCGACCGCGACCGGGCCCTCGGGTCGCTACGGCTGTCGCTCGGGGCCACGACCACGGATGCCGACGTCGACCAGGCGCTCGCCGCCGTGCCCGCAGCCGTCGCCCGTCTCCGGGAGACAGCCTGATGCGAGTGCTGGCCGCCATGTCGGGTGGGGTCGACTCGTCCGTGGCTGCGGCCCTCCTCCTCGAGCAGGGCCACGACGTCGTGGGTGTCACCCTGAAGCTGTGGGGTGGGGCGTCGGACTCGGGCTGTTGCTCGGTGGCCGACGTCGAGGACGCCCGACGCGTCGCCCAGCAGCTCGGCATCGACCACTGGGTGTTCAGCTTCACCGACGAGTTCGACCAGCAGGTCGTGGCGCCGTATGCCGCCGCCCATGCCGCCGGTCGCACGCCCAACCCCTGCATCGAGTGCAACCGTCATCTCAAGTTCGGCCGCCTCCTGGCCCGGGCCACCCAGCTCGGGTTCGACGCCCTGGCCACGGGACACCACGCCCGCGTCACCCACGCAGGCCGGCCGCGCCTGCTGCGCGGAATCGACCGAGCCAAGGACCAGTCCTACGTCCTCCACATGCTCGGGCCCGACCAACTGGCTCGTTGCCGCTTCCCGGTGGGCGAGGTCACCAAGTCGGAGGTGCGGGACCGGGCCCGGGCCATGGGGCTGCGCACTGCCGACAAGCCCGACAGCCAGGACGTGTGCTTCGTTACCGCCGCCGGCGGACGGTCGGCTTTCCTCGGGCCCCGCATCGGCCTGCACCCGGGACGGGTGGTCGACACCTCCGGTGCCGAGGTGGGCCGGGTCGACGCCGTCGAGCTGGTCACCGTGGGCCAGCGCCGGGGCATGGGTGGCGGGGGGACCGAGAGGCGCTATGCGCTGTCCGTCGACCCGGTATCCGCCACCGTGGTCGCCGGGGGGGCCGACGATCTGTTGACCGACCGGGTCGAGCTGGTCGACCTCGTCTGGCTCGACCGGTCTGTGACCGGCACCTTCTCCGTGCAGTGCAGCGCCCACGGCGAGCCCGTGGCGGCCGACGTCGACGCGACTACGGTCCGATTCGTCACGCCCCAGCGCCGGGTCGCCCCGGGCCAGAGCGTCGTGATCTACTCGGGCGACGAGGTGGTGGGCGGCGGGATCGCCGTCTGACGGTCCCCTCCCACCGTTTTGGTCAGCCCACGTGGATGCGGCGGGTGCGGGCTTCTTCGATCACCGCGCCCGGGCGGGTCGGGGTGAAGACCACCCGGGCTGCCGACTCCGAGCGGCCCTGCCGGCGGCCCGCTTTCATGAGGGTGAGCGGCACGGGCTCGGCCAGGACGAGCTCCAGGGCCAGGCCGGGCGAACCCTGGGTGAGGTCGAGGCCCTCGCCGATCGTGGCCGGCCGTAGCGTGGTCACCGTCCGGCGGGTGAACAGGACCGGGTCGACCAGGGCCAGGGGATCGTGGAGCACGACGCCGGCGGGTACGAACACCGCCCATCTGCGCGACAGGTTGTGGATCGAGCGGACGAGCACGACGGCCACCGGCACCCCGACGAGCACACAGACCGCGCCCAGGATCCATTGGCGGGCGGCGAGCAGGAGGGGTCCGGCGCAGGCGGCGGCCACGGCCACGGCCCAGGCGAGTTGGAGGGGGCCGAACAGGAGGGGCCCCGGGATCCTCAGCAGGTAGCGGCGCTCGTTCGGGTAAGCGGGGCCGTTCACGCAGCGGGCCCCCACGGCGGGGGAGAGCACCCATGCCAGGACCACGACGGTCCAGCCGACGGCAAGGGGCGACCCGTGGCCGCCGACGGCCGCGGCGACGGCAATGGCGACCCCGGCGGGCGCCAGCATTCGCAGGGCAGTGAGGGCGACAGGGTGGGGAAGGGCTGCGGCCACCATGCCCGCAGCCCATCCGATCCAGAGCCCGGCCGACGCCACCAGACGCACCGGACCGCTGGTCCCGTCGAGAGCCTGGGCCAGCGCCGGCCCGGCGGTGAAGGGGAGGGCAGCCCACAACGCGTCCACCAACCACGGAACGATTGGGAAGGCAGCACCGACCCCGGCCGCGCTCGCCTCGGGTATGGCCGCTTCATGCTTTCTTCCGGCAGCCACGGGTCGGCATGCTACGGCCCGAATTCTCCCAGGGCAGACCAACCACCCCCCGCAAAGGCTGGCGGTAACCTCGGCTGTGGCCGAGACCGCCAGTCCCCAGCCCGGCGGCAGCGACAGCGCAGCCCGGGCCGACGAGTTGCGCCGGCTGATCGAGCACCACAGCCACCGCTACTACGACCTCGACGACCCCGAGCTCTCCGACGCCGAGTTCGACGCCCTGGCGCGCGAGCTGCGGTCGATCGAGGAGGCCCACCCGGAGCTGGTCACCGCCGACTCGCCCACCCAGAAGGTGGGGGGATCGGTCTCGACGGCGTTCTCCCCGGTGCGACACCGGATGCCCATGATGTCGCTCGACAACGCCTTCTCCTTCGACGAGCTGGTGGCGTGGGGCAAGCGCATGGAGCGCTACATCGACGGGGATGTCGACTTCGTGTGCGAGCTCAAGATCGACGGTATCGCCATCTCCCTGCTCTACGAGGACGGGCACTACGTGCGGGCCGCGACCCGTGGCAACGGGGTCGTGGGTGAGGACGTCACCGAGAACGTGCGGACCATCGCCGTCGTGCCCGAGCGCCTGAGCGTGCCCGGTGAGCGGACTCCGGCGGTGCTCGAGGTGCGGGGCGAGGTTTACATGCCCCTCTCGGCCTTCGAGGATCTCAACGAGCGCCAAGGGCAGGCCGGCGCCCGCTTGTTCGCCAACCCCCGCAACGCAGCGGCGGGGTCACTGCGCCAGAAGGACCCCAAGGTGACGGCCAGTCGGGAGCTGTCGTTCTTCGCCTACCAACTCGGTGAGGTCACCGGCGAAAGCGCCCCGCGGTTCCGGCGCCACTCCGAGACCCTCAACTTCCTGGGCGAGGCCGACCTGCCGGTCAACCCCGAGATCCGCCGGGTCACCACCCTGGAAGACGTCGACGCCTTCTGCCGTCACTGGCTCGAGCATCGTCACGACCTGAACTACGAGATCGATGGCGCCGTGGTCAAGGTCGACGACCTGGCCCAGCGCATGGAGTTGGGCGCGACCTCAAAATCGCCCCGGTGGGCGATCGCCTACAAGTTCCCGGCCGAGCAGGCCACCACTGTCCTCAAGAACGTGATGGTGTCGATCGGACGCACGGGCAAGGCCACCCCGTTCGCCTCGCTCGAACCAGTGCAGGTGAGCGGATCCACGGTTCAGCTGGCCACCCTGCACAACGAAGATCAGGTAAAGAAGAAGGACGTGCGGCCCGGCGACACGGTGTTCGTGCGCAAGGCCGGCGACGTCATCCCCGAAGTGGTGGGACCCGTGCTGTCGAAACGACCGGAGGGCCTGGCCGAATGGCTCTTCCCCGACTCCTGTCCTGTGTGCGGTGAGCCCCTGGTTCGCGTCGAGGGCGAGAGCGACACGTTCTGCACCAATGTCGACTGTCCGGCCCAGCGAGCCGGGCGCATCGGCCACTTCGCCAGCCGGGGGGCCATGGACATCGAGGGCCTGGGTGAGAAACGGGTCATGGCGCTCATCGACGCGGGGTTACTCCATGATCCCGCCGACATCTACTCGCTCACCTACGACGACCTCATCGCCCTGGAGGGATACGCCGACCTGTCGGTGCGCAACCTGCTCGCCGCCATTGAGGCATCGAAGTCCCGCCCCCTGGCCAACCTGCTCATCGGACTGAGCATCCGCCACCTCGGGGGCCGAGGGGCCGAGGTGCTGGCCGGGGCGATGGGCCACCTCGACCGCATGGTGGCGGCCGGCGAGGATGAGCTGGCGGCGGTTGAGGGAGTCGGACCGACGATCGCCCACAGCGTGGCCGAGTTCTTCGCACTCGGCACCAACGGCGATGTCGTCGACCGGCTGCGACGCGCCGGATTGAACTTCGAGGGCGCCCGAGGGGGAGAGGCCGACCTGCCCCGCACGTTGGGGGGCAGCGCGGTCGTCGTGACCGGCACCCTGGAGTCCATGTCGCGCGACGCGGCCGGCGACGCCATCAAGGCCAGGGGCGGGACATCGCCCGGCAGCGTCTCGCGCAAGACGGCGTGGCTGGTCGCCGGGGCGGAACCAGGCGCAGCCAAGGTGGCAAGGGCCGCCGAGTACGGCGTGCCCGTCGTCGACGAGGAAGGTTTCCTCCGCCTCCTCGAGACGGGAGAGCCTTGAGCCTCGCCGGGTCCTGTCCCGTGGCCGGCCCCTCCCACCGCCCTTCCGGCGGCGGGCCCCTCCCCACGGGCCACCCGTCTCGGGAACGTGAAATCGACGCCCTCCGGGCGGCTGTCCGCCAATGAGCGACCCGGGGCCCGAGTCGGGACGTGTGGGCCTGGTATCGGTGAACGTCTCCCTGCCGGCGTACCTGGGCGACCATCGGGGAAAACCGGTCATGAGCGGGATCGCCAAGGTCCCGGTGCTCGTCGACGAGATCCGGCTCGATCGGGTGAATCTCGACGGCGACGGCCAAGCCGATCCAGAGGTCCACGGCGGGCTCGACAAGGCGGTGTACGCCTACCCGTCCGAGCATCTCGGGCCCTGGAGTGACGAGCTCGGCGAACGGCTGGGTCCGGCCGCCTTCGGGGAGAACCTCTCGACCCAGGGCTGGAACGAGGACGACGTCCGTATCGGCGACCGTTGGGAGTGGGGCGACGCCGTGCTCGAGGTGTGCCAGCCCCGTTGGCCCTGCTACAAGCTGGCGATGTACCGGGGCCGGGGTGACATCCAGCGACGCATGCGCGCCAACGGCCGCACCGGGTGGTACCTGCGCGTGCTCGAGCCCGGACGGGTCCCGGTGGCCGGGCCCATCACCGTGGCCGAACGCCATCCCGCCCTGGCGTCAGTGCGCCTGGCCCATGAGGCGGCCAGCCCCAACAGCGGCGTGCCCGACGAGGTGATCGAGGCACTCCTGGCCCTGCCCGCCCTGGCCGACGAGTGGAGGATGGCCCTGGTCGAGCGCCTGGACTAACCAGTGGCGAGGGCGGCCCGGATGGAGGTGGCCACCTTCGCGGCCTCGTCGGGGGATTCGTAGTGTTGCCGGGGCCAGAAGAAGCCGCGTAGCCCGTCCTTGCGGCGCCGGGGCACGACGTGCACGTGCAGGTGGGCCACGCTCTGGCTCACCCGGTTGTTCAGGGCTACGAACGACCCGTGGGCATCCATGGCGTTCTCCACTGCCCGGGCCAGGCGGCGCGCCGCACCGAAAAGAGGCGCCACCATCTCGTCGGGCAGGTCACCGAGCGTTTCGTGATGGGCTCGGGGCACGAGCAGGCAGTGACCGGGGAAAAGGGGGCGAACGTCGAGGAAGGCGACCGCCTCGGCTTCGTCGAGCACGACGTCGGCCGGTGCCTGCCCCCCGATCACCTGGCAGAAGACACAGCCTGGGCGATCATTCCGTTCAGTCACGGCGATCATTTTCGTTCAGGCACGCAGCCAGTGCTCAATGCAGGATGAAGCACCAGCGATAGGACTCCGAGGCGTCGAGCGGCTCGCCGAACTTGCGGTAGACGACTGTTGCACAGTGGTTGCCGGGAGCCAGCTGGAGATAGTCGCTCTCAGGCTTGGGTTTGAGGATCACCTGGTTCAGGGCGTCGACGTGCTGGAGGTCGTCGTCGGGGATCTCGGCCCCGTCGAAGAGGAGATAGCCCGTATAGCCGGGGCCCAGGTCGGCGGCGATGGTGGCCTGGCGCAGGTCGAGGTCGCCGCCTTGGGGCGAGACCGCCTCGACGGCGGACGGCAGCGCCGGGATGTCGGCCGCCCGGTCGGCGGTGGCCACCCACACGAGGCCGCCGACGGCGGCGGCCACGACCACGGCCACGACGATCCGCTCACCGAGCGGTCGCCGGGGGACGGGGGCGGAACGGCGTTGCATCCCGCCATCATCCCCCGCAGCCACCGGGTACGTGGATGCAGTGCCACAAGATCGGCCTGCAGGCACGGTACCCTCGGTGTCGACAGAAGCCGCATGGGTGGGGGGAGCCATCTACGGCGAGCAGGGCACGGGCCCGGCACGGGGAAGGAGAACTTGGCAACGACGCGGTTGGCGGAGTACATCGGAAGAGTTCTCGGAGGGCGTTACCGGCTCCTTGCTCCCATCGGCACCGGTGCCTCGGCCCACGTCTACCTGGCTGACGACGTCAAGCTCCGTCGTCGCGTCGCGGTCAAGATCCTCCACCCCGCCCTGGCCGACGACGAGGGCTTCCTTCGTCGGTTCCGGGCCGAGGCGCGCGCCGCGGCCGGCCTCAACCACGCCAACGTCATGGCCGTCTACGACTGGGGCGAGGAGGCCGACGGGCCGTTCCTGGTCTGCGAGTTCCTGGGTGGAGGCAGTCTCCGCAGCATCCTCGACAGGGGCACCCGTCTGACCCCGTCGCAGGCCCTCCTCGTGGGCCTCGAGGCCGCCCGGGCCCTCGACTACGCCAGCCGGCGGGGTCTGGTGCACCGCGACATCAAGCCCGCCAACCTCCTCTTCGACGACGAGGGGCGCTTGCGCATCGCCGACTTCGGCCTGGCGCGCGCTCTCGCCGAGGCGGCGTGGACAGAACCTTCGGGCACGCTGCTCGGCACGGCGAGGTACGCGTCGCCCGAGCAGGTTCGCGGCGCTCGCCTCGACGGCAAGGCCGACGTCTATTCGCTGGCCATCGTCCTCTACGAGGCGGTCACCGGCCGGGTCCCGTTCGTGGCCGACACCACCGTGGGCACGCTCATGGGCCGCCTCGAGCAGCCCATCCCTGCGGCACCCGAGCTCGGTCCTCTCGGCCCCATCGTGGCTCGGGCCGGCCGTCCCGACGCCGCCGAACGACTCGACGCCATGGCCCTGGGTGCCGCCCTCCAGGCTACGGCCAACGACCTTCCTGCTCCTGGCCCTCTCCCCCTCGCCGGTATCGCCGCTCTCGACGACGCCCTCCCCCGCCTCGATGCCGATCCCACCGAGCTCGGCCTGCCGGCGCAGCCGTCAGCCACCGCCGGCGACACCACACTCGCCATACCTGCGGGCCCGTTGCCGGCGGCCGCACCGCCAAGGTTGGATGCTCCCTCCCCGGCGCCCGTTTCTCCTCCCGCCGCGCCACCCCTGTCGCGCGCCGGCCGTCGACACCGGCGCCGGTGGCCGATCGTGGCGATCGTCGTCCTGGTGCTGGCCCTCGGGGGCGCGGGCGGGGCCTACGCCGTTATCCAGTCGCGCCTGCCGAGTCACCCCATCCCGAACGAAGTCAACCGGACCGAGCCCGAGGCCACGGCCGAGCTTCGGGCCCTCAAGTTCAAGGTGGAGTTCCGCCGCCCCTTCGTCAACGGCACCACGGCCGGACAGGTCACCGACCAGAGCCCCGACGCCCGACCGGGCCGGACCCTGAAGGAGGGGCGGGTCGTCACCCTCACCGTGTCGAGAGGGCCCCAGCCCATCCCCGTCCCCAACCTGGCCAACCTCGACCGGGCGGCGGCCGAAGAGGCGATCACCAAGGGCGGCTTCGTCGTCGGGGAGGTCACCGAGATCAACGACGAGGTCGTGCCCGCCGGCTCGCTCCTCGACTTCTCCCCCAAGGCCGGCACCGCCCCGACGGGGTCCAAGATCGCCCTCACCGTGTCGTCAGGCCCTGCTCCCCGGGTGGTGCCCAACGTCGCCGGCCAGAGTTTTGCCGCCGCCTCGGCCGCGCTCGCCCAACTGGGCCTGGGAGCGGCTCGGGCCGACGACTACAGCGATACCGTCCCCGCCGGGCAGGTGGCCGGCACCGACCCGGCCAGCGGCGCCAGCGTCGAGCGGGGGTCGACGGTGACGGTGGTCGTGTCGCAGGGCCGGCCCACGGTTCCCGAACTACGGGGCCTGTCGGTGGCCGAGGCCACCGCTAAGCTCGAGGCCGCCGGGCTCAAAAAGGGCGGCGTATACGGGCCCCCCGGGGGCCACGTGTTCCTGTCCACGCCCGGATCGGGTACCAAGGTGAAGAACGGCGACAGCGTCAGCCTGTTCATCCTCTAGCCGCCCCACGCCTGTTCTTGTCGCATTCCGCCTCACCGGTAGGTGGGGGCGGTCGCCGTGTTCAACAGCGGCTCGGTCCCGCTGAAGGTGAACACGCCCGATGTGTCGGGCTCGGACAAGGACAAATTCGTCGTTTCCGCGCCCGGGTGCACCAGCCCGCTGCCGCCCAGAAAGTCCTGCACGATCGACGTCACGTTCACTGGTGGCCTCAGTGCGAAGGCGACGATGCATGTGAGTGCCGACAACGCCCCCGACACGGAAACGATCACCCTGCCGGTCGACGCCCACGCTTCTAGGCGGTGATCTCCTTGATGCGGGTGGCGATGACGGCGGCGTCGGGGGTCAGCGGTGACGCCTGCTCCTGGAGGGCCACGATCAGCTTGGTCAGGTCACCCTGCACCCGCACCTTGCCGGCCATGAACGCCTGCATTCCCGCCTCGCGCGTGCCGTCGACGAAAACGGCCTTGGCCGTGTCGTAGTCGAGGGTGACGGTGACGTCGGCCACCTCCAGATGGCCGAGGTCCATGTCGAGGCCCCCGGAGCTCGTGTCGATGTGGGCATGGATGGTGCCGTCGCCGAAGGGGACATCGGTGATCACCTGGTTCATGCGCACGGGATTGGTGACGGGCTGCTCCGAGTCGCGCAGCTCCTCACGGATGCAGCGGGCTTCGGTGATCCACTCGTCGGAGAGAAACGGATAGGTGGCCATCGCCAGCGAGGGTAGCGGGTGTCGGGGCCCGAGCGGCCCCATGGGCGGGGCGTCGGGTCGCCTTCCACCGTCAGGGTGCCAGGGGCGTAAACTTGTGGACGTGGACGCCACGGGGACCAATGTCGACAGAACCGCCTCCGGCGAGGTCGTGCTCGGGGAGTTGTGCGACGCCTGCGGCCAGGTCGTCCCGCCCGACGTAGCGGTGAAGGCCGAGCTCACGGTGAGCGGTGCCATGTGCCCTTCGGCGATGACGTTCCACCCCGACTGCGCCGAAAAGGCGTCAGAGCTGTGGCACCCGGACCCCGACTCCTACTGCACCTACGACCCCCGGTTCCCCGAGACGGGCCAGTGGACGTTGCCCGAGGAGGGCCAGGGCTGATCGCTCTCGCCCGTGACGACGCCGTCGTGGGCTGGCGCTACTGGCAGGTGAGGGCGGGGCGGCTGCGATCGGTGACCCAGCGCCACATCGAGTGGAAGCCCGGCCAGGTGTTGTCGGCCCGGTGCTACGGCGCCGGCCACCGGGCTCCCGACGAGGGCTGCGAGTGCGGGGTCTACGGCGCCCGTGACCTCGAGACGCTCCGCCAGCACGGCCTGTGCCTGGCTCCCGAGGCGCTCGCAGTCGGCCGGGTGGCCCTGTGGGGCCGGGTCGTCGACGATGTGTCGGGGTGGCGGACGGAGTTCGGCCTGCCCCTGGCGCTGGCGGTGGTACCCGACCTGGTCGCCGGTTCTGAGCTCGACGCCATGATCGCCGCGTTGGGAGCGTACGGCGTGCCCGTCGACACCATGGCTCTGGCCGACGCCGTGGCCGGGGTCTCGGCTGTCATCCTCGCCAATCAGGCGATGGCCGCCCGGGCCAGCCAGACCCGTGCCGACTGAGTCGGGCCCGAGCGGCCCCCTGAGCGGGGGACCGGGCAGCGGCCCGCTCCTACCCGGCGCGGAGCCCTTCCGGGCCGACGGTGACGGGGGTGGGGGCGGTGCCCTCGTACTGCACGGCTTCACCGGGAGCCCCCACTCGGTACGAGGGGTGGCCCGGGCCCTCGCCACGGCCGGCCTGGCGGTGCATGCCCCGCTGCTGCCGGGTCACGGGACGTCGCCCGACGACATCCTGGCCACCACATGGGACGACTGGAGGGCGGCCGTGGAGACCGCCTGGGCCGATCTGGCGGAGCACGGCGATCCCGTGATGGTCTTCGGGCTCTCCATGGGCGGCACCCTGGCTGCAGCTCTGGCCGCCGATCATCCCGAGATCGCCGGCATCGTCGTCGTCAACCCCTACATCGACCCACCCGCGGCATCTTTCCAGGACCTTCTGCGGGGGCTCCTCGCCGCCGGCGAGACCTGGATCCCCGGCATCGGCAGCGACATCGCCCTTCCCGATTCCCGTGAGGTGGGCTACGGCGGGACGCCGATCACCCCCCTGCTCTCGCTCTGCCAGGCCCTCGACCGTCTCGCGCTCCGTCTCGGCCGAGTCACCTGCCCGGTCGTGGTGATGACCAGCCGGGTCGACCACGTGGTTCCCCCGGTGTCGAGCGAAGTCCTCACCGGCAGCGTCGCCGGGCCGGTCGAGCACATATGGCTCGAGCGCAGCTTCCACGCCGCCACCCTCGACTTCGACGGTGAAGAGATCGAGCGCCGCACCGTGGAGTTCGCCACCAGGGTGGTGGATCGACGCCGCCAGGATGACGCCCGGGCGGACGGGTCGGGCCGACCCCCTACGATCGTCCCGTGACCGAACCCATCTCCCGTCAGGACGTGGCCCACGTGGCGGCGCTGGCCCGGCTCCGCCTCACCGACGACGAGCTCGACCGGTTCACCCTCCAGTTGGGGGCCGTGCTCGATCACGCAGCCGACGTGGCCCCCCTCGACACTGCGGGTGTACCCCCCACCGCCCATCCTTTGCCCCTGGTCAACGTCCTGCGTGACGACACCGTCGTCGCCGGCCTCGAACGCGATGAAGTGCTGTCCCAGGCACCGGCGGTCGAGGACGGGCGCTTCCGCGTTCCCCGGATCCTCGGCGAGGCACCCTGATGGCGGGCCCGAGCGGCCCTCTGAGCGGGATGGCGGCGTCTTCGGACGGACCCGGCTCAGCGTCGCAGATCGCCCGGGCCGTCCGTTCGGGCCAGCGGTCCGCCGTCGACGTGGTCGACGAGCACCTCACCCGAATCGCCGAGCGCGAGCCCGGGCTTCACGCCTTCAACACCGTGCTCGCCGACGAGGCCCGAGCCGCCGCAGTCAGGGTCGACGGTGTCGTCGCCACCGGCGGGGACCCCGGGCCACTGGCCGGTGTCCCGGTAGCCGTCAAGGACAACCTGTGCACCCGGGGCATCCCCACCACCTGCTCGTCACGAATCCTCGAGCACTGGGTCCCGCCGTACGACGCGACCGTCGTGTCCCGCCTGACCGCGTCGGGGGCGGTGGTCGTGGGCAAGACCAACCTCGACGAGTTCGCCATGGGCTCGTCCACCGAGAACTCGGCGTTCGGGCCCACCCGGAACCCCCACGACCCCACCCGGGTCCCCGGCGGCTCCAGCGGCGGAAGTGCGGCGGCAGTGGCCGCCGGCTTCGCTCCCCTGGCCCTGGGTTCCGATACGGGGGGCTCCATCCGCCAGCCCGCCGCCCTGTGCGGCGTCGTCGGGGCGAAGCCCACCTACGGGATGGTGTCGCGCTACGGCCTGATCGCTTTCGCATCGTCGCTCGACCAGGTCGGCCCCCTGGCCGCCACTGTCGGCGATGCCGCCCTCCTCCTGGAGGTGATCGCCGGTCACGACCCGGCGGACTCCACGTCGATCTCGGACCCCGTCGTCGACCTCCAAACGGCCGTCGACGAGGGGGTCGACGGGCTGCGCGTGGGTGTCGTCACCGAGCTGGCCGAAGGAGCCGATGCCGACGTGGCCGCCCGCCTCGATGAGGCCGTGAAGGCGCTGGAGGCGGCCGGAGCCAAGGTCGACGAGGCATCGGTACCTGCGGCCACCCACGGGCTGGCGGCCTACTACCTGCTGGCGCCAGCCGAAGCCTCGTCCAACCTGGCCCGGTACGACGGCGTTCGCTACGGCCTGCGCGTCGACGGCTCCGACGTGAGCGACATGAACCACCTCACGCGCACGGCTGGGTTCGGCAACGAGGTCAAGCGCCGCATCATGCTCGGTACCTACGCCCTCTCGGCCGGCTACTACGACGCGTACTACGGCCAGGCCCAGCGGGTGCGTACCCTCATCATTCGCGACTTCGAGGCCGCCTACGCCGACCACGACCTGCTGCTGTCGCCCACCGCCCCCACCACGGCGTTCGCCCTCGGGGCCAAGACCGACGACCCTCTCACCATGTACCTGTCCGACGTCTGCACCATCCCTTCCAACCTGGCCGGCCATCCCGCCGTGTCGGTGCCCTACGGCACCGGCGACGACGGCATGCCCGTGGGTGTGCAGGTCCTGGCACCCGCTTTGGGCGAGTACGCCATGTTCCGCGCTGCCGGCGCCCTGGAGCGGAGCCGAGGATGACCACTGCTACCGACGGCTGGGAGACGGTCGTGGGCCTGGAGGTTCACTGCGAGCTGGCCACCGCCACCAAGTTGTTCTGCGGCTGCCCCAACGCGTTCGGCGACGAACCCAACACCAATGTGTGCCCCGTGTGCCTGGGTCTGCCCGGATCGCTCCCGGTGCTCAACCGCCAAGCGGTGGAGCTGGCCATGCGGGTGGGGACCGCCCTGCACAGCGAGGTCCGCCCCTCGGTCTTCGCCCGGAAGAACTACTTCTACCCCGACATGCCCAAGGACTACCAGGTCAGCCAGTACGACCAGCCCCTCAACGCGGGTGGTTGGCTCGACCTGCCCGACGGCACCCGTATCGGCGTGACTCGGGCCCACATGGAGGAGGACACGGGCAAGAGCACCCACGTGGGCGGAAGTGGCCGTATCCAGGGCGCCAACCACTCCCTGGTCGACTACAACCGGGCCGGCGTTCCCCTGGTGGAGATCGTGAGCGAGCCGGATATCCGCTCGGCCGAGCAGGCCCAGGCGTACGTGAACGAGCTGCGCGCCATCCTCGTGGCCACCGGGGCGTCCGACGCCCGGATGGAGGAAGGGTCGCTGCGTATCGACGCCAACGTGTCGGTGAGGCGGGTCGACGCCACCGAATTCGGGACCCGGGCCGAGATCAAGAATCTCAACTCCGTGCGTTCGCTCCGGCGCGCCGTCGACCACGAGCGCGCCCGGCAGGTGGCCCTGGTGGAGGACGGAGGCCGGGTCGTGCAGGAGACCCGGCATTGGAACGAAGACCACGGCGCCACCTCGTCGATGCGTTCCAAGGAGGAGGCGTTCGACTACCGCTACTTCCCCGAGCCCGACCTGGTGCCCCTGGACCCCGGACCCGTATGGATCTCGGCGGTGGCCGGCGGCCTGCCCAGCCTTCCCGCAGCGCGCCGGGCGGCCCTGGCGGCCAAGGCCGGGGTGGCCCCCGCCGACGTCGCCCTCGTAGTCGAGCAGGGTCTCGACCGACTGGTCGACGCGGCGATCAACGGTGGCGCCGACCCTCGGCTTGCCCTGGCCCGGGCGGCCAACGAGGTGGCGGCCGATCTCGCCGCCGGTCTCGTTCTCGATCCCGCCGCCTTCACCGATCTCCTGCGCATGGAATCGGAGCGGCGGGTGACCCCGACCCAGGCCAAGGCGGTGCTGGCCGAGCTGCTGGCCAACGGCGGTGACCCCGTCGAGATCGCCGCCGACCACGGCTTCGAGGCCTTGGCCGACGATGCCCTGGAGGCGGCCGTGGATGCGGTCGTGTCCGCCCACCCCAGCCAGTGGGAGCGCTACGCAGGAGGCGACCAGAAGCTCTCCGGCTTCTTCGTGGGCAAGGTGATGGCGGCCACCGACGGCCGGGCCGACGGCCGGGCTGTCACCGTCGCCCTGCGCGCCCGCCTCCCGTAGCGATCCGGTGTCCGGCAGCGCAGTTGGCGCCATGCCCGTATCGTTGGCCTGTGATGCCAGGGGTGCAGGTCGGCCCGCGGTGGAGGGTGCAGTGGGTCCGCCGTGGCTGACGATCGCCCCGGAGCCCCGATGCCGACGCAGTTGTGGGCCCATGCCGAGCTCGGTTACCCCGATCCCCGCGAGGGGCCGCATCGTTCGTTGCGTACCAGCCTGGTCCTCGTCCTGTTGCCGCCCCTGCTCGCCCTCGTCGTCCTGACCTGCGCAGCCGTTCTCTTCTACCAGGGAGCCGAGCACCGCGTCGCCCGGGCCCGCCAGGCCATCGAGCGCTCCGTGCCCGAACGGAATGCCGGCTCCGTGCCCGAACGGAATGCCGGCTCGGCGGCGGCCACGAGCGCCCTCAACCAGGCCATCGACGAGTTCGACCGGGCCCGTGTCGCCGTCGGCGGCGGCCTCATCGGTGCGCTGCTGCTGGCGGTGGCGGCCGCCGTGCAACTCGACCGAAAGCTGGTGCGGCCCATCCGTACGGCGCAGCGGGCTGCCCGCCGGGTGGACGAAGGCGAGTTGGGCATCCGCCTCGACCCTTCCGCCGACGGCGAGCTGGGCGATCTGGCCCTGGCCATGAACGCCATGGCCGCAGAGCTCGACCGCAGCCGGCCCACCCTGATGGCCGCCGCCGTGGTCGAACACGACCCGGACCTCGTGCTCGTCGTCGGTCCCGTCGACGACGGCGAGGCTGACGTGCGCTGGCTCGTGCGCTACGCTAGCCCGGTGGCCACCGAGATGCTCGGGCGTCCGGCCGAGTGGCTGGCCGGAGTACCCGTCGTCGGCCTCGTGCACCCCGACGACCGGGCCAAGCTGATCGAGATCCTGACCGATTCGGCCGGTCCGGCCATCCGAGCCCGCGGCGCGTCGGAGATCCGGTTCTCCCACGTCCAGGGCCGGTGGTTGGAGGTCGAGCTGGCCGCCGTCGACCTTCTCGACGACCCCAACGTGGCGGGTGTGGTTCTCCACGCCCGGAACCTCTTCGAGCGCCGGGCCGAGGACGACGAGCTCCGCCACCTGGCCCTCCACGACCCCCTGACCCGCCTGGCCAATCGCACGCTCTTCGGCGACCACGTCGAGCACGCCCTGGCGCGCAATCGTCGCCCCGGTGCCCGCCCCAACGCCGTGCTCATCGTCGACCTGGACGGCTTCAAGACCATCAACGACAGCCTCGGTCACGCCGCCGGCGACGAAGTGCTGGTGGAGCTGGCTGAACGCCTGCGCACCAGGATCCGTCCGGGTGACACCGCCGCCCGACTGGGGGGCGACGAGTTCGGGGTGTTGCTCGAGGGCAGCTCCAATTCCGACGCAGCGATGGTCGCTCAGCGAATTCTCGATGCCGTTTCCGGCCCGGTCACCGCCCACGACAAAGAAGTGATGATCACTGCGAGCGTCGGCATCGCCATCAGCGAGCCCGGCCAGGACGCCGAGGCGCTCATGCGCAACGCCGACGTGGCCATGTACGCGGCCAAGACCGCCGGGAAGAACCGGTACCAGGTTTTCCGTCGGGAGATGCAGGAGGCAGTCGCCCGCCGCCTCGACCTCGAGGCCGACCTACGCCGGGTGATCGACCGTCGCGAGCTGGTCCTTCACTACCAGCCCATCATCGACCTGACCTCCGGTGATCTCGTCGGCGTGGAGGCCCTGGTTCGTTGGGCCAGGCCCGACCGTCCCCTCGTGTATCCCGCCGAGTTCATCGAGGTGGCCGAGGAGAGTGGCCTCATCATGCCCATGGGTGCGTGGATCCTGGGCGAGGCCTGTCGCCAGGAGCAGGTGTGGAGCCAGCGCTTCCCGCGACCCAAGGCGCTCGGGATCGCCGTCAACGTCTCGCCTGTCCAGGTCGACGACCCGGCCTTCGTCGACCAGGTCGTGGCCGTTCTGGGGAAGTCGGGCACCCCGCCGTCCAACATCACCCTGGAGATCACCGAGAGCCTCTTCATGCGCGACTTCGACGTCAAGGTCGAAAAGCTGCGTCGACTCAGAGATCTTGGGGTCAAGGTCGCCATCGACGACTTCGGCACGGGATGGTCGTCGTTCAGCCGGCTCAAGGACATGCCCATCGACATCCTCAAGATCGACAAGGCGTTCGTCGACGACGTCACCCGCGGTGTCGAGGACTCGGCTGTGGCCCAGGCCATCGTGAAGCTGGCCCAGACTCTCGGCCTGCGGACGGTGGCCGAGGGAATCGAGTACCCGGGTCAGTCCGACCGCCTGGCCGAGATGAAATGCGACATGGGCCAGGGGTACCTCTTCTCCAGACCTGTGCCCGCCGACGCCATCGACGGCCTCCTGCGCCGCCGCGGCCCGGGCCGGGGCTCGGTTTCCCCCCTGGCGTCGTAGGGGGGTCGCACGCAAAGACCCCGTGAGTTGGTGCCGAGGTCAGTTTCCGTTCGAGATGAACGGGAAATCGAACAGCTTGTCGCGGAGGACCTGGGCATCGGTTCTCAGGTTCTGGCGGATCGCTCGGGCCGAGATCTGACGTATGGCGCGCTCGAGAGGGCCGGGGTCGATCTGGCGATTCACCCAGACGTTGAGCCAGTAGCCGTAGGTGAAGGGAGGCCCGGCGAACGACCGGAAGCCGTGAGCCGCCATGTAGGCGTAGGTGACCTGCTGGCCCCGACCGTTGATCCATTCGCTGCCTGCGGCCGTTCTCCGAGACAGGGCCACCACCACGTCGAGGTGGGCAGCATCGAGGTCGGCGGCGGTGAACGTGGCATGGGGTACGGGGGTGTAGGCCAAGCCGTCCATGTCGATGACCGGCTGATGGATCTCGAACGGCATGACGCCGGCGTCGGCCAGGGCGACGGCCCCGTCGAACCTCTGGGCGTCGATCACCTGGCCGAGCGCCTGGTGGGCATTTTCGATTCGATACCGGTAGGACGCCCAACCGAGCCATTCCGTGGCCGGCGCCCACGACACGACCACGGTGAAGGCGACGGCCGCCAGGACGCCTGCCTCGAACGATCCGAAGCCCCAACGCACGACGACGGCGACGGCCAGGACGACCGCCGCCCCCGCGATCGCCAACTGGCTGAACCGCGAAGACGCGTCCGTCATCGAGGTCACCGTGGCCACGACGAGGGCGAGGACACCCCAGAAGTCGCGCGCCACGTAGACCGCAGCCTGCCGTCGGGGTGCCAGCCGGTCGAGGAGATCGGGCGTGGGGGCGTCGTCGACCGGTTCGGCCACTGCGACCGTCGCCGGATCGGTCGCGGCGGCAGGAAGGGGTGCCTCCGACGGGGGGCGGAGGGGCCGGGCGAGGACGACCACGGCCACGGGGAAGAGCAGTTGCCACTCGAAGCGGTTGACGAAGTTCATGGTCAGATTCGAGCTGTGGTAGAGGCCGAGGACCACCACTGCCGACGTCAGGGCCAGAACGAAGGGCGTGGCGTTCTGGGCGTTCCGGAGCGATTTGCGTAGAGCGAAGGTGTCGACCCGCCAGATGGTGGCGGCGATGAGGATGACCAGTGCGGCGATGATCAGTGCCGGCACCAGGCCGGAGACCACATTGACCAACTGGGTCGACGCGTCTCCCCGGTTGCCGGACTTCACGTAGAAGGTGTTGGGCCAGAAGTATCCGAAGTGGTCCCAGCGCCATCCCCAGTAGGCTCCCCAGATGGTGCAGATCAGCGCCAGGCCGTTCGCCTGGGCACGCCTCCGCGTGATGACCCAGGACCAGGCCATGGCCACGAAGGCGAACAGGATTCCTTCGGGTCGGGTCAGAGTCAACGCCAGGGCGGTGGCGTACCCCAGCCGGCCGAGGCTGCCGTCGCGGTAGACCAGGGCGAACAACAGGGCGACGAGGAAGGCGAAGGACACCGTTTCCAGGCCGGAGAAAAGCATGATCATGAAGCTGGGGTTGCAGCACACGATGACCAGCAGGGCGAGCACCTGCAGCCTCGGCAGGCGGGCCCGACCCACGGCCACGAGATAGCCGGCAAGGAGCGCCAGGCTCACCAGTTTGAAGAAGAGCTCGACCGGTAGGTGCAGAGCGGTGGGGACGACGGCGACGATGGCATACAGGAAATTGGTGTATCCCTCCGAAGGCGGAATCGATCCTGCGCTGTAGTTCCAGTGGCCGGTCCGGACGAACGTGGTGGCGTACCGCCAGGTGATGAAGGCGTCGTCGACGGTGAAGCGGATGAAGACGAAGACCAAGACGATGCCGATCGCGCCGACGATCAGGTACGACACAGGAGTCGATCTGATGCGAGTGACAATGCCTCTCCGCCGAGAGGGCATGACGGCCGCCTGCTGTGTCCGCCGCCGGGGGCGGCCGAACGCGGGCGGGCGACGACGATGGACGGAACGGCGTCCGGGACGGGGGCGCGGCCATGGGCGGGGCCTCAGCAGGGACTGGCCCGGTGGCCACCCCCGGCTCACGGACCCTCGTCGGGTCCGTCCCGACGGGGTGGGACGATCACGGCGATGACGACATTGTTGCCCATCCCTTCGGGGCCATGCCAGGCGAACACGAGTGCCCGCCCGGATGATGGTGACAGGTCCGCCGCATTGCGCGTATGATCACTGGCCGACGGGGCAGTACCGTGTTCAAGAGTTCCCCGTACCCGATCCAGGGGCGGGCCCAGTTGGGTCAGAAAGGTGTCAGGCGATGTATGGAGGAACCCCGATCGTGGGTGGCGGAGTTGCCGGTGTGGCCTTGGCGCGCACCGGCTTTCCGTTGGTGGGCATCACGATGCTCGCGCTGACCCTCTTGCTTGCCGGCTTGGTGCTTCTTCGGGCCGCAACCGTGAGGCGGCACACCCGATGAGCACGCTGGTCACGGCAGGACCCGACTCGGGTTCCGCCGTTCAATCGCAACGAGTGGAGGACAGATGATCAAGCGTCTGAGGTACACCACCAAGGTGGGTGCACTGATGACGGTGCTGGCCACAGGTCTGTTGGTGGCGGGAGCGAGCCCGGCACTTGCCGACACCTCGACCGCCTCGGCCAATGCCGCGACGCTGTCGCTGAACGGGGGGGCGCTGGCGACCACCGGCACCTGCACGGTTACCCACCCGTCCAACTCGTCGTTGCCTCCGGTCGTCTGTGCTCCAGGTACCGCCTCCGGCCAGACGACGCCGGCATTGAGCCTCCTCGGCACCCAGACGGCCATCCAGGCGGGGGCGTTGGTGCAGCAGGCGGTTGCGAACCCCAGTCCTCCGTCCACGAGTACGCCGGCTACCTCGGCGGCGTGTGCGGGTACGGTGGGGCCGGGGGGCACCATCCAGATCGGAGCGGGCGGAGCCTGTACGCCGACCACACCGGGTGGAGTCGTCATCGACCTGGGTGGCCTGGCCACCATCAGGGCCGACGCCATCCTGGGTGAGTGCACGGCCACGTCGAACCCCCAGGGTGGTACGACCAATGTGCAGCTCGTCAACGCCACGATCCAGCTGCTGGGTGGGAGCCCGGTTCCGCTGGCCTCCAACCCGGCGCCCAACACCACGGTCCTGGGCCTGGGGCCATTGCTCAACGTGACGCTCAACAAGCAGCCGCCGGCCAACCCGCCTTTCCCGGCGGTGCTCCCGGGCGGGGTCGCCACCACGGCGCTTTCGGTCCAGGTCCTCAGTGGCGTTCCCCTGCTTCCCCCCCTCGTCGACCTCTCCATCGGCACGGTGTTCTGCGGCCCCAATGCCATCGCCCCCGATGTGCCGGTGATCCCCCTCAAGGGCCTGCCGATCGCTCTGGCCACGGTGGCTGGGGTGGGCGTGATCGCCATGGTGGTCCGCCGCCGCCGGCACGCCGTCGTCAGCGAAATCTAGAGCCGAACCTGGGCGAGACTCCCGGCTGATCTAGA
>JBBSHU010000043.1:0-23356 GCA_038232455.1 Acidimicrobiales bacterium
CTGTCCCGCCGCACCAAGAACAACCCCGTCCTCATCGGCGAGCCCGGCGTGGGCAAGAACGCCCTCGTCGAGGGCTTCTCCCAGCGCATCGTGGCCAACGACGTGCCCGAGACCCTCAAGGGCAAGCAGCTCTACACCCTCGACCTGGGCGCCCTGGTGGCCGGGTCCCGCTACCGCGGCGACTTCGAGGAGCGCCTCAAGAAGGTCCTCAAGGAGATCCGCACCCGGGGCGACATCATCCTGTTCATCGACGAGCTCCACACCCTGGTGGGTGCGGGCGCGGCCGAGGGCGCCATCGACGCCGCCTCCATCCTCAAGCCCATGCTGGCCAGGGGTGAGCTGCAGACCATCGGCGCCACCACCCTCGACGAGTACCGCAAGCACTTGGAGAAGGACGCCGCCCTGGAGCGCCGGTTCCAGCCCATCAAGGTGGAAGAGCCCTCGGTGGCCGACACCATCGAGATCCTCAAGGGCATCCGTGACCGATACGAGGCCCACCACCGGGTCACCATCACCGACCAGGCCATCGTTGCCGCCGCCAACCTCTCCGACCGCTACATCTCCGACCGTCACCTGCCCGACAAGGCCATCGACCTCATCGACGAGGCCGGCAGCCGCATGGTGATGCGCCGCATGAAGACCCCCGCCGACTTCAAAGAGCTCGAGAGCGAGCTGGTCGGGGTGCGCCGGGAGAAGGACGCGGCCATCGAGAACCAGAAGTTCGAGCAGGCGGCCAAGCTCCGCGACCGGGAGAAGAACCTTCTCGACCGCAAATCGGCCAAGGAGTCGGAGTGGAAGGCCGAGGGCATCGACCTGTTTGACGAGGTCGACGAGGAGGGAATCGCCGAGGTGCTGGCCCTGTGGACAGGCATCCCCGTCTACAAGCTCACCGAGGAGGAGACGGCCAAGCTCCTGCGCATGGAGGAGGAGCTGCACAAGCGGGTCGTGGGCCAGGAGGACGCCATTCACGCCGTGTCCCAGGCCATCCGCCGCACCCGCGCCGGCCTCAAGGACCCCAAGCGGCCCAGCGGCTCGTTCATCTTCCTGGGCCCCTCGGGCGTGGGCAAGACCGAGCTGGCCAAGACCCTGGCCGAGTTCCTGTTCGGCGACGAGAGCCATCTCATCCAGCTCGACATGAGCGAGTACATGGAGAAGCACACAGTAAGCCGCCTGGTGGGCTCGCCTCCCGGCTACGTGGGCTACGAGGAGGGCGGCCAGCTCACCGAGGCCGTACGCCGCAAGCCCTTCTCCGTGGTGCTGTTCGACGAGATCGAAAAGGCCCACCCCGACGTGTTCAACGCCCTGCTCCAGATCCTGGAGGACGGGCGCCTCACCGACGCCCAGGGCCGCACCGTCGACTTCAAGAACACCGTCATCATCATGACCTCGAACCTGGGTACCGCAGATCTGCGCAAGGCAGCCATTGGGTTCCAGAAGTCCAGTCACGCCGTCACCTACGAGAAGATGAAGGACAAGGTCAACGAGGCCCTCAAGGCTCACTTCCGGCCCGAGTTCCTGAACCGCATCGACGAGACGATCGTGTTCCACGAGCTCACCCGCGAAGAGGTCACCGAGATCGTGGACCACATGATCCAGCGGGTCACCGGCCAGCTCCTGAGCCAGGGCCTCACCCTGGAGCTCACGCCGGCCTCCAAGGACCTGCTGGCCCAGAAGGGCTACGACCCCACGCTCGGGGCCCGGCCCCTGCGCCGGGCCATCCAGCGTGAGGTCGAGGACCCACTCTCGGAGCGCATCCTGTGGAAGGAGTTCCGCGCCGGCGAGACCATCGTCGTCGACGCCGAGGACGACAAGATCGTCTTCCGCTCCATCGCGGGCATCGAGCCCCCACCGGTGGAGCTGGCCGAGACGGGCCCAGCCGAGTAGCCAACCTGGCCCGACAGTCCGAGCAGCCGAACCGGCCCCGTCGGGGCTGGTTGGGCGCTCTGCTGCTGGCGCTGCTCGTGGTCCTGGCCACGAGCGCATGCCAGGTCAGGGTGACGGGCGGGATCGACGTCGATGAGAGCGGTGGTGGCACCGTGCGCGCCGGGTTGGGCCTCGACGCCGAGGCCCTGGCGACCGTCGGCGACGTCAACACCGCCCTTCGGGTTGACGATCTCCGCCAGGCCGGGTGGAGGATCGACGGCCCCCACAAGGAGGACGACGGGTTGACGTGGATTCGGGTGTCCCGACCCGTGGCCGACACCCGGGAGGCGGTGACGGCGCTGGCCCAGCTCAGCGGACCGGACGGCCCCTTCCGAGACCTCACCGTCAATTCCACCCGCACCCTGTTCCGCAACCGCACCAGCCTTACCGGCGCCGTCGACCTGTCGGGCGGGATCACCGGGCTGGCCGACGCCGATCTGCTAGCGAAGCTCGGCGGGGGCCTGCCCCTTGACCTCGACGCCCTGCGCAACGAGTTCGGGGCCGATCTCGACAAAGTCGTCCAGGTCTCCTTCGAAGCCCGACTTCCCGGCTCGGTCGACGCCAGCACCAAGGAGAAGGCCAAAGGTCGCCTGGTCTGGCGTCCGGCTCTCGGCCAGCGCCTGCCCATCCAGGCCACCTCGAAAGGCCTCAACCTGCTGCCCATCGTCGCCGTCGCCGTCGTGCTCCTGGTGGCCGTCGGTGGAGTCACCGCGTGGCTGCTCGTCCGCCGACGTCGGCGATGAGGGCTTCCGCGGAACACAAAATCCGTACGACTCCCACCTTCGGCTGCGCGAGGCTGGCTTGATGAGCGATTCAGCCATCCGGGTCGAGGGGCTGACCAAGCGGTTCGGCTCGGTGGTCGCCCTCGGCGGCATCGATTTCGACGTCCCCACGGGGAGCGTGTTCGGCCTCCTCGGTCCGAACGGGGCGGGCAAGACCACGGCCGTCCGGATCCTCACCACGATCATCCCGCCCACCGACGGCCACGCCAGCGTGCTCGGCCTCGACGTCGTCCGCGACGCCGAGACGGTGAGGACCCGCATCGGCCTGGCCGGCCAGTACGCGGCGGTCGACGAGAACCTCACGGCGCGCGAGAACCTGCGGCTCATCGGCCGGCTCACGCAGTTTCCGCGCAAGTCGCTGGCCGCCCGGGCCGACGAGCTCCTCGAGCGCTTCGACTTGGTCGCCGCCGCCGACCGCCCGGTGAAGACCTTCTCGGGGGGCATGCGCCGGCGCCTCGACCTGGGCGCCGCCCTGGTGCATCGTCCGGCCGTGCTCTTCCTCGACGAGCCCACCACCGGCCTCGACCCGCGGGGGCGAACCGACCTGTGGCGGGTGATCGCCGAGCTGGTAGCGGAGGGGACGACCCTGCTGCTCACCACCCAGTACCTGGAGGAGGCCGACCGCCTGGCCAACCGCATCGCCGTGGTCGACGGCGGCAAGGTCATCGCCCAGGGCACGGCGGCGGAGCTGAAGGCCGACCTGGGAGCCACCGTCGTCGAGGTGGCCTTCAACGAGGAGGCCGACGCGGTGAGGGCCCGGGAGATCGTCGCCCCCTTCGCCAGCAACGAGGCCGGGCGCGAGGGCATGACCGTCCGCCTCGAGGTCTCCGACGGTTCCCGAGCGCTGCGCCAGGTGCTGGCCGGCCTCGACAACGAGCAGTTGAGCCCGGTTTCGGTGGCCCTGCGCGAGCCCAGCCTCGACGACGTGTTCCTCAGCCTCACCGGCCATCACGCCGAGGCCGATGGCGCCGGTGCCGACGCGTCACCGCACGGACAAGGAGAACGACCGTGACCCTCACCGCCGATCCCGCCGGCACCGCCATCGAGCCCCGAACCGGGCTGAGCCGAGCCATGGGCGACGCCATCACCGTGGCCGGACGCAACCTGCTCACCATCATCCGCCTGCCCCAGCTGCTGGTGTTCTCCACCATCCAGCCGGTGATCTTCGTGCTGCTGTTCCGCTACGCCTTCGGCGGCGCCATTCAGGGAAGCCTTCAGCCGGGTCTGCCCTACGTCGACTACCTGATGCCGGGAATCTTCGCCCAGACGGTGGCCTTCGGGGCCATGGGCACGGGCATCGGCCTGGCCGACGACCTCCAGAAGGGCCTCATCGAGCGGTTCCGGTCGTTGCCCATGGCCCGCTCGGCGGTGCTCACCGGGCGCATCCTGGCCGATCTGGTGCGCAACGTCTTCGTCGTCATCCTCATGTGCGTGGTGGGCTTCGCCGTGGGGTTCCGGATCCACACCAACGCAGCCGAGTTCATCATCGGACTCCTTGTCCTGCTCTTCTTCGGCTGTGCCCTGTCGGCCATGTTCGCCCTCATCGGCCTGTCGGTGCCCAACGCCGAGAGTGCCCAGGCTGCCGGCTTTCCCCTGCTTGCTCCCTTGGTGTTCGCCTCGTCGGCGTTCGTCCCCGTCGACACGATGCCCGGCTGGCTCCAGGGCTTCGCCACCTATCAGCCCGTGTCGGTGGTGATCAATGCCGTGCGGGCCTGTGCTCTCGGTCCGAAATTCGGTGATGACGCGCTGCCCTGGGTGTTGGGGGCGCTGGCCTGGACGATCGGGATCCTTGCCGTGTTCGGACCGCTCGCGGTGCAGCGCTACCGCCGCTCCGCCTAGTTTCGTTGCCGTGACCGCACGGGCGGTCCGGCGCACTGGCGTAGAGGAGAGACGCATGGCCACGATCGGTCCCATCAAACTGAAGATCGCTGTCGCGGGGGCGCAGGCCACCGTCGACGTCACCTACGACATCACCTTTGACGCCAAGGACAAGCAGTCGAAGCACGCATACAAGGAGGTGTGCCGCCTGATCGGCGACGACACCAAGGTGGGTGACCCGCCCGCCGCCGGTGGCGACGACACCCTGGGCTTCCTCACCCCGCCGTTCTTCGACGACACCAAGGCCGGGAAAGAGGACAAGGTCTCCCGCCACTGGACCAAGACGATCCGCAAGGTCGACCTCGACGAGGACCGGGGAGCGTTCTCCGACTCCGACGAGCTCCGAGCCACCGTGACGCTCACGCCCGTACCCCCGGCCACGGGTGCGCCGAAGCACCGTGAGAGCAACCTGGTGAAAAAGAACTTCTGACCGTCGGATGCCGCTTCAGCGAACCTAAATGTCGCACCCTTTCCCTAAATGTCGCACCCTTTCCCTAGGCTTGGACGTATGGCAAGGGTGAAGACGGTCCATCGATGTCAGGAGTGCGGGGCGGGAAGCGCCCGGTGGTCGGGCCGGTGCTCGGCGTGCGGTGCCTGGAACAGCCTGGTCGAGGAAGTCGAAACCGTCCGGGGTGGCGGTAGCGCGAGAACCGGCGGTGTCGGACCGGGCCCACGCGACGAGTGGGAGGGCCCGGCCGCCCAAGCCGTCCCCATCGCCGAGGTGGTGTCCGACGGTTGGGCCCCCCGGCCCACCGGCGTCGACGAGCTCGATCGGGTCCTGGGCGGGGGCCTGGTGCCGGGCTCGGTCACCCTCGTCGGTGGCGAGCCTGGCGTGGGAAAGTCCACCCTGCTCCTCCAGGCCCTCGCCGCCGTCGCCGCCACCGGGGCGCGCTGCCTGCTGGTCACCGCCGAGGAGTCGGCCGAGCAGGTGCGCCTGCGGGCCGAGCGCCTGGGCGTTGCCGGTTCAGGTGGCCTGTGGCTGGTGTCGGAGACGGAGCTGGGCCGCCTGATCACCCTCATCGAGGAGGTGGAACCGTCGCTCGTGGTCGTCGACTCGATCCAGACCACCTTCGACGCCGATCTCGACTCTGCCCCGGGGTCGGTGGCCCAGGTGCGCCATTGCGCCCATCGCCTGGTGCAGCTGGCCAAGAGGCGGGCGATGGCCACCGTCCTCGTCGGCCACGTCACCAAGGACGGCAGCCTGGCCGGGCCTCGCGTGCTCGAGCACACCGTCGACACCGTGCTGTCGTTCGAAGGAGATCGCCACCACGCCCTGCGCCTCCTGCGGGCGGTGAAGCACCGCTTCGGGTCCACCGACGAGCTCGGGCTGTTCCAGATGGCCGCCACCGGCCTCGTGGGCGTGCCCGACGCCGGGGCCTTCTTCCTCGCCGACCGCCGGGCCGGTGTGCCGGGATCGGCGGTGGTGCCGGCCATGGAAGGGCGTCGGCCCCTCCTCGTGGAGGTCCAGGCGCTGGTCGCCTCGACGCAGTTGGCCTTTCCCCGGCGCTCGGCCGAAGGCGTCGACAGCGGTCGTCTGGCCCTTCTCCTGGCCGTGTTGGAAAAGCGGGCCAACGTCAATGTGGCCCGCTCCGATGTCTACGCCCTCGCGGTGGGAGGCGTGCGGGTGGCCGAGCCCGCCGCCGATCTCGCCCTCGCCCTGGCTGTGGCGTCGGCGCATGCCGACGTCCCCATCGGGGCCGACGTGGTGGCCTGTGGCGAGGTCGGCCTGGGCGGCGAGCTACGCCAGGTGGGCCAGCTCGATCGCCGGCTGGCCGAGGCGGCCAGGCTCGGCTTCCGGCAGGCCGTGCTCCCCGCATCGGCACCGGACCCACCGGCGGGCATCACCGTCGTCCGGGCGGCCACCCTGAGCGAAGCCGTTTCCGCCCTGGGCCTGCATTCTCGCTGACTGGACAAAATCGGCCGGGCCCGGCGGATCGCACCAACTACCATTCGAAGGGTGCCCGGCCGACGACACCTCGGGCTGATCGACGCATTGGCCACGGTTGCCCCCGGGCAACCACTGCGCGAGGGCCTTGACCGCATCCTGCAGGCCAACATGGGCGCGCTGATCGTGGTCGGCGACGGACCCGAGGTGCTGGCCATCTGTTCCGGCGGCTTCCTCTTCGACGCAGAGTTCAGCCCTCAGCGCCTGTCAGAGCTGGCCAAGATGGACGGGGCCATCATCCTGGCCTCCGACGCCAGCCGAATCGCCCGGGCCAACGTCCACCTCGTTCCCAACCCCAGCGTGACCACCTCCGAGACCGGCACCCGGCACCGCACGGCCGAGCGGGTGGCCCGTTCCCTCGCCGGGGTGCCCGTGATCTCGGTGTCGGAGGACATGTCCTTGATCGCCGTCTACTACGGCGACACCAAGCACCCCATCGAGCCCGGCCCCCGCCTGCTGAACCGGGCCAACCAGGCCCTGGCCACCCTCGAGCGCTACAAGGACCGCCTCGACCACGTGTCCGGATCGCTGGCCGCCCTCGAGGTCGAGGACCTGGTGACGGTGCGCGACGTGGTCACCGTCGTCCAGCGGGTGGAGATGGTAACGCGGATCGCCGAGGAGGTGCACGGCTACATCGTCGAGCTCGGCACTGACGGACGACTCGTTCGCCTCCAGCTCGAGGAGCTGATGGGCGGCGTCGAAGACGACCGTCGGCTGGTGATCAAGGACTACTTCCGCACCGGGGACAGCTGGCGACTCCCCGAGGCCATCAACGCCTTGAGCGAGCTCTCGACCGACGAGATCCTCGACCTCAAGTCGGTGGCCGAGGTACTCCACCTGCCTGGCGACCCGGCCGACCTCGACACCGCCCTGGCGCCGCGGGGCTATCGCCTGCTGGCCCGGGTCCCCCGCATTCCCGAATCGGTGGTCGACCACATCGTCGGGCGCTTCGGCTCCCTCCACCAGATCCTGCGGGCCTCGGTTTCCGACCTCGACGAAGTCGAGGGTGTAGGCGCCACCCGGGCCAAGGCCATCGAGGAGGCCCTACGGCGCCTGGCCGAGACGAGCATCCTCGACCGCTACGGCTGATCGGCGGCTTCGTCCGGGGCGGCGAAGCCGCCAAGTTGTTGTCCTGTCACTTTCCTGGCACTCTGGGGGAGTCCCCCCTTTGTACGTCCCTTGGGAGAAGTATGCCGTTCGACGTTGGCGACAAGGTCGTGTATCCCCATCACGGTGCCGCAGTGATCGAGCGGCGGGAGCGTCGAGATGCATTCGGCACCGACCGTGAGTACTTGGTGCTGAAGCTCGCCTACGGCGACCTCACCCTCATGGTGCCGGCCGACAACACCGATGAGGTGGGCCTGCGCGAGGTCATCAACGACGAAGAGGTCGAGGAGGTGTTCGCCGTCCTCCGCAAGAAGGAGGCGAGGATGCCGACCAACTGGTCCCGGCGCTTCAAGAACCACGTGGAGAAGCTCAAGTCCGGTGACATCTACCAGGTGGCCGAGGTGGTGCGGAACCTCTCGATCCGCGAGAAGGACAAGGGATTGTCGGCGGGCGAGAAGCGGATGCTCACCAAGGCCAGGCAGATTCTCGTGTCCGAGCTGACCTTCGCCATCGGGGTCAACGAGGAAGAGGCCGAGACCAAGCTCGACGAGGCGCTCCTCTAGCTTCGCGTCGTCAACCTTCGATGAGTGATCGGCGGCCCCGAGCGCGGCGGACCTCCCGCAATCCTCGCCGCACGCCCCCCGGGGCTCGGACGGTTGACCGGGGCGCCGGCGGTGACCAGGTCGAGGGCCGCCAAGCGGTCGCCGAGTTGCTGGCCGCAGGTCGGCGCCAGGTGATCGACGTGTGGCTGACGGCCGACGCCGAGCAGCGATCGGCTCCGTTGATCGATCGCATCACCGAGTTGGCATCGGCTCGCGGCGTTCCCATTCGACGGGTGAACGGCGCCCGCCTGGCCGCCGAGGCCCGCACCGAGGCTCCCCAGGGAGTCTTGGCCCACGCTCGATCCCTGCCCGAGGCCGATTTCGACGAGTTGTGCCAACAGCCAGCAGGTACCCCGTTCCTCCTCGCCCTCGACGGGGTGACCGATCCCCAGAATCTCGGGGCCCTGCTCCGCACGGCCGAGGGCGCCGGGGTCACCGGCGTGGTCCTGCCCCGCCACCGCGCTGCCCACGTCACGGCCACGGTCACCAAGGCGGCCGCCGGCGCTGTGGAACACGTGCCAATCGCCGTGGTGAGCGGCCTTCCGGCCGCCCTGGCCAGGGCCGGCGACCTCGGGCTCTGGGTCGTCGGACTCGATCCCGGCGCCGACCAGAGCCTGTTCGACCTGACCCTGGCCGACCAGGGTGTCGTCGTCGTGCTCGGCGCCGAGGGGCGGGGCCTGTCGCGCCTGGTCCGTCAGCGATGCGACCTCGTGCTCAGCATCCCGCTGCAAGGCCGTCTGGAGTCGCTCAACGTGGCTGCGGCCGGGGCTCTGGCCCTCTTCGAGATCAGCCGGCGGCGACCTCCAGCCAGCTGATCACCACGGCCCGGTGCCAAGTGCCAGAGAGGTTGCCGTTGACAAGGGCGCGTCAGATAGGTACAACTTTCACGTTAGCTCTAGTCAAAGGGCATTTACCGAGGCCACGTCCGTGCACCGGCTCGTTGCACCAGGGGAGCGTTCATGTCGCACTATCTCGGTGCCGTCCATGTCGGATTCAGCGATGACGATCTGGTCATGCTGTTCCGCCAGGGCCACCTGGAAGCACTCGAGCTTTTGTTCGAGCGCTACCGCCGGTTCACCAGGGCAAAGGCCCGGGCCTACTTCCTGGTCGGCGCCGACCGGGACGACATCGAGCAGGAGGGCCTCATAGGCCTGTTCAAGGCCGTGCGCGACTACCGCCCGGAACGCGAATCCTCCTTCCGCGCCTTCGCCGAGCTCTGCGTGACCCGCCAGATCATGACGGCCATCAAGTCGGCCACCCGTCACAAGCATCAACCGTTGAACCAGTATGTCTCGCTCTCGGGCTTCCGGTCGATCGACGAAGGCGACGAACGGATTGTCGACGACCTGCTCGACGACCATCAGGTACCCGACCCGGCCGATGTCGTGGTGTCCTCGGAGCGGATGGACGAGATGCGGGCCTGCATGGCCGAGATGCTGTCGCGCCTCGAGGTCGACGTCTTGAATCTCTACCTTGAGGGTCGCTCCTACCAGGACATCGGTGAGGTGCTCGAGCGTCACCCGAAGTCGATCGACAACGCCCTCCAGCGGATCAAGCGCAAGCTGGAGGCCCACCTCAATGCCGGCGAACTGGTCGAGGCGGCACCCGCCGTCGCCTGAGGCCCGCACCCCCGCAGGCCCTGGAATTCGGAGCCGGTGGTCGGATTCGAACCGACGACCTGGCGATTACAAGTCGCCTGCGCTACCGGACTGCGCCACACCGGCGAGCGGGTCCGCCCCGCGCCAAACTGTAGCTCTGCGAGGGGGATGCTTGACCTCGATGCCCCACGCGGGCAGTGTGCGGTGAATGGGACTGTCCGATCGAGAGCGTGCGATCCTCGATTTCGAGCGGTCGTGGTGGGTTCTGTCGGACACTGCCGCCCCGCTCTCCGTCGCGTCGGGCACCGGTCATCCGGGCGTCGTCACGCCGGGGACCAAGGAGGCGGCCATCCGCTCCCGGCTTGATCTGTCGCCCACCCGCTATTACGAGTTGCTCCGCGCCCTGTCGGGTTCGTCCGACGCCGCGGCCTACGACCCCCTGGTGGTCCACCGCCTGCGCCGCTCGCAGAGCCAGCGGCGGCGAGCCCGGTTGGAGGGTTGGCCCGCAAGTCAGCCGCCGGGTCGATGAGCGAGCACCGAAGCACAGCGGAGGCGCGCAGCTCATGGAAAGCACAGCGCCCCCGCTCGGCGGGGCGGCCGCCGAAGGCGGCAACCCGATGAGCGAGCACCGAAGCACAGCGGAGGCGCGCAGCTCATGGAAAGCACAGCGCCCCCGCTCGGCGGGGCGGCCGCCGAAGGCGGCAACCCGATGAGCAGGACCCCGAACAGCGGCCGCGAGGCCGAACCGATGGCTGCCAGCGTGCGCGGAATCATCCTTATCGTCGTCGCCCTGGTGATCGGGATCTTCATCTTGAGCAAGGTCAAGTCGGGCGGGACGGTGCCGACCTCGGTGTCGTCGCAACCCAAGACCGCGACGACCAAGCCAGCGAAGGGGAAGGAGACGACCACCTCGACGCCGCCGAGCACCCGAGCCGTACGCCAACCCGCAGCCATCAAGGTCCTGGCGGCCAACGGCAGCGGCGTGCCCGGCCTCGGCGGTAAGACCGGAGACAAACTGACGGCCGCCGGCTACAACTCGCTGGCCCCGACCAACACCACCACCGACGTCGCCACCACGGCGGTGGAATTCACGCCCGGCTTCGACCTCGAGGCGTTGTACGTCGCCCAGGCTCTCGGAATACAGGCCACCTCGGTCAAGCCTCTGGCCCCGGACATCCCGGTGGAGGACACCAAGGGGGCTGACATCGTCGTGCTCGTGGGGCCCGACCTCGCCACCACCGCTCCGGCCGGCGGTTCGACGACTCCCACCACCGCCTTCCCCGTCACCACCACCCGCTGACCTACCTCAGACGGCGGGTGTCCGAACGCACCTCGATGTTGAGCCTGCCGGCGACTCTCGCCCCACGCTCGTCGCCCGCGGGGGCCACGACGAGGCCGAAGTCCCCCCGGGTCACCGTTGTCGCCCGTTCCACGGCCCCGTCGGCGATATCGCGCGTCGCCGTGCCTTCGGTGGTCTCGGTGCCGTCGAGGGCGACGGCGTTGCCTCGGACGGCGGCTGTGCTGGTGAGGGGGAGTCGAGTTAGCGCCCGGGTGGAGGCCACCTTCCTCCCGTCGACCAGGCCCAGCTCGATCAGTCGGCCGGAGCCCACCAGTCGTGAGTCGCCACCCCCCGGCAGTCGGGCCGGCGCATCGATGGTCCAGCGCTCACCGGGGGCGAGTGGCCGATCGGGCGGGGCACCGGGTGCGCCTGGCAGGATCTGGGGCAGGGCATCGGGTCCAACCACCGAGGGGGGAAGCCCGTCCACGGCGTCCACTCCAGCCAGTTGGGCGGCGCGGTCGAGGCGTACGACGAAGGTGCGGTCGGGCGCCCCCGCCTGCCGGAGCCGGACCTGCACCCGCGCCTCTCCCCCTGTGGCGCTGACGACGGTTTCGTCGACGTGCAGCACGATGTCGTCCACCGAACGCTCCGGCTCGGCGCTCGTGAGGCGGGTGGTCGTCACCGAGTGGACCCTCACCTCGAAGCGATAGCTGGCGCCCACGGCGGGCCGAAACGACACCCGCACGGTGTCCCGATCGCATGCGGTGAGCCCACCGACCAGGCACACGGCGCTCAAGCCGACCGCTGCCAGTTTCCGCACTCACGCCAAGCTACTGGTGACGCAAGCCCGGACCGCGACGCTGCAGGTAAAATCGCCCGGGTGACAACGCCGGACGGTGATGGCGAGCTGATCTCGGCCTTTCGGGACAACCCGGACTGCGGAGGCGTGTTCTGCGATTTCGACGGCACCCTCGCCGAGATCATTGATGTCGCCGACGAGGCCAAGCCGGTCGACGGTGCCGTCGAGGTGCTGTCCGACCTGGCCGGGGTGTACGCCCGGGTGGCAGTCATCTCCGGCCGGCCGGCGCGGTTTCTGCAGCGCCACCTCGACGACGACAGGCTCGTCCTGTCCGGGCTCTACGGGCTCGAGCGAGTGGAGGACGGTCAGGTCCACATCGCCGAGGAGGCCCGCCCCTGGCAACCGGTGGTCACCGAACTTGCGGCCCGGGCCCGAGACGACGCTCCCGCCGGATTGACCCTGGAGCCCAAGGGCCTGTCGCTCACCCTTCACTTCCGCACTGCCCCCGAACTGGCCGACGCAGCCGAAGCGTGGGTCACCGAACAGGCGGCCAAGACCGGTCTGGTGGTGAGCCCGGGACGACAGTCCTACGAGCTGCGGCCTCCGGTCACCACATCGAAGGGCACCGTGGTGGCCAACAACGCCCAGGGGCTGGGCGCTGTCTGTTTCCTCGGCGACGACCATGGTGATCTCACTGCCTTCGACGCCCTCGACGACCTTGCCGCCACCGGGGTCACCGCCCTCCGGGTCGCCGTCCGCAGCGAGGAATCACCGGCCGAGCTCCTGGATCGGGCCGACCTGATCGTCGGCGGCCCGTCGGCGGTCGTCGGTCTCCTGCGCCGCTTCCTTCCGCCCACCGCCTGACGCCCCGGCCGCCGCGGCAACCGCCCAGGACCGCGCTCCCCGACGCGGCCAGCTATGAGGGGTGCGCCGGGGAGGGGATCAAATCGGGGCCTGCCGCGGCGTGCAACTGGTCGTCGAGCCAGCCTCGAGGTTTGCGAGCGGTGGCCGTCCGGCGGACCGCGGCGGCGTGTACGGAACGTTCCTTCGCGGTCATGGCCAGGGCCGCGGCCAGCACGTCGGACGTGCCGGCGATGTCGAACGGGTTGACCTCGAGAGCAGCTCCGCCCAGTTCCTCCCACGCTCCCGCTTCGCGGCTCAGAGCCAGCACCCCGTCGCGCTCGTTCACGAGGGGTCCCTCCTTGGCGACCAGGTTCAATCCGTCACGTACGGGATTGACCAGCAGTACGTCGTAGCGGCGGAGGGCGGCGACCGACCGGGGGAAGTTGTCGGTGGTGTCGACGGTGACGGGCGTCCAGTCAGGCGTGGCCCAGGTCTCGTTGATATGACGGGCCAGGCTCTCGACCTCCTGGCGATAGGAGAGGTACTCGGGCAGGCCCTCGCGAGACGGGTAGACGAGGGCCGCGAACACGACGAGGCCCCGCCACTCGGGATGGGTTCGCAGCAGGTCGTCGTAGGCCAGGAAGCCACGAAGCAGGTTCTTGGACAGCTCGATCCTGTCGACCCGCACAATAAGCTTGCGGTCGCCGAGCGACTCGTCCAGATTAGCCACCTCGGCGTCGCAGGCTTCGGATTCGGCGACGCCGCCGATGTCGTCGGGATCCGGCGTCATAGGGGACACGAAGGTGGCCGGCTTCATCCCCAGTACCGCCTTGCAGCACTCCTCGAAGTTGGTCGCCCAACGCTGGGCGTGAAAGCCACAGGAGCTGTGGCTGCTCATGCCCACGAGCAGCTCCTCGGCCACCTCGGAGGGCAGCACCCGCAGGGCACCGGGCTCACAGAACGGGATGTGGGTGAAGTGCACCGCTCGCAGGTCGGGCCGGTCCTGGGCCAACCAGGTGCCCACCAGGGCCAGGTGATAGTCCTGCACCAATACCACCGCACCCTCGGGGGCCTCGTCGATGATGACCCGGGCGAATGCATGGTTCATGGCCCTGTAGGCGGACCACGCCTCCCGCCAGCGGCGGTCCAGCCGCGGGCGACGCGGCAGATCGAACAAGCCGTGGTGCACGAACCACAGCGTGCCGTTGGACACCACGTCGTAGGCCATGCGGTAGTCGTCGGGGTCGATGGCCAGCATGCGGATGCGGTAGCCCTCCTCCTCGAGGACCCCCTTCGCCGCCGCCTCCCGGTCGGCCTCGCTGATGGCCGACGCCACCCACAGGGCCTTCGCCTCCCGGGCCAGCGGGCCCAGGCTGGAGACCAGGCCCCCGGCACCTCGGCGCGCGTCGAGGCTGCCGTCGGGCCCCTTCGTGAAAGAAAGCGGCCCTCGATTGGATGCAACGACTATCGGGAGGGCTTCGCCGGGAATGCGCCACCATAACGGACGTGACCTGCGACTCCCGACGACTCGTGGTGGCCGCGCCCGACAAGTTCCGGGGTACCGCCACCGCCGCCGGAGTGGCGGAAATCGTGGCTCGCGCCGCCACGAACGCAGGCTGGTCGTGCGACGAGGCGCCCGTGGCCGATGGAGGCGAGGGAATCCTCGTGGCCCTGGGCGGCGACCGGCGCACCGTCGTCGTCCGCGGACCTCTCGGCGATCCCGTGGAGGCGGAGTGGCGGGCCGGTGGCGACGAGGCCGAGCGGGCCACCGTGGAGATGGCCCGGGCGTCGGGCCTCGACCTGGCCGGTGGTGCCGAGGGAAATGACCCCCTACGCGCCACCACCTACGGGACGGGCGAGCTCATTGCCGCGGCAATCGCCTGTGGTGCCCGCCGCATCGTCGTGGGACTGGGGGGCTCGGCCACCACCGACGGCGGACTGGGCGCCGTCTCCGCCCTGCGGTCGGCGCGCCTCGTCTACCCGGCGGGCACGACGAACCAGGCGGGGCCGCAATCCGGACGACAGGCGGTCGGCCTGCCCGTCGAGGTGGTCGTGGCCTGCGACGTGACCACGCTCTTCGTCGACGCCGCCGAACGTTTCGCCCCTCAGAAGGGCGCCACGCCGGCCCAGGTGGCCCTGCTCCGCCGCCGGCTGGAACGCCTGGCCCAGGTCTACCAACGGGATTTCGGCGTCGACGTGCGCGAGATCCCCGGTTCGGGTGCGGCCGGTGGACTGGCCGGGGGCCTGGCCGCAGTGGGTGCCACCCTGGTGGCCGGGTTCGACCTGGTGGCCACCGAGCTCGACCTGGCCGGCCGGGTGGCAAAGGCGGATCTGGTGGTCACCGGCGAGGGACACCTGGATGCCGAGACGTTCTCGGGCAAGGCCGTCGGCGGGGTGGTAGGGCTGGCCGTGGCGGCCGGCGTCCCCGTGCTCGTGGTGGCCGGGGAGGTGGACACCGATGCCGTCCCGCCGGACTGGATGGAGGCCGACATCGAGGTGGTCTCGCTCGTCGACCGGTTCGGATCCGAAAAGGCGACCACCGACACTCTGGGATGCGTGGAAGACGTCGTGTCCCGGTACCTCGCCAGCCGGGCCTGAGCGGCCCTCCGAGCGAGAGACGGTCAGTCCGGGCGGCGGTAGGCGGCGACGTCCACGATGGGCGGACGTTCGGACGCCTCCACGACCAGGCGGTCCCGGCCGGGGCGGACCAGGGCCGACACCACGTCAGATCCCACCTCCACACCGGCGCGGTCGAGGGCGGTCCGCAACACGGCCAGGGCCTGGGGCGCGAGCTGGTCGAGGGGGCGGTTGCGGTGGGTGCGGGTCCCGAGGTCGACCTGGCCCACGCTGTCGACGCCGAAACGGGCGGACACATCGATGAGCAGGCCCAGGTCGACGCCGTAGCCCTGTACGAACGGGACCTGCTCGAGCACCTCCCGGCGGGCGGCGAACTCGCCGGCGAGGGGCTGGACGACACCGCCCAGATGGGGGAACAGCAGGGCGAGAAGAGGCCGGGCCACCAACTCGGTCACCCGTCCACCGGTGCCCGACACTCCCTCGAGGGGCCGGTCGTAGAAGCCCTTGACGAAGCCGATACCGGGATCGACCAGGAGAGGCCCCAGGACGCCCGTGACGAAGGCCGGGTCGAAGTCCCGCAGGTCGGCGTCGCAAAAGGCCAGCAGGTCGCCCCTGGCCGCCCCAAGGGCCTTCCAGAGCGCCTCGCCCTTCCCCTGACCCGGCCCGCACCCGCTCAACACGTCGGATGTGGCCACGACGGTGGCCCCGGCGTCGGCCGCGACCTGCACGGTGGCGTCGACCGAACCGTCGTCGACCACCAGCACCTCGTCGACCAAAGGGATGCGCTCGACCAGCTCCCGGCGGACGCCGGCCACGATGGCGCCGACGGTAGCGGCCTCGTCGCGCGCCGGCAGGCACAGCGACACGACACGACCTCGCTTCGCCTCGAGGAGCGCCTCTGGCGCGAACTGCGAGACGTGAAAGACCCGAAGGTCGCGAACCACCATCGCTTCATTGTCGCCGACACCCGTCCCGGTCGGGTTTCCTGGCGCCTCGTGGCGCCCAGAAACCCGACCGGAACGAATGGGGCTACCGCAGACCGCGCCTCGCGTATACTGGCGACATCATCCAGAGCGGCTGAGGGACCGGAGCCCGTCGACGCCGCGACAACCAGTTGCCCCCGCAAAACACGGGGCGGCCAGGTGCCAATGCCCGGAGCGATGAGGAGGGACGTTGTTGTTCGTCGAAGGATTGCGATGTCGGGAGTGCGGCCGCGCCTATCCGGCCGAGGCGCTCCACGTGTGCGAGTACTGCTTCGGGCCGTTGGAGGTGAGCTACGACTACGACGCCATCGCCGCCGCCACCAGCCGGCAGAGCATCGCCGCCGGGCCCACCACCATCTGGCGCTACGCCAACCTGCTGCCCGCCCACAACGACGGGGCCGTCGACCTGGGGGCGGGGTTCACGCCGCTCGTGCGGGCCGACCGGTTGGCCGCCGAGTTGGGCCTCGGTGAGCTCTGGCTCAAGAACGACACCGTCAACCCCACCGGTTCGTTCAAGGACCGGGTCGTGGCCGTCGCCCTGGCCCGGGCTCGGGAGCTGGGCTTCAAGGTGGCGGCCTGCGCCTCCACGGGCAACCTGGCCAACTCGGTGGCCGCCCACGCCGCCCGGGCCGGGATGCGCCACTTCGTGTTCATCCCCGCCGACCTGGAACCGGCCAAGGTGGTCACCAGCGCGGTCTACGGCGACAGCCTGGTGGCGGTGAACGGCAGCTACGACGACGTCAACCGCCTGTGCGCCGAACTGGCGTCGGAGCACCCCACGTGGGCGTTCGTCAACGTCAACCTCCGCACCTACTACGCCGAGGGTTCGAAGACGCTGGCGTTCGAGACGGCCGAACAGCTCGGGTGGACCACGCCCGACCACGTAGTGGTCCCGGTGGCGTCGGGATCGCAGTTGACCAAGATTGCCAAGGGCTTCTCCGAGCTGTACTCGGTCGGGCTCCTCGACGAGGAACCCGAGGTTCGGGTCTCGGGAGCCCAGGCCGAGGGATGCTCGCCGGTCGCCGCCGCCTTCGCCGCCGGAGACCACTACGTCCGCCCGGTGAAGCCCAAGACCATCGCCAAGTCCCTGGCCATCGGGAACCCGGCCGACGGAGTCTACGCCCTCGAGGCGGTTCGCTCCAGTGGAGGTGCCATCGAGTCGGTCACCGACGACGAGATCGTGGCGGGGATCAAGTTGCTGGCCCGCTCCGAGGGGATCTTCGGCGAGACGGCCGCCGGCGTCACCATCGCCACCCTGGCCAAGCTGGCCGCCAGGGGCATTGTGAGGCCCGACGAGCGAGTCGTGGCCTACGTCACCGGGAACGGCCTGAAGACGATCGACGCCGTGGCGCCTACGGTGGGGCCGACGGCCACCATCGCCCCCACCCTGGAGGCGTTCGCAGACGCCGTCGACGTCGAGGCGGGAGGTATCTAGATGGGTGTCCGGATACGAGTGCCCACCCAGTTGCGGTCGCTGTCCGGAGGTGCGTCGGAGGTCACCGTCGAAGGGTCCACCGTGGGCGAGGTGCTCGGCGCCCTGGAGACGGCCCATCCGGGGTTCCACGGCCGGCTGTTCGACGACAGTGGCCAGCTCCGCCGCTTCGTCAACGTGTTCGTGGCCGACGAGGACGTCCGTTTCCTCGACGGCCTGGCCACCACCGTCGACGACGGCAAGACCGTATCGATCATCCCCGCTGTCGCAGGAGGGTAGAGGCAACCCCCTTGCGCCGGGGCCTCGACTTTGGGGTATCGTTTAGCAGTCACAGGATGAGAGTGCTAACGAGCCGGCGCCCACGAGCCGGGACCGGGACAGAGGAGCAACCGCATGCCCAAACTGATCGCTTTCGACGAATCCGCCCGCCGCGCCCTCGAGCGCGGGATGAACCAACTGGCCGACGCCGTACGTGTCACGCTCGGCCCCAAGGGTCGCAACGTCGTGCTCGACAAGAAGTGGGGAGCGCCCACTATCACCAACGACGGTGTCTCCATCGCCAAGGAGATCGAGCTCGAGGACCCCTACGAGCGCATCGGCGCCGAGCTGGTCAAGGAGGTCGCCAAGAAGACCGACGACGTCGCCGGTGACGGCACCACCACCGCCACCGTGCTGGCCTGGGCCATGGTCCGCGAGGGCCTGCGCAACGTTGCCGCCGGAGCCAACCCCATGGTGCTGAAGAAGGGTATCGAGAGCGCCGTGGCCACGGCCGTCGAGGCCATCAAGGACGTCTCCGTCGACATCGAGTCCAAGGAGCAGGTGTCGCAGGTCGCTGCCATCTCCGCCGCCGACCGTGAGATCGGCGACATGATCTCCGAGGCCATCGACAAGGTGGGCAAGGACGGCGTCATCACCGTCGAGGAGTCGCAGACCTTCGGCATGGAGATGGAGTTGGTCGAGGGCATGCGCCTCGACAAGGGCTACATCTCGCCCTACTTCGTCACCGACCCCGAGCGCATGGAAGCGGTCATGGACGACCCCTACATCCTCCTGGTCAGCTCCAAGATCTCGGCCGTACGCGACCTGCTGCCCATCCTCGAGAAGGTCATGCAGTCGGGCAAGAACCTGGTGATCTTCTGCGAAGACGTCGAGGGCGAGGCCCTGGCCACCCTCGTGGTCAACAAGATCCGCGGCACCTTCAAGTCGGTTGCGGTCAAGGCCCCCGGCTTCGGCGAGCGCCGCAAGGCCATGCTGCAGGACCTCGCCATCCTCACCGGCGGCCAGGTCGTCTCCGAGGACGTCGGCCTCAAGATCGAGAACGTCACCCTCGACATGCTCGGCCGGGCCCGCAAGATCACCGTCACCAAGGACGAGACCACTCTCGTCGAGGGCGCCGGCAGCGAGGCCGACATCAACGGCCGGGTCAACCAGCTCAAGGCCGAGATGGAGAACACCGACTCCGACTACGACCGTGAGAAGATCCAGGAACGCCTGGCCAAGCTCTCCGGTGGTGTGGCCGTGATCAAGGTCGGCGCCGCCACCGAGGTGGAGCTGCGGGAGAAGAAGCACCGCATCGAAGACGCCGTCAGCACCACCAAGGCCGCCGTCGAGGAGGGCGTGGTGCCCGGTGGGGGCGTCGCCCTGCTGCGGGCCCAGGCCAAGGTGCGCGAGCTCGCCTCCACCCTGGACGGCGACGAGGCCACCGGTGCCCGCATCGTGGCCCGCTCGCTGGAGGAGCCCCTCAAGCAGATCGCCGTCAACGCCGGCATGGAGGGTGGTGTGATCGTCGAGCGGGTGCGTGGCCTCGACGGGCCCACCGGCCTCAACGCCGCCACCGGTGACTACGAGGACCTGGTGAAGGCAGGCGTGATCGACGCCGCCAAGGTGACACGGTCGGCCCTGCAGAACGCCGCATCGATCGCTGCGCTGTTCCTCACCACCGAGGCGGTCATCGTCGACAAGCCCGAGAAGGAAGGCGCCGGCGGCCCCGGCGGGGGTGCCGGTGGCATGGGCGGAGGCATGGACGACTTCTAAGCCGTCGGTAATTCGTGTACCGAGGGCGCCGGCCGAGCCGGCGCCCTCGGCGCGTCCCGGCCCTTGCTGGTATCCTCCGCCCGCCATGTCGGTGCAACGGGAGGAGAACAGGTGAAGTCACGGTGGATCCCTGCGGTGGCGGTACTTATCCCCCTCACGGTGGCCGGTTGCAGCGGCGGCGGAGGCGGTGCGCCCGGCGGGGCGAAGGGCGCCTACATCAAGCAGTCTGACGTCATATGCACAGATGTCTTCGCCAAGGCGAAGTCCATCGGCAAGGGCAAGGACCAGGAGACAGCCCAGAAGCAGGCCGACCTGTGGCAGGACGCCAACACCCGCCTGAAGGCCCTGCCCATGCCCGGTGAGAGCGTGGAGCTGGCCCGCCAGTTCGTGACCGACACCGAGAACCTGAGCCTCGCCTACACCGCCGCAGCCCGATCGATAGCCGCCGGCAACCAGGCCAAGGCCACCACGTACTTCGGCCAGGCCGACACGATCAAGAAGGAAGCGGCCAAGACGGCCAAGGAGTACGGCTACGTCGACTGCAGAACCATCAACGACTGACAGCCGCGGAGGCCGGAACCGGGCCCCTCAACCGAGCCAATCTTCGGGTAGGAGCTTTGTGACCGGAAGGTAGATGTCGAACACGCCCACCTTCACCTGTGCGGCCGGGATGCCTAGCGCCGTGAGCACCTGGTCCAATTTCACCTGCTCCTCGGTCCCGTCGACCATCACATAGGCGGGTGACGGGCTGGCTCGCACCATCCGGTCGTACTCGCGCGAGCGGACGAAGGTGAGCGGGGAGGCGATGATGCGTTCGTGGCTGTCGAAGGCCAGGCGGTGGGCCACGAGGTAGGGACTGAAGACCCGGTTGGCGCCCCGCGATTCCAGGGCGGCGATGAGTGGTCGCAGCGGCGCTCGCGGGTTCGCCGGATTGTCGCCGCCGATGTGGGCCAGCGTCGTCACGGAAAGGCCGACGACGACGGCGATGCCGGCGATCTGGCTCGTCCGGGTGACCAACAGGTGGGCAAGTAGCAGGGCGATCACCGGCGACAGGAGGAACAGGTAGCGAGGCTCGCCCACGTAGAACGACGCCGGCGAGATGGAGAAGAGAAACGGATAGGCGCCGGCGACGACGAGGAGCAGGCCCAACCGGGGAGGCCGCCGCCACAGGAGCACCCCGAAGCCGACCAGCAGGCCCAGGTAGACGGCCCAGCCGATGACCGGTCCGGGAACCCAGTCGGGCGTGAACGGGAACCGGAGGCCCAGAGCCATGGGGAGCAGGGGGTCGAAGAAGCGGTGGAGGTGGGTGACGTAGGTGTTCCGGGGCACGTCGAGGTCGGTCTTGAGCGACGCCAGGCCGTGGGTGAGGGTCCAGACGATCCACGGGGCAGCACCGACGAGGGCCCCGAGGGCGGGGATGTACGCCCGACGGAGCAGACGGGGAGCGCTCCAGGCCAACCACGCCAGAGCGGGCACGACTACGAACACCACCTGGGGGGTGGCCCACCATCCCAGGCCCACGAGGAGCCCGAGCCACGCCAACTCGATGGTGGACGACCGCTCCCGCAACCGGACCACGGCCAACAGCACGGCGGTGCACACGAATAGGCCGGTGCCGTAGAAGCCGTAGGCCCGGGTCGACCGGAGGACGAAGAAGCCAGGGCCGACGAGGAGGAGCACGGCGGCCACGCACGCCGCCCTCTCCCCGACCGTCCGTCGCCCGAGCCGCCACAGCAACCAGGCCGATCCAGCACAGGCCAGCATGGGCACGAGCTTGAGAGCCAGCGTGCTCTGGCCCGCGATGGCGAAGAACACGCCAGTGGCGATGGCCTCCTGGGACCCGCCATAGGTCTGTCCCCAGAAGAACACCGACACCTGGCCGTGCACGACGTGGCGGGCCATGAGCCCGGACACGGCCTCGTCGATGTCCACCGCACCGAGGCCGCTCGTCAGGATCCACAACCGGAGAAGCACGGCAGCGGCGATGCCCGACGCCACCAGGACGCCGGTGAACCGCCGGTTCTCGAAAGGAGGGTTCTCCTGGCGCGCAGCTCGGGCCACGGCCGCCGACGCTATCGATGTCAGGGGTCTCCCGGGTGCGGGGGGCGCAGGGGAATGCTGGGATCCCGCTGCTAGCCTGGAATTGAGTGACAGGCCCCCCGCAGCTCGAGCGCCCGGCGGCCGGAGAAGAGGCTGACGGTCGTCGCTCCGGGCGTCGAGGCCGCAAGCCGAAGCCCCCCCGGAAGACAATCGGCCAGGCATCCGCCGGGGCGGCCACGGCGGGCGGGCGCCTTCCCCCGGCGGAGATGCCCAGGCCGGCGAACGGGGCCCGGGCCGGAGCAGGCCGCCGGGGCCGGAGCGCAAAGAACGCCGTGACCAGGACGGCCGGCACTCGACCTCGACCTGAGGGGTCGGGCCGGGTTGCCCCGCCGCGACCTCCCGGTGCGCCGCCGCGACCCGTTCGGAGGGTGCCACGCGAGGTCGTGCTCCGTCAGCGTCGGCGTCGGCGGCGCACGATCATCGGCGTCACCATCTTCTTGATCATCACCACGCTGATCATCAGCAGTGGCGTGGCCTATGTGCGGTGGCGACTCGGGCAGATCAACCGGCTGAAGGTACCCGGCCTCACCGACGACGCCGCCGGCCAGGTCATGAACGTGCTCCTCGTGGGCTCCGACAGCCGGGCCCGACTCACCGGCGATGCCGCCGCCCAGGCGGGAAAAGCGCAGTTCGGCGACAGCGAACGCAGCGACACGATCATGGTGCTGCACATCGATCCGGCCAAGAAGAAGGCGGCCATCCTGTCGATCCCGCGCGATTTGTACCTGCCCATCGCCGGTACCGGGAGGTCCGACAAGGTCAACAGTGCGTTTGCCCTCGGAGGGGCCGAGCGCCTGATCGCCACCGTCCAACAGGGCCTCGGCATCCAGATCAACCACTTCGCCGAGGTCGACTTCGTAGGCTTCAAGGACATCGTCGACGCCGTGGGAGGCGTGACCATCTTCGTCCCGAACCCGGCGCGTGACGCTTTCACCGGACTCCAGATCGGCAGCGCGGGGTGCCACAAGCTCGACGGCATCGCCGCCCTGGCCTGGGTTCGCAGCCGCCACTACGAGTACCTGTCCCGGGGGAAGTGGGTGGAGGACCCCCGCGCCGACATCGGTCGCATCGAGCGCCAGCAGGACTTCATCCGGCGCATGATGAAGAAGGCAGTTTCGTCGGGGATCTCCAACCCCCTCACCTTGAACCGCCTCATCGGAATCGGTGTGAACAACCTCACCGTCGACGCCAGCATGTCCACGGGCGACATCACCAGCCTGGCCCGGCGCTTCAACTCTCTCGACCCCGACTCCGTCCAGACTCTCACCCTCCCTGGTGAGGGCGCCTACGTGGGCGACATGGCCGTGATCATGCTCGACAAGGCAGCAGCCCGGGCCCCCCTCGACATCATCAACGGCAAGACACCCGAACCTCCCCCGGCCGCTCCTGCCGCCGGTCCCCCGACCACCGTGGCGAACGTCGACGCGTCGATCGAGGTGCTCAACGGAACGGGCACCAAGGGAGCGGCCGGCAA
>JBBSHU010000044.1:0-23154 GCA_038232455.1 Acidimicrobiales bacterium
GATCTACAAGGACATCCCACAGTCCTTCGGCGTCGACAGTCCGATGATGCTCGAACGCCTGCTCTACGTGCTGGCCGCTCAGATCACCGGCTTACTGTCGCCCTCGAACATTTGCGGCGACCTCGGTCTCTCGCAACCCACGTTCGATCGCTATCTCTCCTACCTTGAGCAGGCGTTCCTCGTCTTCACGTTGCCCAATTACTCGGGACGGGAGGCAACCGTGCAGAAGCGGGGCCGGAAGCTGTACTTCGTGGACGGGGCCATCCGGAACGCGGCTCTGCAGCGAGGCCTCGCACCTCTCGACAACCCGACCGAGCTCGGCGCGCTGGTCGAAAACCTCGTGGCTGCAACGCTGCGCTCGCTCGCGCTCCACACGGGAGTGCGCCTCTACCACTGGCGCGACGGCAAGCACGAGGTCGACTTCGTCTTCGACCACCCCACCCAGCCACTCGCGTTCGAGATCGGTCTCTCGCCCGACCATACGCGCTCAGGCATCAAAGCAATTGCTGAGAGGCACCGTCGCTTCCAGAAGAGGTGCTACCTCGTAGCGCCGCAGGCCGCTGTAGTGCACCCCGACTCGACCGCCGCCGGCGTCGGCACCCTCCCGCTCGACCTCTTCCTCCAAGTCGTCGGCGCTCAGGCCGAGGCGGCGCTGGCCACCAGCCTGGGAGCCGCCGAGTAGCAGCCAAGGGAGCGCGACCCCGAGCGCTGAACGGTCTGCGGTCTGTAGCTGCCCTCATGCCCAGCGCCTCCCGGGCGATTCACGGCTGGAGGAGGAGGTGCGGGTTGGGGCGGAGGCGACCGGCACCGGCGAGCCGGCCCAGCGCCCGGTCTGCGTCTGAGAGGAGAGGCTCGGTGTCGGGGCTGAGCTCCACCGATCGTGGAACGGGTCGGGGCCAGTGAGCGACGTAGCCGTGGCGACCCAGCGTTCGGACAGCTCCACCGAACGCTGGAGCTACAAACCCGCTTGGGTCCACGCCGACAAGCTACAACGAATCGGGCCTCATATTTGTAGCTCCCACGCGGATGGCCAAAGGTCGTTGTAGCTCATGACGGCTCCGTGGCCCGGTCCCACAGCGCCGACCAGGTCCCCCTGGTGTTGTTGCGCCCGTTGGTGTCGGCCTTCGGATGCCAAGCGGCTAGGACGGCGTGACCCAGTTCTGACGCTGAACTCGGCTCGAATCGGGACTGCCCGAGTCAAGCCTGAGCCTTCGCTGCCTGCCCGAGTTTGGGTCTCTTTCACGACTACTGATGCCGTCGGAGCGTTGTCGGCGGCCGCCCGCGATTGTCTGTCCCCTCACCGCGGCCTCCGCAACGCCGCATCAGGTGAGGTGAGGCAACTTCTGAGCCATGCCGGGTCCGTTCGCGATTGCGTCGGGACCTGTTCTGGGTCCGTTCTGGGTTCTGTCCGCACATCCGCACAGTTCTGTCCGCAAGCCGCTCCGGTAGAAGTCCGGTAGAAGTCCTGCCCTTTCGGCGACTCCACACCCCTCCTGACCTGCACCTTCGGTGTCGGTGTGGGCGAGGGGGGACTTGAACCCCCACGTCCTTTCGGACACAGGAACCTGAATCCTGCGCGTCTGCCAATTCCGCCACTCGCCCGGGCGTGAGGGAGACTCTACTGCCCGGCTCGCGATCCGCGAACGGGCTCGTCGGGCCTCCACCGCGAATGGAGGCCTGGCCGGGCGAGGGGTGGGTAAGCTTCGACAGCCCATGGGTCTCAAACAGTTCGAGCAGAGGCTCGAGCGTCTGGTGGAGGGTTCCTTCGCCAAGATGTTCCGGCATGGCCTGGAGCCCGTCGAGCTGGGTCGGCGGCTGACCCGGGAGATGGACATGGAGCGCGTCGTGGGCGTGAACGGCCGCGTCACCCCCAACCATTTCCAGGTCTCGCTCAGCCAGGACGACTGCAAGCGTTTCGACTCGGTGTCCGAGGCCCTCACCAGGGAGTTGGCCGAGGCGGTACGCGAGCACGCCCGCGACGAGGGCTACTCCTTCATGGGCCCCGTCTCGGTCCAACTGGCCGAGGACCCTGCCCTGGGCAAAGGTGAGTTCCTCGTGGCCTCGGAGATGCTGGAGTCGCCGGGCGGGGCGGCGGTGGGCTCGCTGGCCCTGGGCGACGGGAGCCGCGTCGTCATCGGCGAGGAGACCATCAGCATCGGACGCCTGCCCGAGTGCGACATCGCCGTCTCCGATCCCAACGTCAGCCGCCGCCACGCCGAGGTCCGCCGTCAGGGCAACGACTTCGTGGTCGTCGACCTGGGGTCCACCAACGGCACCAAGGTCAACGGGGCCGGCGTGCAGGAGCGGCGCCTGGTCGACGGCGACGACATCACCGTTGGCGGCACCCACATCCGCTTCGAGGCCTCCTAGGACTCCGGACGTGCCCGACTCCCTGCTCACCATCCTCAAGTTCTGCTTCCTGGCCGTGCTGTACCTCTTCTTCGTGCGCGTGCTGCGGGCGGTGTGGGCCGAGATCCGCGAACCGGCCCCCGTGGCCGTGCCCGTCGCCGCCCCGGCGGCTCAAGCACCCGCGGCCCGGCAGGCGTGGGCCGGGGCCGGCAAGGGTGGGTCGCGTCTACGGGTCGTCGAACCGGCCGACACCCGGGGCCAGACCTACGACCTGGGCGACGAGCTCACCCTGGGCCGGGCCGCGGGATGCCAGGTGACCATCGACGACACGTTCGTGTCCCAGCTCCATGCCCGTCTGTTCCGGCGGGACAGCCAGTACTTCGTCGAGGATCTTGGGTCGACCAACGGCACCTATCTCAACCGCAAGAAGGTCGCCGCACCCATCGCCATCCGCAAGGGCGACCGCCTGCAGGTGGGCAAAACCGTGCTGGAGCTCATCCAGTGAGGCGGCGGCACCCATGACCGTCCTTCGAGGAGGAGCGGCCACCGACGTGGGCCGTGTCCGGGAGATCAACGAGGACCGCTACCTCCAGCGCGACGACCTGGGGCTGTTCGCCGTCGCCGACGGCGTCGGCGGCCACCAGGCCGGCGAGGTGGCCTCCCAGACCTCGGTCGAGACCATCGAGGCGGCTTTTGTCGAACCCACCACCGAGGGCCTGGTGACCGCCATCAAGCAGGCGAACGACGCCGTCTGGCACCTGGCCCAGTCGACGGCCGAGAAGCGGGGAATGGGCACCACCCTCACGGCCGTGGCCTTGGTGAACGAGGACGGCGAGGAACACCTGGCCGTGGCCAACGTGGGCGACTCGCGCGTCTACCTCTTCCAGCAGGGCGAGCTGTCGCAGCTCACCGAGGACCACAGCCTGGTCGAGGAGCTCGTGCGCGAGGGTCAGATCACCCCCGAAGAAGCGCGCGTGCACCCGCAACGCTCGATCATCACCCGGGCCCTGGGCATGGACCCCAACGTCGCCGTCGACTCCCTCCAGGTCCTGCCCTACGAGGGCGACCGCCTCCTGTTGTGCAGTGACGGGCTCACCAACGAGGTCAGCGACGAGAAGATCGGGTCGATCCTGCGGCGCATGGGCGACCCCCAGGAGGCGGCCCAGGAGCTGGTGCGCCAGGCCCGGGAGAACGGGGGCAACGACAACATCACCGTGGTGGTGGTCGACGTGGTCGACGACGACGACCGCTCGGGCCGGGCCTCGGTCGCACTCGCCGGCGATGCCCGTCGGGCCCCGGCGCCGGCCCCCTCGAGGGGCGGCGCGACGAGCTCGATGCCCGCCTTGGGTGCCGAGCCCGACCAGCGCGGTCCCGGCTCGGCCTCGGGCGCCACCATGACGGCCACCGACGCCAGGCCGTCGGAGCTGCCTCCTCGTCCAGCCCAACCTCGCCGGGTCACCTGGCGGGTCCTGGCCTTTTTCGTCGTCCTCATCCTCGTGGCCGGCGTGGGTGTGGTGGCCGTCGGCTGGTACGCCCGTAACACCTACTACGTGGGCCTCGACGGTGACAGTGTGGCCATCTTCAGAGGACGCCCCGGCGGCCTCCTGTGGTTCGAGCCCACCCTGCAGGAACGCAAGCCGCTGACCACCCGCGATGTGCTGCCGGCGCGCCTCCCCGACCTGCGGGCCGGACGGGAGGAGCCCACCAAGGCCGCCGCCGACCGCTACGTGAACAATCTCCGCCAGGAGGCGGCGGGTCTCGTTCCCGGAACGGTCCCCGTTCCCACCACCGTCTTCCCTCCCCCCACCACCATTCCGCTGGCACCACCGAGCACGCCCACCACACCCCAGTGATCGCCAACACCGCCCTGCGCGAGAGCGTGGTCTTCCGATCCCGACGCAACACCGAGCTCGGACTGATCGTCCTGGCCGCGGTGCTGACCGGGAGCGCCTACGTCCTGGCCAGCCTGGGTCGCTCGTCGACCCTGCCCGTCGACATCGTGCCGTTCCTCCTCGTCATCCTGGGACTGCTGGCCGTGGCCCACATCGCCACCAGGCGCCTGGCCCCGGCCGCCAACGGGATCATGCTTCCCCTGGCCGGGTTGCTGAACGGCATCGGGTACGTGTTCATCGCCCGTCTCGACAAGGACCTGGCTGCTCTCCAGGCCGTGTGGACGGCTCTGGGTATCGCCGTCTTCGTGGCCACCCTGGTGCTCGTGCGGCGGGTGCGCGACCTCGAGCGCTTCCGTTACACATTCGCCCTCGTGGGCATCGGCCTGCTCCTGATGCCACTGCTACCGGTCCTCGGCCGCAACATCAACGGGTCGCGGCTGTGGATCCGGTTCGGGTCGGTGACTTTCCAGCCCGGCGAGCTGGCCAAGATCGTCCTCTGCATCTTCTTCGCCTCGTACCTGGTGGAAAAGCGCGAGCTTCTCTCCGAGGCGCGTCACCGGGTGGGAGCGGTGTTCGTTCCCAACTTCAAGCACTTCGGGCCCGTCGCCCTGGCCTGGGGCGTCTCTATCGTCATCATGACGGCCGAGCGCGACCTGGGGTCGTCGCTGCTGTTCTTCACCCTGTTCATCGCCATGCTCTGGGTGGCCACCGGGCGGGGCGCCTACCTCGGCATCGGCGGCGTGATGTTCGGTGCCGGCGCCTTCATGGCCTGGCGCTCGTTCGGCCACGTCCAGGACCGGGTCACCATCTGGATCAATCCCTGGAAGACGGCCAGTGGCACGGGCTACCAGATCGTGCAGGCCCTGTTCGCCTTTGCCGCCGGGGGCCTGGCCGGCACCAATCTGGCCCAGGGCAGCCCGCAGCGGATCCCCGCCGTGTCCACCGACTTCATCTTCGCGGCCATCGGTGAGGAGCTGGGCCTGATCGGCACCACCGCCATCGTCATCGCCTTCCTGCTCATGGTGGCCACGGGCATCCGTATCGCCTTGCGGGCCGAACCCCCCTTCGAGAAGCTGCTGGCCGCCGGGCTCACGACCATCATCGGCGTGCAGGCCTTCGTCATCATCGGCGGGGTCACCCGCCTGGTTCCCCTCACCGGGATCACCCTCCCGTTCGTCTCCTACGGCGGCTCGTCGCTCCTGGCCAACTACCTGCTATTGGCCCTGCTGTTGCGTATCTCCCACGACCAGTCGGTCCGCGAACAGGCCGAGGCCTACGCCGCCAGCGAGACCCGGGCGTGAACCGCCAGATCCGTGGCCTCGGTATCGGCCTGTCCGTGCTGTTCGTGGCTCTGTTCCTGCAGCTCAACTGGTTGCAGGTGGTCGACGCCGACCACCTCAACAACCATCCGGGCAACAGCCGGGCCGTCGTGCGCGACTTCACCCAGCCGAGGGGGGCCATCCAGACCTCCGACGGAGCGGTGATCGCCGAGTCGACACCCAGCGGCGACCAGTTCGAGCGCCAACGCCGCTATCCCGAAGGATCGCTGTTCGGCCATCTCACCGGCTACTTCTCCTTCACCTACGGCACCGACGGCGTGGAACGCACCTACAACGACGCCCTCACCGGCCGCAATCAGAAGCTCAGCCTCGACCGTCTGAGCGACCTCCTCCTGAAAAAGGAGCACAGCGCCAACGTCACCCTCAGCGTGTCCAAATCGCTCCAGCAGGTCGCCAGCGAGGCCCTGGGGTCGCGCAAGGGTGCCGTGGTCGCCCTCGATCCCCACACCGGGGCGGTGCTGGCCATGGTCGACTATCCCGTCGAGGACCCCAACCCCCTGGCCGGTCACAACCAGACTGACGTGCGCGACGCCTGGACCGCCCTCAACAACGATCCGGCCAAGCCGCTGCTGCCCCGCACCTACCGTGACCGCTACTTCCCGGGCTCGAGCTTCAAGGTCGTGACGGCGTCCGCGGGGCTGGAAACGGGGACGGCGACGATCACCCGGCCCTCGTACCCGTTCGTCTCCCAGCTCGACCTGCCCCAGGGCAGCCCCCCGCTCAAGAACTTCGGCGGCGAGGTGTGCGGCGGCACCCTGCCCGAGGCCCTGCGGGTGTCGTGCAACACGTCGTTCGCCCAGTTGGGCCTCGACCTCGGCGCCGACAAATTGGAGGCCGGTGCCCAGTCGTTCGGGTTCACCAAGGTGCCACCGATCGACCTCCCCTTCGCCCGGCCGTCCACCTTCCCCACCACCGCCGAGCTGGCCCGGGACAAGCCCGCCCAGGCCAAGTCGGCCATCGGCCAGCAGGACGTGTCGGCCACGCCCCTGCAGATGGCCCTGGTGGCCGCCGGTATCGCCAACGACGGGGTCGTCATGACGCCGCACGTGATGGCCGAGGTTCGCGACAGCGAAGGTCGGGTGGTCGACAAGTACCAGCCCAAACCCTGGACGACGGCGGTCTCCCCCGACGTGGCCCACACCGTGCGCGACATGATGGTTGGCGTGGTCGAAGGCGGTACGGGTACCCTCGCCCAGATCCCCGGTGTGACGGTGGCGGGCAAGACGGGCACGGCCCAGACGGGCCGGGACACCAGCCATACCTGGTTCGTGGCCTTCGCCCCGGCCGAGAACCCGAGGATCGCCGTGGCCGTGATCATCGAGGACCAGCCCAACGTGAACGAGGCCACCGGCGGCACGATCGCCGCACCGGTGGCCAGGACCGTCATGCAGGCCGCCCTGGGGACCCCGTGACGAGCCGCTCCCACGGGTGCATGGCCGACAACCGCCGTCGGCGGCCGTAGGCTCGGTTACCCCATGGCGCAGCAGGTTTTCACCGGGCGGTACGAGATTGTCCGCCACCTGGCACGGGGCGGCATGGCCGAGGTCTACCTCGCCCGCGACCTGTTGCTCGACCGCCCCGTGGCCCTGAAGGTGCTGTTCCCGGAGTTCTCCGGGAACCAGTCCTTTGTCGAGCGCTTCCGCCGTGAGGCAAGGGCGGCGGCCAACCTGAACCACCCCAACATCGTCTCGATCTACGACTGGGGAGAGGAGAACGGCACCTACTTCATCGTCATGGAGTACATCGACGGGCTCACCCTGCGCGAGGTCATCCGGGCCGAGGGTCGACTGGCGCCCGAACGGGCGGCCGCCATCGGGGCCGATATCGCCGCCGCCCTCGACTTCGCTCACCGGGGCGGCGTCATCCACCGCGACGTGAAGCCCGGGAACGTGCTCATCTCCGGCATGGTCAAGGTCACCGACTTCGGTATCGCCCGGGCCAATGATCCCCAGGAGAGCCTGACCCAGACGGGCGCGGTCATGGGGACGGCCACCTACTTCTCTCCCGAACAGGCCCAGGGCGTGGCCATCGACCCCCGTAGCGACGTGTACTCCCTCGGGGTCGTGCTGTACGAGATGGTGGCGGGGCGGCCGCCGTTCACCGGCGAGTCCCCCGTGGCGATCGCCTATCAGCACGTGCGTGAGACCCCGGTCCCGGTGTCCCAGCACAACCCCCACGTCCCCCCCGACTACGAGGCCGTCGTCAACAAGGCCATGGCCAAGAACAGGGGCGAGCGGTACTCGTCGGCCGACGAGTTGCGGGCCGACCTCGAGCGCTTCGCTCGTGGTCAGCCGGTCTATGCCGCGGCGCCGGGAGCGGCCGCCGACGTCACCAGCGTGTCGGGCGTGGCCGCCACCACCGGCGTCATGGGGGCCACCCAGGTCCAGCCGGCGGCGGGCGGCGACGGAACCCGGGTGATGGGGACCACCGGCGTGGTCACGGCGCCGACCGAACCCGATGGGCCCCGCCGCACCGGGGTGTACTTCGTCGTGCTCGTCGTCCTGCTGGGGCTCCTGGCCGCGTTCCTCGTCCTGCTGGCTCGCCAGTTGGGCGTCGGCGGGTCGTCGAGCTCGATCGTCCCCCAGGTGGTGGGGTTCAGCGAGACCGACGCCGTCCGCGAGCTGGCCAACGCCGGCCTGAAGGCCAAGACGACGTCAGTGAACGACGACACCAACGCAGCCGGGACCGTCTTCGCCCAGGATCCGGGGCCGGGCACGAAGCTCAAGAAGAACGGATCCGTGGCCATCAGGGTGAGCCTCGGGCCCACACCGGTCGACGTGCCCGACGTCCGCAACAAAAAGGTCGACAGCGCCCAGGACATCCTCACGGGGAAGGGCTTCCAGGTCGAAGTCGTCAACAAGACGAACGACAGCGTGGCGCCGGACACCGTGTTCGACCAGGATCCGAAACCGGGTGGCCAGGCGCCCAAGGGATCGAAGGTCACCATCTCCGTGTCCAGCGGCCCCCAGCAGGCTCCGGTGCCCAACGTGGTCGGTCGCGACCAGTCGGAGGCTGCCAACATCCTGGGCCAGGCCGGTTTCACAACCTCGGTGCAGACCCAGGCCTCTGACTCGGTGGCTCAGGGCAAGGTCATCCGTACCGATCCGGCCGCCCCGACGCCTTTGGCCAAGGGCGCAAACGTGACCCTCGTCGTGTCGAGCGGACCAGCGCCCACCACCACCAGCACTCCGTCGGTGTCGACCACCAAGCCGACCATCCCCAGCACGACCACCACCACGCTCTGAGCTGCTGGCGGCGGGCACCCAGGTCCTCCGGACGTAGTCCCGAGCGAGCCGGAGGCGAGACCAGGGACCACGCCTGCCGGGTTCCGGCGGGGGCCCCTGCCCCGCCCACTGAGCCGAAAGGTCCTGCCGTCAGCCGACGGCGACCTCGGTCTGGGCCAGGAAGTTGGCCATCAGTCGCTTGCCGGCGGTGGTGAGGATCGACTCGGGATGGAACTGCACGCCCTCCACCGCGAACCGGCGGTGGCGCAGGGCCATGATCGTCCCGTCGTCGGTGGTGGCGGTGACCTCCAGGTCGGCCGGGACCGAGCCGGCGTCGACCATGAGCGAGTGGTACCGGGTGGCCTCGAAGGGTTGAGGTAGACCACCCAGCAGCCCCTGGCCCTGGTGGTGGACCACCGACGTCTTTCCGTGCACGACCTGGGCGGCCCGTACGACCCGACCGCCGAACACCTCGCCGATGCACTGGTGCCCGAGACAGACCCCGAGGATCGGGGTGTGGCCGGCCAGACGTTCGATGACGGCGTCGCTGATCCCGGCATCGGCGGGCCGGCCGGGGCCGGGCGAGATCACGACGGCGTCGGGCTCCAGGGCCTCGAGCTCGTCGACGGTGAGCTGGTCGTTGCGGTGGACGACGGGTTCGGCACCGAGCTCGCCCAGATACTGGACCAGGTTGTAGACGAACGAGTCGTAGTTGTCGATCACCACGACCCTTGCACCCATGGGGCCCACGCTACCGGGACGCCCGGGCCCGAGCGGCCCCCTGAGCGGGATGCCGGGCCCGAGCGGCCCCCTGAGCGGATGCCGGTCGCGGGCCCATCGCCTATCCTCCGGCCATGGCGAACAAGCGCAGCGACTCCTCGTCGTCCGGTTCGGCCAAGCCGGGGTCCGGCCCGGCCAAGGCCGGCGGTCCGGCGCCAAACAAGCGCGTCACGCCCAAGGGCACACCTCCTGCCACCAAGCGCACCACCCCCAAGGGCGGCCCCACACCCAGCAAGCGCACGACCCCCAAGGAGACGGGTCGCTATACGCCGCCCATCCCCAAGACCCAGAAGGTCAGCCCCATCTGGGTGCCGATCCTCATGTTCACCTGCCTGTTGGTGGGCATGGTCATGATCATCAGCAACTACGTGAGCCTGCTTCCCGGCAGCCCCACCAACGGTTGGCTCCTCGGCGGCCTGGGCCTCATCACCGTCGGCTTCATCACCGCCACCAAGTACCACTGAGTTACTCGCGGCGGGTGCCCGCCGGGGACCCCAACCCCGCTGGCGGGAGTTACATCGGTGTGATTCTCCCCAGGGTTGTCCACAGCTGGGGACAACTCATTCGAAGGTGGGGGCGATCAGGTCCATGTCTTCCTGGCAGTGCCGGGGAGGCGGGGGCAGCTCCTCGGCCGCCTGGGTCATGCGCACCTCGGTGTGGCAGATCGAGCACTGGTAGCGGAGGTTGACCTTGCGCATCTCCCCAGCGGGCGGCGGCTCGTTGGGACGGGCCAGGCCGGAGAGCACGATCATGCCGATCCGCATGATGGCCACGAAGACCGCGACGGCGATCGCCAGCTTGAGAAGGAACCACGCCATGGGAGCGTTCTAACCCAGTCGCTCGACGATGAGGCCGGTTGCCATACCGCCTCCGGCACTCATGGCCTGGAGCCCGAATCGTCCCCCGCAACGCTCCAGCTCCCAGACCAGGGTGGCGAGCATCCTGGCGCCCGAGCAGCCGACGGGATGGCCAAGGGCGATGGCCCCACCGTTCACGTTGACCCGATCGGGATGGGGATGGTGTTCTGCCGCCCATGCCAGCACCACGGCGGCGAACGCTTCGTGGATCTCGACCCGGTCAACTTGGTCGAGGTTCAGCCCCGCCCGTTCGAGCACTGCGGTGGTGGCGGAGATGGGGCCGGTGAGCATGGTCAGGGGGTCGACACCCACGACCGAGAAGGCCACGAACCGGGCCCGGGCCCCCAGGCCCAGCCGCTCGGCCGCCTCCTCGCTGGCCATCAGGACGGCCGCAGCACCGTCGGCGGCGGGCGCCGAGTTGCCGGCGGTGATGCGCCCGTCGGATCGGAAGGTGGGCTTGAGGGATCCGAGGCTCTCGGCGCTGGTCCCGGCCCCGATGCCCTCGTCGGCCCTGAACTCCACCTTGGCCCGACGATCGTCCACGGTGACGGGGATGATCTCCCGGTCGAAGCGGCCCTCCGCGGTGGCCCGAGCGGCGCGCTGGTGGCTTGCCAGGCTGTAGCGGTCGAGCTCCTCGCGCGACAGCCCCCACTGCTCGGCCACCAGCTCGGCGGCGACGCCCTGGGGCACCAGGCCGCCGGCGGGCTGGTAGCGCTGTACCACCCGGGGGCCGAAGGGCAGGCCGGGGCCCTTGACCATGGTGGTGCCCAGCGGCACCCGGGTCGACGACTCCACGCCTCCGGCCACCACCACGTCGTAGGTACCCGCCGCCACTCCCTGGGCTGCGAAATGGATCGCCTGCTGGCCTGAGCCGCACTGGCGGTCGATCGTGGTCCCCGGTACCGTCTCGGGGAGCCCGGCGGCGAGGGCGGCGTTGCGGGCCACGTTGAGGCCCTGCTCCCCGGTCTGGGAAACGCAGCCGAGAATGACGTCGTCGACCAGCCCCGGGTCGACGTCGTTGCGTCCCAGTAGTCCGACGAGGACCTCGGCAGCCAGATCGACGGGATGCCAACCCGCCAACTTCCCGTTGCGCCGGCCCACCGCCGTACGCACGGCATCGACGACGACGGCAGCGGTCACGGCCCAAGTGTGCCAGCCGTTCCGGGCTATCGAGCCTGCGCCTCTAGAAGCGTGCTGATCTATGGATCGACCGCTTCGCAGCCGAACGCCTGAACAGCACTTTCGCTCCGCTCAACGGCTGTTCAAGCGGATAGATAAGCACGCCTCTAGGGTGCCGCTCCATGGATTGGGTGATCGTCGGGCGGGTCCTGGTGTTCGCCGCCGGTGCCGGGGTGGTGGTGGCCACCGTCGGATCCGCAGTGCGTACCGTGATCCTGCCCCGCGGCATCCAGGCCAAGCTGGCGACCGCGGTGTTCCTTACGACCCGGGTGCTGTTCCGGGCGCGCCTCGGACGGGCCCCTACCTTCGAGCGACGGGACCGGGTCATGGCCGGGTACGGGCCCGTCAGCCTGCTCATCCTTGCCCTGGTGTGGCAGCTCGCCGTGGGGTCCGCCTACACGGCCATGTTCTGGTCGCTCGGGGGCCGATCGCTGCGTGCCGCCTTCGTGCTGTCGGGCTCGTCGTTGTACACCCTGGGCTTCGACCACGCCGAGACCGTGTCCGGCAGCATGCTCTCGTTCAGCGAGGCGGCTCTCGGCCTGGGGTTGCTGGCCATGCTGATCAGCTACCTCCCTACCCTCTACAACGCCTTCTCCCGTCGAGAGGTGTTCGTGGCCCAGTTGGAGGTGCGGGCCGGGTCGCCACCGTTCGGCCCCACCATGATCGAGCGTTATGCCAACATCGGGTGGATGGGCGGGATGGCGGCCCTGTGGGAGCGGTGGGAAGGGTGGTTCGTCGAGCTGGAGGAGACCCACACCTCCTTCCCCGCCTTGGTGTTCTTCCGCTCCCCCCAGCCCGAGCACTCGTGGATCACCGCCGCCGGGGCCATGCTCGACGGCGCCGCCCTGGCGTCGTCGACGCTCGCCGTGCACGACGCCGACGCCGAGATCATGTTGCGGGCCGGGTACCTGTCACTGCGTCGCATCGCCGACTACTTCGCCATCCCCTACAACGCCGACCCGAGCCCGGCGGACCCCATCAGTGTGGCTCGCGAGGAGTACGACGAGGTCTACGACAGCATGGAGGCGGCCGGTATCGACTTGAAGCCCGACCGCGACCAGGCGTGGCGGGACTTCGCCGGGTGGCGGGTCAACTACGACACCGTACTCATCACCCTGGCCGCCTTTGTGGTTGCTCCCGCTGCCCCGTGGTCGTCGGACCGGTCGGTCACCGCGTTCCGCCCGACCGTCCTGCGGGGGCGGGGCCGGAGCGGGGGTCGGGGTCGACGGGCAACGAAGCCGGAGACCAAGACCCGCCAGCGGTGACGAGCCGGCACAAAGTTCGGCCAAATCTTTCGCCATCGCGTCACGAATCGCGCGGACGGACGTCTTGTAAAGTGTTCCTCGTCCGAGCACAACAGCTGGGGGGCCCGGAGGAGCAACGCGACTCAGTCCCGCCTTGGAGTGGGGCGGGGTCGGCGAAGGGGTGGTCTGTCCGCCGCCGTCCCGCCCGTCGTCGGTGACGGCCGCCCCTTTCTGTTCGTCAAAACTGCGGCGCGTCCTCGTCCACGAGGAGGCATTCGAGCAGGTAGTCGGCCCGACCGTCGTCGTCCTGCCAGGCGTCGGTGAAGCCCAGCTCCTCCCAACCCGGTTCTTCAGGCCCGCCGTAGAGTCCCTCCAGTCCGCTCAGAGGGTCGCTCAGGCCTCCGACATCGCCGACACCGCCGGTCCGGTGGAAGGCCCGCTCGACGAACCAGGTGTGGCGAAGCGATGGCAGGCCCTCGGCGGGGAGATGATCCGGGCTCAACATGAGCGTCCCCCGGCCACTCAGGTGATGTCCGACCTCGACGCCGGCGGGCGGTCGACCCCGACAGCCCACGAGCAGGCCGCAATCGAGTAGCCAGACCTGTTCGCCGACCGCCTCGACCCGGGCCACCAGGTCGTACCGGTAACTGTCGACCCGCACGGCGGTGGGCGGGCCCGAAGCCTGGTCCCAGGCCTCGGTCCGGACCTCCACGACGAACTCGGCCGGTTGGCCGCGATGGAAGTCCGGGTAGGTGCCACCCTGGATCGCCGACGGATCGAGTGCGAAGTGCCAGCGAGACAATTATCGCGGCGCTTGGCGTCGAGCCGGGGCTCGGCCGGCGGGTTGCCTCGGGGCCACGACCTCGGGCGCCGGGGGAATGCGGTGGATCGCCGTCTTGGCCGCGGTGACCGTGAAAGCGGTGCCGTGGTGGGCGACGTCGAGGGAATCGCCCTCCAGCAGCGAATACCGTGCCTGGCGGGCGGTGACGTCGACTTTGAGGCGGGTGCCCCGGTAGCAGAGCCGAAAGCTCAGCCGGGTGATGCGTTGGGGCAGGCGGGGAGCGAAGCTCAGCGCGCCACCGTGGTCACGCATGCCGCCGAAGCCGGCGACGGCAGCGAGCCAGGCCCCGGCCAGCGAGGCGATGTGGATGCCGTCGCGGGTGTTGTGCTGGAGGTCGCCGAGGTCCATGAGGGCGGCCTCGCCGAAGTAGTCGTGGGCCAGTTCGAGATGGCCGACCTCGGCGGCCACGATGGCCTGGACGCAGGCCGACAACGACGAGTCCCGAACGGTCAGCGCCTCGTAGTAGTCGAAGTTGCGGAGCTTGGCCTCGGGCGTGAAGGCGTCGCCGCGCAGGTACAGGGCCAGCACGAGGTCGGCCTGCTTCACCACCTGCTTGCGATAGAGGTCGAAGTAGGGGAAGTGCAACAACAGCGGGTACTGGTCGGCCCCGGTTTTCTCGAAGTCCCAATGCCCGTGAGACGTGAAACCCTCGGCCTGGGGGTGCACCCCGATGGCCTCGTCGTAGGGGACCATCATCGCCTTGGCCGCGTCGCGCCAGCTGGCCGCTTCCTCGGGATCGACCCCGAAAGGCGACGCGTGATCGGGGTGGCGCGCAACCGCGTCGGCCGCCGCCAGCAGGTTCTTCTGGGCCATGAGATTGGTGAAGACGTTGTTGTCGGCGACGGCGCTGTACTCGTCGGGGCCGGTGACGCCGTCGATGCGAAAGTGACCCTCGGCGTCGTGGTGGCCGAGCGATCGCCAGAGGCGGGCCGTGTCCACGAGCAACTCCAGGCCCACCTCGCGCTCGAAGGCCTCGTCGCCGGTGGCGTTCTGGTAGCGCACGACGGCGTCGGCGATGTCGGCCCCCAGGTGGAACGCAGCGGTGCCGGCGGGCCAGTAGCCGGAGCATTCCTCGCCCCGGATGGTGCGCCACGGGAACGCCGCGCCCTTGAGCCCCAGCTCGGTGGCGCGCGCCCGGGCCCGGTCGAGGGTGCGGTGACGCCACCGGAGGGCGTCGCCGGCGGCGCGGGGCACCGTGTAGGTCAGGACGGGCAGGACGAACGACTCGGAGTCCCAGAACGCGTGCCCGTCGTAGCCCGGCCCGGTGAGTCCCTTGGCGGCGATGGCCCGCTGTTCGGAGCGCGCTCCGGCCTGGAGCACGTGGAAGAGGGCGAAACGTACGGCCTGTTGCAACTCGGCGTCGCCCTCCAGCTCGACGTCGGCCCGTCCCCAGAAGTCGTCGAGGTAGGCGCGCTGGGAGGCGAGGAGCTCGTCCCAACCGGTGTGGCGGGCTCCGGCCAGGGCCGCCTCGACCTGGCCCTCCACCGACGTGAGCGAGCGCCGGCTCGACCAGCCGTAGGCCAGGAACTTCACGATTCGCAGGACCTGCCCGGGCTGCAGCTCGGTGGCGACGGTGACCCGTCCCCGGTCGGCGCCGCTCTCTCCCTGGGTCTGGGTCTTCGGCGGCCCGTCGACGATGTGGTCCATGCCCGCGGCCATGAGCAGACGGCTCTTCCTGGTCGAGTGCACGAGCACGGCTCGGGCGTCGCGATGGAAGTAGTACTCCGACTGCAACGGCGATGCCAGCGCCGCCGCGGCCCGCGGGTCTCCGTTGGTGACGGCCGTCGGCAGCGGCTCGTTGGCCACCAGCTCGGACTGCACCACCAGGCTGGCCGGGGCCTCGAGCGCCTCCACCTCGTAGTGGATGGCCGCGATGGAGCGTTGGACGAACGACACCAGCCGCACCGACGAGACACGAACGGCCTGGCCTGCGGGCGAGACCCACTCCGTAGTGCGCCGGAGAACCCCGGCCCGCAGGTCGAGGACACGCTCGTGCTTGCGGACCTGGCCGTAGCGCAGGTCGAAGGTCTCGTCGTCGACGAGCAGGCGGATGATCTTGCCGTTGGTGACGTTGATGACCGTCTCGCCGGTCTCGGGGTACCCGTACCCGCCCTCGGCGTAGGGGAGCGGGCGCCTCTCGCAGAAGCCGTTCATGTACGTGCCGGGCAGGCCGTGGGGCTCGCCCTCGTCGAGGTTCGCCCGCAGCCCGAGGTGCCCGTTGCCCAGCGCCAGCACCGACTCGCTCTGGGCCATGACCCTCATGTCGATGCCCGTCTCGCGAACCGCCCACGGCTCGACGGGGAACCCGGGATGTTGGATCACTGAGCTGGCCCGCTCGGGGGGCCGCTTGGGCCCTGTCCCCCGCTCAGGGGGCCGCTTGGGCCCTGGTCGTCGAGCAGTTGGGCGAGATCGGTGACCACCACGCTGGCGCCGTTGGCCCGAAGGCCGTCGGCGTGGCCCACCCGATCGACTCCGACCACGAAGGCGAAATTTCCGGCTCGGCCGGCGGCCACACCGGCCAGGGCGTCTTCGAAGACCACGGCCTGGTCGGGCCCGACGCCCAGAGCACGGGCCCCGGCGAGGAAGGTGTCGGGAGCGGGCTTGCCCGCCAGATGGTCACGCTCGGCCACCACCCCGTCGATACGGGTCTCGAAGAACTCGGCGATGCCCGCAGCGACGAGCACGTCGTGGCAGTTGGCACTCGACGACACCACCGCCCGGCTCAGGCCGGCGTCCCGTACGGCGGCCAGGTAGCGGCGGGAGCCCTCGTAGGCCTCGACGCCCTCCCGGCGCATGATGTCGAGGACGAGCTCGTTCTTGCGATTGCCGAGTCCTCTGACCGTCTCGGCCGTGGGGGGGTCGTCGGATTCGCCTTCGGGCAACTCGATCCCCCTGGAGGCGAGGAACGACCTGACCCCGTCGTAGCGCGGCTTGCCGTCGACGTAGGTGTTGTAGTCGTCGGCGGCATCGAAGGGCACGAGCTTGCCGCCCGTCTTCTCCGCCCGCTGGCGGAGGTAGTCGTCGAACATCTGCTTCCACGCCTTGCCGTGCACCTTGGCGGTGTCGGTCAGCACGCCGTCGAGGTCGAACAGGCAGGCGGTCACGCCGTCGGGCAGTCCGAGCACGGGCGGCAACTTATCCGACCGACACGGCGACCACCCCACTGGCTGGTGAACCCGTGGTGTACGGCGGCCGTGCGACACTCGGACCAGCCATGCAGAGACGCGTTCGACGACGAGTCGCCGTCGGGGCCATCGCTGTGGCCGTGGTCGTCACCGGCATCGTGGTGACCCGGGTCGGCACGTCGACCCCTCGAGTGGAACCGGACCCCTCCTGTACGGCGACGGCGGGAGCCGCCGATTTCGCCGTCGACCTGGCCCAGGCCGCCAATGCCGCCACCATCGCCGTGGTGGGCAAGCGCAGGGGGATGTCGGATCACGCCGTGACGGTGGCCCTGGCAGCCGCGCTGCAGGAGTCCCGACTGAGGAACCTCGATTTCGGCGACCGTGACTCCGTCGGCCTGTTCCAGCAGCGACCTTCCCAGGGATGGGGCACTCCGGCCCAACTGACGAACCCCCGCTACGCGGCCACATCGTTCTACGGGGCACTGGCCGACGTGCCCGGCTGGGAGACCATGGACGTCACCGAGGCGGCTCAGCATGTGCAGCGCAGCGCCGCGCCCGACGCCTATGCCCGGTGGGAGCCGCAGGCCCGGGTTCTCGCCCAGGCTCTGACCGGGGAGGCGCCGGCCGGATTCACGTGTCGCTTCACCAGTCCTCGCTCGGTCAGCGGGGTCGCACCGCTCGGTGCGGTCATGGCGGCCGAGCTGGGCGCCTCCACGGTGGGGGTGGATGTGACGACGGCACGCGGTTGGACCGTGGCCGGCTGGCTGGTGGCTCACGCTCACGCCTATCGGATCACCGAGGTCACCTTCGCCGGCCGGCGCTGGACGCCCTCGTCCGGGAAGTGGGAGGCGCCCGGGCCGGTCGGCAACCAGGTGCGACTACGCCGGGCCGGCATCCGGGCCGGCGCCGAACTCACGTCGTGAGTGCCTCAGGCCGTGTGCCGGGAGGGGTCTACAGGGTGACCCAGTCGGTGACCACGGGTGAGGCCGTGTCGGGGAGACCAGGCTGACAGCGGAGGCTGACCGGCCCCGTCGGGATCGGTGACACCGAGAAGCCGCCAAGACCATCGACGGCGACGGTGGTGCTGCCGCCTGGCCATCGCAATTCGACGTCGGCGACCGCCGGCGGCACGAGCCGGCCGGCCAGGCCGTCGGTGCCGACGTCGACCTCCACCGAGAGATGGCGTCCCACGAACGACAGGTGGCGTCCCCCTCCGGGTGGTCGGGCGGCCGGCGGATCGTCGAGCAGGGAGTCGTAGGCGAGGGCGGCGGGCTCCTTGTCGACCGTTCGACAGGAGAAGGCGGCGATGGCTGCGGCGCCGAGCTCGCCAGGGATGGGATCGAGCGTTGCGCCCAAGGCTCGAAGGGTCTTGGCCAGCGTCTTGTCGGGGTTGGCGCCCCGGTAGTTCTTCATGGAGTGACCTCCTACCCGTACTGAGCGCGCAGGAGTGGGCCTGATACCCCTTTACCCTTTAGCCTTTAGCCACCGACAGTGGCGATATGGAGGATCCCCGGCGCCCTGCGTAGCTCGGCCAGCACGGGTGCGGGCACAGGCTGGTCGGTGGAGAGGACCATGAGGGCCGCCTCACCCGCCGGTGACCGGCCCACGTCCATGTCGGAGATGTTCACGCCGGCCTGGCCGACGGTGGCCCCGACCAGCCCGATGAGGCCGGGACGGTTCTCGTTGCGGACGATCACCATGTGGAGGGCCGGAGGGATGTCGACGGTGTGGTCGTCGACCATGACGAGGCGGGCCTCGGCCCGTAGGCCGAACAGGCTTCCGGCCAGGGAGTGGTCGCCGCCGCGCAGGGTGATGAGGTTCACGTAGTCGTGAGCCGCCGACGTCTTGGTTTCTTTGACCTCGATGCCCCGTTCCGTCGCCAGTTGGGGGGCGTTCACGTAGGACACCGGCTCGTCGCTCCCACTGCCGAGCAGGCCCTTCAGCACGGCCAGGGTGAGGATGCGGGTGTCGTAGTCGGCCAGCTGACCCTGGTACTCGACGATCAGGGCGGGCGGCACGCCGTCGTTCAGCGAGGCGAAGATGCCGCCCAGGCGCTCGGCCAGGGCCAGGTACGGCCGTACTGTCTCGGAGGCCTCCGAGGCGCTCACGTTCACCGCGTAGGGCACGAAGTCGCCGCCCAGGGCCAGCTGGACCTGCTCGGCGATGGTCTCGCCGGCCTTGTCCTGGGCCTCGGACGTGCTCGCCCCCAGGTGGGGCGTGACCACGACCGAGTCGAGGGCGAAGAGTGGCGACTCGGTGGTGGGCTCTTTGAGGAAGACATCGAGTGCCGCCCCGGCCACGAAGCCCTCGCCGATGGCCCACGCCAGGGCGTCCTCGTCGACGATGCCTCCCCGGGCGGTGTTGACGATGCGCAGGCCGGGCTTGGCCCGGGCCAGCAGGTCGCGCCCGACCAGGCCCAGGGTCTCGGGCGTCTTGGGGAGGTGGATGGTGACGAAGTCGGCCGTGGCCATCAGCTCGTCGAGGCTCATGAGCTCCACGCCCATCTGGCGGGCCCGCTCGGTCGACACGTAGGGGTCGTAGGCCACCAGCTGCATGCCGAACGCCAGGGCCCGCTGGGCCACCAGGGCGCCGACGCGACCCAGGCCCACGACCCCGAGGACCTTGCCGTGCAACTCCACGCCCGTCCACTGGGTCCGCTGCCATTTCCCCGCCTTGAGGGCGCTGTGGGCCTGGGGCAGGTTGCGGGCCTGGGCCAGCAGGAGGGCCATGGCGTGCTCGGCTGCCGAGATCACGTTGGACTGCGGAGCGTTGACGACCATGACCCCCCGCCGGGTGGCGGCGGCCACGTCGACGTTGTCGAGGCCGATGCCGGCCCGCCCGACCACGACCAGGCCGGTGCCCGCCTCGAGGACCTCGCTGGTGATCTGGGTCTCGGAGCGGATGATCACGGCGTTGGCAGTGGCCACCTCGGCCAGGAGCTCGGCCGGCGTGAGGCCCAGGCTGACCACAACGTCGTGGCCGGCACGACGCAGCCGATCGAGTCCGCGGTCGGCAATGGTCTCGGTGATGAGGATCTTGGGCACCACCCATGGTCGCGGACCTCAGCCGAGGACGCCAACCCGGCTGTTCTTTGCGCAATTTACAACATCTTCGGTTGTCCTCCGCGCAGGGAGTGGCGGCGTCAGCTCAAGAACTTGGCGAGGCGGGTGATGCCCTCCGTCAGGGCGCCGTCACCCAGGGCGTAGGAAAGCCGGGCGTAACCGGGGGCTCCGAAGGCCTCGCCGGGCACGATGGCCACCTTGACCTCGTCGAGCAGCACGTCGGCCAGCTCCAAGGTGGTGGCCGGGCTGATTCCGCCCAGGTCTCGGCCCAGCACCCCGGCGAAGGAGGGGAAGGCGTAGAACGCGCCCTGGGGCTCGATGCACGTGACCCCGTCGATGGCGCCGAGCATCTCGTGCATGGTCCGCCGCCGGCGGTCGAAGGCCTCGCGCATCTCGCCGACACAGGCCTGGTCGCCGGTGAGGGCAGCCACGGCGGCCATCTGCGACACGTTGGCCACGTTGGAGGTGGCATGGGACTGCAGGTTGGCGGCGGCCTTGATCACGTCGGCGGGACCGACCATCCAACCCACCCTCCACCCGGTCATGGCGTAGGTCTTGGCCACTCCGTTGACGACCACGCAACGCCCGCGGATGTCGGCCGCCAGCCCGGGGATCGAGGAGAAACGGTTCTCGCCGTAGACCAGGTGCTCGTAGATCTCGTCGGTGACGATCCAAAGGCCCTTGGCCGCGGCCCACTGGCCGACAGCTTCGACCTCGTCGGCCGGGTACACCGCTCCCGTCGGGTTCGACGGCGAGACGAACAGCAGCACCTTGGTGCGGGGCGTGAGCGCCGCCTCCAGGGCGTCGATCGTGGCCCGGAACCCGGTGGCCTCGTCGGTGGCGACGGCCACGGGCACCCCTCCGGCCAGGCGGATGGCCTCGGGGTAGGTGACCCAGAACGGCGCCGGCACCAGCACCTCGTCGCCGGGGTCGAGGAGGGTGGCGAAGGTGTTGTACACGGCGTGCTTGGCCCCGTTGGTGACGAGGACCTGGTTGGCCGCCACCTCCCAGCCGGAGTCGCGCGTCGTCTTGGCCGCCACCGCCTCCCGTAGCTCGGGCAGGCCGGCGGCCGCCGTGTACCGGTGGTTGCGCGGTACACGGGCGGCCTCGATGGCCGCCTCGACGATGTGAGGGGGCGTCGGGAAATCGGGTTCGCCCGCGCCGAAGCCGATGACGTCGGCGCCGCCGGCCTTCAAAGCCTTGGCTTTGGCGTCGACGGCCAGCGTGGCTGACTCTTCGATGGCGGCTATGCGGCGGGAAACGCGGTCAGAGGCATCGGGCACGGGTGCGATAGTGGCACGTCATGAGCCCCACTTCACCCGAGATTCCCGACATTCGCCTCCCGAGCGACCTTCTGCCCTCCGACGGACGCTTCGGATGTGGCCCCTCGAAGATCCGCCCCGAGGCCCTGACCGCCCTGACGGCGGCGGCCTCCACCCTCATGGGCACCAGCCATCGCAAGGCCCCCGTGCGGGCGCTGGTAGGCCGGGTCCGGGCCGGGCTGAGCGACCTCTTCGCCCTCCCCGACGGCTACGAGGTGGCCCTGGGCAACGGCGGTGCGGCGCTGTTCTGGGACGTGGCCTCGTTCAGCCTCATCGATCGTCGCAGTCAGCACCTGGTGTTCGGGGCTTTCTCGTCGTCTTTCGCAGCCGCGGTGGCCGCCGCCCCCCATCTCGAGGGCCCCCACCTGGTCGAGTCGGCCTTCGGCACCCACCCCGAGGCGGTCGCCCGCGAAGGAATCGACGTCTACGCCCTGACCCACAACGAGACGTCGACCGGCGTGGCCATGGACGTCCGCCGGCCCGACGGTGCCGACGACGGCTCCCTGGTGCTGGTCGACGCCACGTCGGCAGCCGGGGGGATGGCCGTCGACCCCACTCAGTTCGACGCGTACTACTTCTCGCCCCAGAAGTGCCTCGGCTCCGACGGCGGTCTGTGGATGGCCCTGTGTTCGCCCCAGGCCGTCGAGCGGGCGTCGAAGTTGACGGCCGACGGGCGGTGGGCGCCGAAGTCGCTGAGCCTGCCCCTGGCCCTGGAGCAGTCGCGACTCAACCAGACCCTCAACACGCCGGCGGTGGCCACCCTGTTCCTGCTGGCCGATCAACTCGACTGGATCCTCGGCAACGGCGGCCTGGCCTGGGCCGCGGCCCGCTGCGCCGACTCGGCCAACCGGCTCTACTCGTGGGCCGAGGCCACCCCGTACACAACGCCCTTCGTGGCTGAACCCACCCAGCGCAGCCCGCTGGTAGGCACGATCGACCTCGATCCATCGATCGATGCCGCGGTGGTGGGCGGGGTGCTGCGGGCCAACGGCATCGTGGACACCGACGCCTACCGCAGTCTGGGCCGCAACCAGCTTCGAATCGCCATGTTCCCCAACGTCGCGCCCGACGACGTGGAGGTCCTCACCAGGGCCGTCGACCACGTGGTGGCCGCCCTGGCCTGAGGTACGCGAAGCCTCACTGTTCCCTCATACTTGTCTGGCACCGTCTTCATCACGGTTGCCTACCGTCAGGGCCGACAACCAACCAAGCCTGATGATGAGGAGTCTCGATGAAGAGAACACTGGCCGTTTTGGCCATTGCCGGTCTGGTGATCGGCGGCGGAGCGGCGGCCTACGCGGCCACCATCGGCGGCGACGCCGGTGCCAGGGCCCAGGCCAAGGGCTGCGTCGGCAAGGCCCGTACTGACCACGCCGGTGACGCCAAGGCCAAGCACGATGCCGTGGCCGGCTGCCTCAAGGACGCCGGCCTCGTCCCCCTCGGCGCCGGACACGTGGGCAAGGCCGTCCGCGAGCAGATCAAGGCGCTGCCGGCCGACAAGAGGGCCGCCCTGGTGGAGTGCGTGAAGAAGGCCCACGAGGCCAACGCCACCGACAAGAAGGCCTTCAGGGCTGCCGCCAAGCCCTGCCTCGACCAGGCCGGGATCACCATCACCCCGCCCACGCCCGACGAGCTGGCCAAGCGTCAGAAGGCCAAGGATTGCCGGGACCAGGCCCGCAAGGACCACCCCGACACTCCCCCCGACCAGTTGCGCGACGCCGTGAAGCAGTGCGTCGTCGCGTAGGGCCAGTAATGGCCTGAGCCATGCGTGGTACCAAGCCGGCGGGGCAGGGGCCCCCGCCGGCACGTGGCGGGCGTGGTCCCTGGTCTCGCCTCCGGCTCGCTCGGGACTACGTCCCTGGTCTCGCCTCCGGCTCGCTCGGGACTACGTCCCTGGTCTCGCCTCCGGCTCGCTCGGGACTACGTCCCTGGTCTCGCC
>JBBSHU010000045.1:0-22940 GCA_038232455.1 Acidimicrobiales bacterium
ACCAGCACAAACGCGCTGGTCAGGGGCTTCTTTGGAAGAACGTTCCGAGCGGGCTGGAGATCAGCTCATCGGGATAGCCCGGAAACTCCCGCTAGGAGCGACTGTCAGCCGAGCACGTCGCGCGTGGTCATGCGGGCCCAGGCGGCGAGCATCAGCACGGTGGCCCAGCAGGCCTGGATGACCAGGTCCTGGACGATGTTGCCCCAGGCGACCGGCGTGCGCATGAGGTCGCCGAAGCTGAGCCAGGCATGGGTGAGCAACAGCGGGTGGATGGCGTGCAGCTGGGGGATGGCATCGAGGATCTGGCTCAGGATGGCCAGCCCGGCTGTGGCCGCGATGGCCCCTACCGGCGACTCCGTGAACGTGGAGATGAGAACGCCGATGGCGGCCAAGCCGATCATCGAGGCCCCCACCACCCCGGCGGCCGCGAGCGCCCGGACGACGCCGTCCCATGCCCCGACCGTGGTGCCCGACAGGGTGACGACCTCGCCGACGGGAAAGAGGAGCCAGCCGATGACCAGTCCGGTGACGGCCACGGCCAGGGCGGCGACCACGCAGAACACGACGGCGGTGGCGAACTTGGAGAAGATCAGGCGCGTACGGCCGACCGGCCGCACGAGCAGGTAGCGCAAGGTGCCCAGGCTGGCCTCGCCGGCTATGGCGTCCCCGGCAATGACTGCTACGGCGAGGGGCAGGAAGAACGGCACGACCACGGTGAGCCCGGCCAGGGCGGCGAACACGCCGTTGTGCGACACCTGGTCGAGGAACGTCGGGCCGTGGCCGCCCTCGGGGCCGCCGGCGAACCGCACGGCCAGCGACAGGAGGGCGGGGATAGCGGCGAGCACGAGCAGCAGCCAGCGGGTGCGGAGACGGCCGAACGTGAGGCCGAGCTCACTGAGCAACATCGAAACCCTCCCCGGTCAGGGCCACGAACAGGTCCTCGAGGGTGGGCTGCACGCTGTGCAGGGCCCGGACCCGCACCCCGGCGCCGACCAGCGTGGCGTTGACGTCCTCGGACGCGGCACCGAGGAGCTCGGCGTGCAGCACGGCCGAATTGGCCTGCACGGCCTCGTCGTCGGCTTGCTGGACGAGGCCGATACCGGCAATGGCCCGCAGGGCGGCGAGAGCCTCGACGGGGTCGGGTGTCTCGACGCGCAGCGTGGGGCGCTGGGCCTCCCGTAGCTCGGGAAGGGTCCCCTGAGCCACCGTGCGACCGTTGAACAGGACGACGGCATGGGTGCAGACCTGCTCGATCTCCGACAAGAGGTGACTGGACAGGAACACGGTTGTGCCATCGGCCGCCAGCTTGCGCACCAGGCTGCGGACCTCGCGCGTTCCCTGAGGGTCGAGTCCATTGGTGGGCTCGTCGAGCACCAGCAGCTCCACCGGACGCACCAGGGCGGCAGCCAGGGCCAGCCGCTGCTTCATGCCCAGGGAGTAGGCCTTGGCCCGCTTGGTTGCCGCACCGGTGAGGCCCACCCGCTCCAGGGCCTCGTCCACCCGCTGACGCCGGCCGGATCGGCCCGGGCCCGGGCCCACGGCGTCGAGGCGCTCGAGGTTGGAGCGGCCCGACAGGAAGGGGTAGAAAGCGGGGCCTTCGATGACGGCGCCGACCGATGTGAGGGCGGCGCCGTCGGTGGGCGGCCGCCCGAGGAGCCGGATGCGCCCGGCCGACGGGAAGGCCAGACCGAGGAGCATTCGGATGGTGGTGGTCTTCCCCGAGCCGTTGGGCCCGAGGAAGCCGAAGACCGAACCCCGGGGAACGGCGAGGTCGAGATCGTCGACCACCACCTGCTCACCGAATTTCTTGGTGAGCCCCGTGGTCTCTATGGCGAGCGTTTCGGCGGCTGGAGCCTCGGTCAATGGCCGGCGAGGGCGGCTTCGAGGGCCGCCTCGGGCACCGACCCGATCACCAGCTTGTGGTCGTTGGTGAACAGGGCGTTCACCAGTGTGGTGTGAATGAGACGCCCGGAGCCCCATGGGCCCTGGACCGCGCTGCCGAGCTTGGCCAGCGTGGCGAGGCCCGAGTTGGCGCTGGCGTCGGATCCGAGATCGATGATCGTCACCGCATCCCAGCCCTTGCCGACGACGGTGGGTCGGGCGTGGGTGTCGTTCGCAGGAGCGGCGGACGGGTCGGCGGCCGGAGCCTTGTTGGCACCGTGGTCACCCTTGCGGTGATCGCCGCCCCCTGCGGGCAGGAACAGCTCGGCCGCGGAATGGGCCTCGGTGACGGTTGACCCGGGCGGAGGAGTGAAGGCGAAGGTGGACGCCGACGGAACGGAGAAGTCGACGGAGCTAAAGCCCACGTCGACGGCGGGTGTGCCCGAGTCACGGGACAGCACCTGCACCCGCAACGGAAGGCCGGAGGCGGAGTCGACGGCCACGACGACGTCGGCAACGAGGGCGGTGCCCGACCTTGGAGCCAGGACCAGCTCGTAGGCCGGGCGACCGGCCACGGTGGCCGTGTCGCGAACCAGGACCCGGGTGGTGGGGTCGACGGCGCTGAGGAAGTGCTCGGCGAGAGCCTGGGGCGTGGGTGCGGGATCGGTGGCCGAGGCACCATCCGAATCGTCGGCGTGCTCGCCGTCGCCGTCGCCGGTGGCGTCGTGCGGCGGCACGGCCAGGTGGCGGACCTGCTGGCCGGCGCTGTCCCAGACCCACACGTCGTTGCCGTTGTGGACCACGTCGGTCTCGGCCAGGGTCGACGGCAGGGCGATCCGCGCGTTGCCGCCGGCCTCCCAGACCTTGATGGTGTGAGAACCGGTGATGAGGTTGGTGGCGAAGCTACCGCTGTCGCCCACGAACTGGCTCACGTCGGGCAGCCCGAGGTTGGACTTGACGGTGATCTCGCCGGACAGGCCCGGGACATTGGCCTGCTCGACCTTGGCCAGGAGGTCGCCGGCCGAGATGGGTGCCAGAGTGGGGGGAGAGTCGGCACCGGCGAGCGTGGGCACCATGGCGTAGGCGCCGATGGCCACGGCGGCCGCCAGGGGGGCGGCGAGCCAGCGCAGCCGGGTGGGAACGGCGGACGGGCGCGATTGGGGGGTTTCAGGCATGCACCCAGTGGACCACACCGACGATGAGAACGACCGAAGGGGCGCCTAAGAAGATCCTCAATTCTGTCGGGCACCTACGGCCGACGGGCGTGGCCCGGGCGGCTTTGGGCCAGCATGTGACGGTGAGGATCCTGGTGGTTGACGACGAACCGGCGTTGCAGGCGTCGCTCGGGCGCATCCTGCGCCAGGCCGGATACCACGTCGACGCCGCCGCCGACGGCCGCCAGGCACTTTCTGCCGTAGGTGAATCCGCTCCCGATGCCGTCGTGCTCGACGTGATGATGCCCGGGCTCGACGGGCTGGAGGTGACGCGCCGGTTGCGGGGGATGGGCGACCGGACACCGGTCCTGTTGCTGACCGCCCGCCAGGAGGTGTCCGACCGCGTCGCCGGGCTGGATGCCGGCGCCGATGACTACCTGACCAAGCCCTTTGCGGTGGAGGAGTTGCTGGCCCGGCTGCGGGCACTCCTGCGCCGGGCCGGGGCCGACGAGACGGCCGAGCTTCGGGTGGGCGACCTGGTGCTCGACCCGGTGGCTCACCGGGCCACCCGCGGCGATCGCCCCCTCGACCTGACCCGCACCGAGTTCGCCCTGCTGGAGCTCTTCCTGGCCAACCCCGAGCGGGCCCTTACCCGCAGCGCCATCTACGAGGCGGTGTGGGGGTACGACTTCGGGGCGGCGTCGAACTCCCTCGATGTCTACGTCGGTTATCTGCGGCGAAAGACCGAGGCGGGCGGTGAGCCCCGGGTGTTGCACACCCTGCGAGGCGTGGGCTTCGTCCTGCGCCAAGAATGAGCTTTCGGAACCGGCTCACCCTGGTTGCGACGGGGGCGGTGGCCGCAACCCTGGTCATGGCCTCGATCATCATCTACGTCGCCGTCGCCGCCAGCACGCGCTCGCAGGTCGACGACGGACTCCGTCGCCAGATGCTCCTGCTGGCCGGCCCGACATCGGGCTCGGCCGACCTCATCCAGGGCGACGGCCAACTGGTGACGGCTGACGGCCAGGTGACGCCACTGCGCCCCGACAGCCTGACCCTGCCGTTCGTGGCCGACGCCCGTGCCGCAGCGGCGGGGCGAAAGGGCACCACCTTCCGCGACGTCCACGTCGTCGGCTCCCACCTGCGCGTCCTGATCGGACCGGTCGGGCCCGGCCGGGCCGTCGAGCTGTCGGCACCGCTCGACCGCGTCGACCAGTTGCTCCACCGCCTCCTGGTCGTGCTCATGATCGTGACTGCCGTAGGTGTGGTGGTCGCCGGTGCGGCTGGACGGGTGGTGGCCGAGGCCGCCCTCGCCCCGGTCCTACGCCTCCGGGCCGCGGCGAAGAACGTGGCCGCGGCCCGGCGCCCGGGCACCCGGGTGCCGGTGGAAGGCGACGACGAGCTGGCCGACCTGGCCACCAGCTTCAACGACATGGTCGCCGCCCTCGAGCGCTCGCTCGACGCCCAGCGCACCCTGGTGGCCGACGCGTCCCACGAGCTGCGAACCCCGCTCACGAGCCTGCGGACCAATGTGGAGTTCCTGCTGCGGGAGCCGGGTATGGAGGAACATGCCCCCCTGCTGGGCGAGCTGCGCGACGAGACCGAAGACCTGAGCTTACTGGTCTCCGACCTCATCGAACTGGCCCGCCATGAGGGCGACGACGAGCCCGGTGTCGACGTCCGCCTCGACGAGCTCACGGCGACGGCGGTGGCTCGGGCCCAGCGACGGGCCCCGGCGCTGACCTTCGAGACCGATCTGCACGCGGTGACCGTGACCGGTGTGGCCGGTCGCCTCGATCGCGCCATCACCAACGTGATCGACAACGCGGCGAAGTGGAGCCCGCCCGGTGGGTCGATCGAGATCAGCGTGGCCGGCGGCGAGCTGGTGGTGCGTGACCACGGGCCCGGCATCGCCGCCGCCGACCTACCCCATGTGTTCAACCGGTTCTACCGTTCCGGCGACGCGCATCGGCTTCCGGGGTCGGGCCTGGGGCTCGCCATCGTGCGCCAGGTGGCCGAGGCCCACGGCTGGACGGTGTCGGCCGAGCGGGCGCCCGATGGCGGGACCCGGGTTCGTCTGTGGTTCCCGGAGTCCTCGAACGCGACCTGGTGACGTCGGGGAGCCTGATGAGGTAGCACGAGCGACAACCTAGGGTGGCAGCCCAGGTTAGGAGGAGGCACCAGGTCGGCACATGAGCAACCACACCCACGACCACGCGCACCAACCCCACCACGATCACGAGGGCGACCACGACCACGGCCACGGCCACGGGGGGCGGGGGCTGCGAGGCCTGTTGGCGGGCGTGTTCTCGCCGCACAGCCACGATGCCGGGGAGTCGATCGACACCGCCCTCACTGCGAGCGCCGACGGCATTCGTGCACTCAAGGTCTCACTCGGGGGATTGGCTCTCACCGCCGTTCTCCAGTTGGCGGTGGTGGCCGTCAGCGGATCGGTGGCCCTGCTCGGCGACACGATCCACAACTTCGCCGACGCTCTCACGGCCGTGCCTCTCGGCATCGCCTTCGTGCTCGGCCGCCGGCCACCCACCAAGCGCTACACCTACGGGTACGGCCGGGCCGAGGACCTGGCCGGCATCTTCGTAGTGGTCATGATCGCCGCCTCGTCCGGCCTTGCCGCGTGGGAGGCCGTCCAACGACTCATGCATCCCCATGCCGTCCGCAACGTCGGCTGGGTCGTCGTGGCCGGCATCGTCGGCTTCGCCGGGAACGAACTGGTTGCCGTCTACCGCATTCGTGTCGGGCGCAAGATCGGGTCAGCCGCGCTGGTAGCCGACGGCCTTCACGCTCGCACCGACGGCCTCACGTCGCTGGCCGTGGTGGTGGGCGCCCTCGGTGTCGCTGCCGGCTGGGAGACGGCGGACCCCATCGTGGGCCTGCTCATCACCGTTGCCATTCTCGTTGTGCTCAAGGGCGCGGCCCGGGACATCTACCGTCGGCTCATGGACAGCGTGGACCCCGACCTGGTCGACGATGTCCACCGGGTCTTGAGCTCGGTGCCGGGCGTCCACGGGGTCGAGAGCGTCAGGATCCGGTGGGTCGGCCACGACCTGAGGGCGGAAGCCGATATCACGTCCGACGCGCAGCTCACCCTGGCCGACGCCCACACCATCGCCCACGAAGCCCACCACCGGCTGCTCCACGACATTCCCCGGCTGACCGAAGCCACCATCCACACCAGCCCGTGGGGACCCGACGAACGCGACTATCACGCCACCACCGCCCACCACTTCCCGACAAGACGTCGTAGTTAGGAATCGGATGACGCATGCTCCTGGCTGTCCGCAGGCAGGCCGAAGGCCAGGTTGAGGCATCCGGCGATGGCCAGCCCGAGCCCGGCGCCGCACAGCACATCGAGCGGATTGTGGGCACCGACGTAGACCCGGGTGACCATGACCAGCAAGACGATCGTCCACGGAACGATCTTCCACCGACCGTGCAGGTACGGCGACACCAGGCCGGCCAGGGCGGTGACGAGCACGGCATGGCCCGACACGAAGCTCTCGCCGCCGGCACTCACGTTTCCCCGTAGGTGCACCCCGGGGCCGACGGAGGTTCCGGGCCGCTGACGGCTGACGATCACTTTTACCAACCGCTCGAGCCCCAGCTTGGCCAGGGTGGCGAGGATCACCGCGGCGGCCAGGCGGAACCGGCGCGACGCGGCGGCACCGATGGCCACGACCGGTCCGACGAGGAGAGCCCCGAGCTGCTGGAACGGCCACAGCACCGGGTACAGGGCCCCAGGGAGGTCGTTCACGGCATGAAAGCTGTCCTTCTCCAGGACCGAGACCGAGCCGTGGCGCACGGCGACCATACCTGCGCCCAGGACTGCCAGCCCGACGGCGACGGTGACGACATCGCTGCGCCGCCGCACCCATGAACGGTTCGGATTGGCATGCGTCCCGGCCGTGGTCTCTCCCTTCGCGACAACCCGCCGGCCGGATCCTACGCGTCCCCGTCGCTCGCAGGAGGGCTGTGAAAGACTTCTCGGTCCGTGCTGTCTCGTTCTCGGGAGGGAGGGATGCGGAGCGGTCGCCGGATCAGGATCTGCGTCCTCGCCTCGATGGTGGTGGGACTCGCCGCGTGCAGCTCCGGATCGGCCAGACCGGCTGGCTCGAACGCTGCAGGCCGCGACCGCATCAGGATCGGATCGTTCGACTTCGCCGAGAGCACGTTGCTGGCCGAGCTGTACAGCCAGGCTCTGGAGGGTGGCGGGTTCCCGGTGCAGCGGACGTTCGACCTCGGTCCCCGTGAGTTCGTCGCACCCGCTCTCGCCAACGGCTTGGTCGACCTCGTGCCCGAATATGCGGGGACTGCGGTGCAATTCCTCAGCCTCGGGTCGGTCCAGCCCGGTGCCGACGCGGACCAGACCCATCGTGCCCTGGTGCAGACTCTCGAGGGCACGCCGATGAGGGCCCTTGCCCCGGCGCCGGCGCAGGACGCCAACGTCTTCGTCGTCTCTCGCGAGACAGCCGATCGTCACGGGCTGCGCTCGCTGAGCGATGTGGCCCAGATTGCGCCCGAGCTCACCTTTGGCGGACCGCCCGAATGCTCGTCCCGCCCGTTCTGCCTCTTGGGACTGGAGCAGGTCTACGGGCTGCGGTTCAAAGAGGTCGTGTCGCTCGACGCCGGTGGCCCGCTCACCCGTCAGGCGCTGAAGTCGGGCGCCGTCGAGATGGCGCTTCACCACCGATCCGGCCGTCGCCGGCGCCGACCTGGTCGAGCTGACCGATGACCGGGGCCTGCGCCCGGCGGAGAACGTCACCCCGCTGGTACGTACCGACGTCGCCAACCGGGGCGGCCCGAAACTGGTCGAGCTGGTCGACGCCGTCTCCAGCCACCTGACGACCGACGACCTGCGGGGCCTGAACGCTCGGGTGGCCGGCGGGACCGGCGTTGGCGAGGTCGCCTCGTCCTGGCTGACGGCGAAGGGACTGCGGTGACGACCGACGCGGCGGGCACGGCGACCCCGGGCGGATCGGCCCCTGTCGAGGAGCTGCCTCTCCCGCCGACGGTCGAACGCCACGGTCGCCGCCGCCGCCCCTCAGGCGCCCCTCCGCCGTTCCCCAGGAAGATCGGCCCGAGTGGCAAGGTCTGGCTGGCTGCGTCGGTCGGCGTGCTCGTCTGGGTGGTCGTCGCGACGAATCTCGAATCGGCGCGCCGCCTCACCGAGCGGGAAGACGCCGCTCTCCTTCGACCGATTGCGGCTCTACGCACCGACTGGCTCACCGGCGTCATGAGCGCCGTCCATCGCATCGATTCGGGCTGGCTTGTCACGACGTCCGCCGTCGTGTTGATCCTGGCGCTCATCGCCCTCCGGCGATGGCGCCACCTGTTCACCTTCCTCGCCTGCCTCGTCGTCCTCGAGTTCGTCGGCAACCTCATTTATCACGGGTTCTCCCGGCCACGGCCCTACGACGTGACCATCATCGGGCGTTGGGCAGGGTTTTCCATGCCGGCCCCACCGGTGGCCGTGCTCACCATGGTCTGGCTCGGGGTCGCCTACGGGCTCGTCGTCGCCGGACGCCCCCGGACCATCGCCAAGGGCGTTTCGGCCGTTGCCGTGGCCCTGTTTGCCTCCGCCGAGTTGTACCTCGGCGTCTACCATCCCTCCGACATCGTCGTGGGGGTGGTTCTCACCGTCGCCATCGTCCTCAACGCCTTCCGGATCTTCACCCCGAACGAGGTGTTCCCCGTCTCCTACCGGCGGGCGAAGACCGCGCATCTCGACGTCGGCGGACGTCGTGGCGAGGCCCTGCGCCAAGCCGTGCAGGATCAACTTGGTCTCACCGTCGTCGATGTCACGCCGGTTGGGCTGGAGGGCTCGGGGGGCTCGACCCCGCTTCGGATCTGCGTGGCCGGAAACCCCGACACCTATCTGTTCGGGAAGCTCTACGCCATGAGCCACGTTCGGGCTGACCGGTGGTACAAGCTGGGCCGGACCATCCTCTACGGACGCCTCGAGGACGAAGCTCCGTTCCAGTCGGTCCGTCGCCTCGTCGAGTACGAGGACTACGCCTCCCGGCTCCTCAGCGACATCGGCATTCCCACGGCGGTGCCCTTCGGAATCGTGGAGCTGACCCCGGAACGGGAGTACCTGCTGGTCACCGAGTTCTTCGACGGGGCCATCGAGATCGCCGACGCCGAGGTCGACGACGGAGTGATCGACCAGGGACTGGCCATCATTCGCCAACTCTGGGACGCCGGCCTCGCGCACCGGGACATCAAGCCGGCAAACCTGCTGGTGCGCGACGGCCACATGTTCGTCATCGACACGTTCTTCGTCCAGGTCCGCCCGTCACCCTGGCGCCAGGCCGTCGACCTGGCCAACATGATGCTCGTACTCGCCGTGCGCACCGACGCCGAACGTGTGTACCAGCATGCCCTCCGGTTCTTCACCCCGGACGACATCGCCGAGGCCTTCGCCGCTGCGCGCGGGGTCGCCAGCCCGACGCAGCTGCGCACGATGATGAAACGCGATGGTCGCAACCTGTTGGCGCAGTTCCGCGCCCTGGCCCCCGAGCGGCGCCCGATCGGGCTGCAGCGCTGGAGCTTCAGGCGCCTCGCCCTCGTTGTCGCCGGACTGGCCGGCGCCATCTTCGCCGTCGGGGCAACGGCTGGCCTGGTGTCGCCGGCATACGACCTGGGCGTGAGTGGAACGCCCACCTGCGGTACGGGCGGCCTGATGATCCTCATGGCCCAGGCCGTGCCCTCGGCCACCTCGGTCCCCTGCGTCGACTCGCTTCCGGCCGGGTGGAAGCTGGGCGGTGCCCACGTCCGCCGCAATCGAGCATCGTTCTGGCTCGACTCCGACCGGGGTGGGCCCCACGCTGTGGAGGCGACGCTGCTGCCACCGGGCGACTGCGCCGTTACCGGGGCGACGGAGGTGCCGAGCGACGAGGTAGGCATGCGCCGGTTCGAGCGGCCCGAGCGCCTCGCACCCAACCTGCGCAGCACCCGCTCGTACCTGTTCCCCGGCGGGTGCATCACCTACCGCTTCTCGTTCGCCGGCCCCGCCACCGCGACGCTCATGTTCGACGCCGACCGGGCGCTGGGGGCCGAACCCCGCGCCGAGCTGGCGGCATCGGTCCGGCATGGGAACAGACTGCGTCTGTGCGGTGCCGGGGTGGACTGCCCCGGAGGGTCATGACCCACGATGTCGCCCGGGAGCCGGTCGACGTGATCGCGCCGTCGGTGGCCGACACAGACCTGGCCCAGTCCGACGGGCTCGACCTTCGTCCGCCGGGCGACCGTTACTACCGCCATCCGGGTGACGTCGTGCGGCTGGTGTCGTGGACAGTGGCGGTCGCCCTGCTGGCCGGGTTCATGTCGATCGGTACCAACACCGCCCAGGGCCTCACCACCGACTTCCAGCGGACCGTGTCGCGGGTGCCACTGTCGGTTCGCGAGTTGGCACTGGCACTGGCCCAGGTGGCGTCGGTGGCGACACCGGTGGTCGTCGTAGTCCCCCTGGTCGTTCGTCGGCGGTGGCGCCGACTCGGGATGGTGGTCGTCGCGGCCGTTGCCGGAGCCGCCGTCATGGAGCTGCTCACCCGCGTGCTGGATCTGTCCCAGACATTGGTGGGTGCCGTCGCCGGCACGACGTGGGTTGCCTCCGCCCGGTTCCCTCCACTCGCCTATGTGGCCGGCGCTGCGGCGGTGGTCATGATAGGCAAGCCCTGGCTCAGCCGCTCCTGGCGGCGGGCTGCCGATGTTGCCCTCGTCGTCCTCGCTCTGGTGATGGCCGTCGCCGGGCGCAGTGGCACGCCGGGGCTGCTCCTGGCTCTCGCCGCCGGAGCATCGATCGGCGCGGCCCTCCTGGTCGCGTTCGGCGCGCCCAACCGTCGACCGGCACCGGCGGCGATCGTCGCGTCCTTGCGAGAAGCCGGCCTCGCCGTGACGAGCGTCGCCCTCCAGCGCGCCGAGGGCGGCCGGGCCCAGCTCTACGTGGGTATCGGCCCAGAGGGTGGGCACACCTTCGTCAAGGTCTACGGACGTGACAGCCGGGATGCCGATCTCCTGTACCGCGGCTACCGTGCCCTGCTTCTGCGGGGGCCCAACGACGACTGGCCGTCGCTTTCCCTCAAGCATGGCGTGGAGCATGAGGCGTTCCTCCTCCTTCTCGCCCGCCAGGCGGAGGTCAGGTGCCCACAGGTGGAGGGGTTGGCCTCTCTTCCCGACGGTTCCATGGCCCTTGCCCTCGAGGACATCGCCGGACCGCGCCTCGACTCTCTCGAGGCCGCCGAGATCGACGACGAGATCCTCGACGCGACCTGGCGAGAAGTGGCCATGTTGCACCGCGCCCGCATCGCTCATCGCTCACTTCGGGCCGCCAACGTGCTCGTGCGGGCCGAAAGACCGGTGCTGATCGACTTCGGTTTCGCCGAGGAGTCGTCCACGCCCCGGATGCAGGCGATCGACCGGGCCGAGCTGGTGGCCTCGTTGGCTCTCCTCGTGGGCCCCGACCGGGCCGTCGCCTCCGCCCGGCGGGTTCTCGGGGAGGCCGACCTCGGCACCGCCGCCCCGTACCTACAGCCACTGGCGTTGTCGGCAGCCACCCGCAGGCAGCAGTCCAAGGCCGTTCTCGGCGGGCTCCGTTCGGCCGTCACCCCGGCCACCGCCGAAGCGGTCCCGCTGGAGCGTCTTGTGCGCGTGCGGCCCCGTACGCTGCTGACCATCGCCGCACTGACCGGCGCGTTCTACGTCCTGCTTCCCCAGCTTGCCAGCGTGAACGACAGCTTCCGCGCCCTGGGCTCGGCGAACTGGGCCTGGCTCCTCGTCTCTCTCGTCACGTCCCTCGCCACGTACGTCTTCGCCGCCATTGGCCTGGCCGGGAGCATTCCCGGGCACCTCCCCTTGATGCCCGCCGTCGGTGTGCAGGTGGCGTCGTCGTTCGTCAATCGCGTCACCCCGGCCAATGTCGCTGGCATGACGCTGAACGTGCGCTTCCTCCGAAAGTCAGGCGTCGAGCCGGCGGAGGCGGTGACGGGTGTCGGTGTCAACTCGCTCGCCGGAGCCCTCATGCACATGGTCCTTCTGGCCCTGTTCTTCACCTGGGCCGGGCAGGGCGGCGGAAGCGCGTTCAAGATCCCGAGCGGAAGCAAACTGCTCGTGGCCGTGGCCGCCCTGTTCGTACTCGCAGGTGTCGTCGGCGCGACCCGACGGGGTCGCCGATTGGTGCGCACCCATGTGGTGGGGAACGTGAAGCGCTCCTTTTCCAGCATCGCCGCGCTGGGACGATCACCCGTGAAGCTCGCCGCCCTCTTCGGGGGGTCAGTGGGATTGACCATGTCCTACGTCGCCGCCCTGGTCGCCGCCGTCGCGGCCTTCCATGGCGGGGTGTCGTTCGCCGATGTGGGAGCGGTGTATCTCGGCTCGTCGATCATCGCCGCGGCGGCGCCCACTCCGGGCGGCCTGGGTGCCCTGGAGGCCACGCTCGTGGCTGGACTCACCGGCGTCGGCATGGCCTCGGGACCGGCGGTGGCCGCCGTCCTCAGCTACCGCCTGGCCACCTACTGGATCCCGATCGTGCCCGGCTGGCTCAGCATCCGCGCCCTTGCACGTCGCGGGTACATCTAGGTGCGTACGATCGGGAACCGTCGGATGCGGCACTCGGAGACGGTCGCGCTCGTGGGCGGTACCGCCGTGTTGAGTGTGACCTGGGCCGCGGTGAGCGTGGCCAAGACCCTGCCGTCATGGGAGGAGCGGGCGTTCAGGCGGGTGAACGAACTGCCGGATACCATCTGGCCCCTGGCCTGGGGCCCGATGCAGCTGGGGAGTCTGGCCGGGTCGTTCGGAGCAGTGGTCCTCATCTCGGCGGTGAGTGGGGACCGCCGCCTGAGGGGCGCTGCTCTGGGCGCGACCCAGGCGGCGTGGTGGGCGGGCAAGCTCGTCAAGGTGTTGGTGTCGCGGCCCCGACCAGCAGGCCTGTTGGGTGGCGTGCATCTTCGGGAAAGGTGCCGCGGCCACGGGTACCTGTCTGGTCACGCTGCCGTCGCTTTCGCCCTCGCCTCGGTCGTGGCCCCCTCGATGCCGTACCGGTGGCGACCCGCTCCATTCGCAGCGGCCGCCGGCGTGGCCTTCGGTCGGGTCTACGCCGGGGCCCACCTGCCGATCGACGTGATCGGCGGAGCCGGCCTCGGTGTCATGTCGGGCACGTCGGCCCGTTGGTTCACCGGACTGGGCGGTGCGGGCAGGCCGGTGTCTGGGCGACGCGAGTGAGGTTGCCGGCGAAGGACCAGGGGACGATGCTGGCCGATCCCCGCCGGACGTTGCGTCTGGCCGGTGTCCTGATTGCCGGTGCCCTCGTCCTGTATGTGGTGGTGTGGATCACGTCGGCCCGGAGCGTGCTGCAGTGGGGCGACGACCGGGTCCTCGACCTCATGACCGATCTTCGGGCGTCGCCGGTGGTGTCGGCGGCCAAGGGGTTCGACTTCCTCGGGGGCACCTGGTGCAATTGGATGCTACGAGTCCTGGCGATCGTGCTGCTGTGTTGGCGACGGCACTGGCTACACCTCACCGCCTTCGCACTGGCCGTGGCCACGTCGGAGGTGCTCATCGGTACCAGTAAGGCTCTGCTCGACCGACCCCGGCCATCGGGAAGCCTGATGGCAACGTCTGGGGCGTCGTTCCCCTCGGGCCATTCTGTCGCCGCCGCGGTCACTGCGGTCGGGGTGGTGATCGCCCTGCTCCCGGCCGGACACGCCCGGTGGGTATGGGAACGTCGGGCCGCCCTGTACGTGTCGGTGATGGCGGTCAGCCGCGTCTACCTCAGCGCTCATTGGCTCTCCGATGTGGTTGCGGGCGCCATGCTCGGCAGTGGCATCGCCCTCGGCTGGCCGGCCCTCCTGGTCCTGTGGCGGGCTGAGGTGACCGACGGCCGTCCGCGGCCCGAACGGGAGGATCGTCAATGAGCGGCGCGGGGGACTATATCGACGGCGAGATCACGAGGATCTCTCCCATCCGAAGGTGATGCTGCGTCCGTGCCTGCTCCTCCTACTGGCCGAGCAACCGGGTCACGGCTACGACCTGATCGACCGGCTCAGGTCTCTGGGATTCGACTCCGACGGAGCCGGCCCCCTCTACCAGCTCCTACGCCGCCTCGATGGGGCGGGGCTGGTGGAGTCCGCCTGGGATGCATCCGCCGCCGGCCCGGCGCGCCGCACCTACCGGTTGGCCTCCTTGGGATGGTCCACGCTACGGGGCTCGGCCGAGGCCCTCGAGCACCTCAGCGACTTTCTCGGCGACTACCGATCTCGCTACCAGCGCGCCCTGGCGGCCGCTCCGGCCGAAGCCGGCCAGCGCGGACCCGACTCGGGCTCTGTACCCGAGTCGTCAGGGGGTCCGGAACACGAGGGTGACGTTGTGGCCGCCGAAGCCGAAGCTGTTGGAGAGGGCGACGGTCGCCGGTGAGTCCCGGGCCTCGCCGCCCACCAGGTCGATACCGAACTCCGGGTCGGGTCTCCGGAGGTTGATCGTCGGGGGGATCACGTGGTGGCGGAGGACGAGGATGCACGCGATCGCCTCCACTGCCCCCGCCGCGCCCAACAGGTGGCCCGTCATCGACTTGGTTGACGACACCGGGACCCGGGTTCCCAGGACCTGGCGGGCGGCCAGCGCCTCAGTGCGGTCGTTGAGCTGAGTCGATGTGCCGTGGGCGTTGAGGTAGCCCACGGCGTCGGCGGTGATGGCGGCATCATCGAGCGCCGCCCGCATGGCGGCCATGGCGCCCGCCCCTGCCGGGTCGGGGGCGGTGAGGTGGTGGGCGTCGGAGCTCGACCCGTGGCCCGCCAGTTCGGCCAGCACCGTGGCCCCCCGGGCCAAGGCGTGCTCCCGTTCCTCGAGCACGAGGGCGCCACCGCCCTCACCCACCACGAAACCGTCGCGGTCGATGTCGAAGGGCCGCGACGCCGTCGCCGGGTCGTCGTTGCGAGTGGACAGGGCCTTCATCTGGGCGAAGGCGGCGACGCACAGAGGATTGATGACGGCATCCGAGCCGCCGGCGATGGCGGCATCGACCCGGCCGAGGCGGATGAGGTCGGCGGCAGCGGTGATGGCCGTGGCCGATGCTGCACAGGCCGTGACCGTGCACGAGGTCGGGCCTGTTGCGCCGGTGTCGATGGCTATCTGGCCGGCGACCATGTTCGGGATCATCATGGGCACGAGGAACGGGCTGACCCGGCTGGGCCCCCGATCCGCCAGTACGCCAGCCTGCTCGACGAGCGTGGTCATCCCCCCGAGGCCGGACCCGAAGACCACGCCCACCCGCCCGGGCCGGGCGGCGACATCGAGTTCGCTCTCGGCCACGGCCTGGCGTGCGGCCACCAGGCCGAGGTGGGCGAAACGGTCCATGCGCCGGGTGTCGCGACTGTCGAAGTGCTCCGACGCGTCGAAACCGACCACCTCGGCGGCGATACGCACGGGAAGCGGGGCCGGGTCGAACGAGCGAATCGGACCCACGCCCGACCGCCCCGCCACCATTGCCTCCCATGTGGCGTCCACGGTCAGGCCCAGGGGCGTGACGGCGCCCATCCCGGTGACCACTATCCGCCGTCGGTCGCTCACCTCGATGGCCCCGGCCGTGCCCTGCCGCCGGTTGACCCTGCCATGCCGTAACCGCCCTCTGTCGATCTGGAGGTCGAACGATACCCTGCGCCTCTCTCGGCCTTGGGCGGCGTGGCCGGAAATTCGCGAACGCCCGGCGGCGTTGTACATGCCGACATGGCAATGCGAGAACGATTCGACGAGGAAGACTGGAGAGAGTCGGGAGCGTGTCGAACTGCTGACACGGCCGTGTTCTTTCCAATCACCGACGACGAAGCCGGTCCGGCCAAAGCCATCTGCGCCATCTGCCCTGTTCGGGAGCAGTGTCTGCTGTTCGCCCTGGCCAACCGGGAGGAACAGGGGGTGTGGGGCGGCCTCACGGAGACGGAACGGAGGCGGGTCCGGCGCCGGCGGACCCGTGCGACCCGGTCGCAACCCCGCCATGCCGCCTGACATCTCGGCCGCCTGACATCTCGGCCGCCTGACATCCGAGCGCCTGCCCGTGGGCGCCGAGACCATGGTTCTGGCCACGGCAACACCCGACGGGCGGCCCTCGGCGCGCGCTGTCCTCTTGCGGGGTCTCGACGAGCGAGGCCTCGTCGCCTACACCGACACCCGCAGCCGTAAGGGCACCGAGCTTGCCGCCAACGCCTGGGGGCTCTGGTGTTCGTGTGGCCTCCTCTCGAGCGTCAGGTTCGGGTCGAGGGGCCGGTGGTCCCGGTGGCCGGCGAGGAGGCCGACGCCTACTTCGCCACCCGGCCCCGAGGCCATGGCCTGGCGGCCTGGGCATCCCACCAGAGCCAGCCGCTGGCGAGCCGTGACGAGCTGGAGGCGCGCGTCGCCGAGATCACCGACCGCCATCGAGGTGAGGAGGTACCTCGGCCGCCGTGGTGGGGGGGCTACCGACTCGTCCCCGCCGAGTGGGAGTTCTGGGCGGGCCGGGAGAACCGGGTCCACGACCGGGTGGTCTACCGACGAGCCGCCGACGCCGCCTGGGAGCGTCAGCGCCTCTCCCCGTGAACCAGGTTGGCCTCAGTGGTTGCGGCCGATGCGCAGGCTGACTCTGATCCTGACCGGTCGCAGCCCGGGCCGTTCGCGAACCAGGCGGAGCACGACGGTGCCCGGCAGGTGGGCCCGGAACCGAAGGTGCCACAGGCGCTCGGCCTCGTCGTAGGCCGGATTGGGGTCCTCGGGGGCAAGGGACACCGACGTGGACTGGTTCCTCCCACCGGATGACGTCGCCGGCGCCGCCGGGGAGCACGACGTCCACGAGGGACCCCTCCACTGCGGCCACGACCGGGCGGCCGCCCCGCCCCGGCAGCGATCTGCGTCGACTCGGCTCGCTCATCGGGCCAAGCCTACGAACCTCGACAGAGAGCCCCCGACGAACAGGCGTCAGGTGGTAACTTCGATCGTCGCGGCCCTCGCGCGACCGGGAGACGTCGCCCAGCACCTATGCCGTCGAGACAAGCCGCTCCCACCCGCTCCGGGCCACCCGATGCAGCCGCGGATGGTCGCCCTTGCGCCCCGTGGTGGTACGGCGCCGTGGCCTTCGGTGCCCTGGCTGTGGGTCTCTGGGCCGTCGTGGGTGCCTCGGTGGCCTGGCTGCCCTGGTCCCATGCTCGCACCGGGTTCTTCCCCGGCGTCCCCTGGCTCGAAGGATGGGTTCATTTCGACTCGGGCTGGTATCGCGATATCGCCAACCACGGCTACACCTACACCCCGGGCCGTCAGTCGTCCGTGGCCTTCTTCCCCGCCTACCCGTTGGCCATGCGCGCCGGTGGTGCGGTGGTGGGAAGCACCCTGTTGGCCGGCATCCTCATCACCCTGGCCGCCGGTTGTGGGGTGGCCACGATGGTCTGGACCTGGTTCCGTGACCGACTCTCGCCAACAGCGGCGTGGACGGCTCTGGCCCTGTTTCTCCTCTACCCCTACGCGTTCTATCTCTTCGGTGCCGTGTACGCCGATGCCGTGTTCATCGCCGCCGCCCTGGGCGCTTTCCTGCTCCTGGAGAAGGACCATTTGTGGTTGGCCGGGTTGGCCGGCGCCGTGGCCACCGGTGCCCGCCCCGTCGGGCTGGTCGTGGTGGCGGGACTGGTCATACGGGCGCTGGAACGGCGCGGGGTCTTTCCCCGGGGGCGGGTCGACGGCGGTATCGGGGGCCCGCCGGCCCAGGAGGCAGGGCATGGCCCGCCCCCGGATCGCGAGCCCGGGTCGGGGCGTCCAGCTCTGGTCGATCTGCACCGTATCCGCTGGCGCGATGCCGCCATCCTGGTCTCGGCTGCCGGGCTGGGCGCCTACTCCTTTTTCCTCGCCCGACGGTTCGGTCACCCCTTCCTGTTCGCCGACGTGGAGAAGTACTGGGGCCAGGGTGCGGGGCCCCACACGTGGCTCAAGGTCGAGTTCTTCAAAGGCGTCGCCAACTTCGGCGACCCCCCCTCCTGGTTGGCCTACGTGGCCCATCCGGTGGTGGTGATCGTGGCCCTGGCCTTCGTGCCCCGGGTGTTCCGTCGCTTCGGGTGGGGCTACGGGGGGTTCAGCCTCCTGGCTGTCGGCCTGGCTGCGTTCTCCACCAAGGACTTCTTCGGGTCGGGGCGCTACGTGCTGGCTGCGTTCCCCTGCTTCGCGGCCGCCGCCGAGCTGCTGGTGACCCATCCGAGACTGAGGGCCTGGTCCCTGGGCATGAGCGCGGCAGGGTTGATGGTGTTGACGTCGCTGTTCGCGCGAGGCTCGTACATCTCGTGAGCGATCTCGGCGCCCCGCCCGAGGGTTCGCCGGAGCCACAGGCTCGGCTGCTGATCGTGAACGCCGACGACTACGGCCTCACCGAGCGCATCTCGGCGGGGATCCTGCGGGGTCATCGCGAGGGCATCGTCACCAGCACGTCGGTGCTCGCCCTGGGTCCCGCCTATCCCAAGGTGGCGCCCTGGCTCGACGACGTCCCGACCCTGGGCGTGGGCGTGCACCTGGCCGCGGTGGGGGAGGATCCGCCCCTGCTGTCGGCCACGGAGATCCCGACCCTCGTCGACCACCGTGGGCACCTCCACCACAGCTACAAGGGCCTGCTGGCGCGCATGCTCGCCGGCCGCGTCGACTCCGGTGACCTGGAACGGGAGTTCACCGCCCAGCTCGAATCGGTGCTCGACATCGGAGTCCCCATCGGTCATCTCGACGCCCATCAGCACCTCCACCTGTGGCCGGCGGTGGGAGCCGTCGTTCTCGCCCTGGCCTGCCGCTACGACATCCCTGCGGTCCGGGTTCCCCATTACCGGGGCGTCTCCCCCCTGGCCGTCGGCGTCACCGTGCTCGGCCGCCATCTTGGCCGCCGGGCCCGAGCGGCGGGGCTTCGCTATCCCCGCGACGGCACCGGCATCGAGGTGGCGGGCAAGCTCGACCACGCCAACCTTCGGACGATCCTCGAACGCCTGGCCACCCATGGTGCGCCGTCGCTTGAGCTCACCGTCCACCCCGGCGAGTCCGATGACCCCGACCGCCACCGCTACGAGTGGGACTACCACTGGCCCGACGAGCTCGATGCCCTGACCAGCCCGGCCGCCCATCAGACCGTCGCTCGCCTGGGCTTCACCCTGGCCACCTACGCCGACCTGCCCTTCCCCGCCGACGCGTGGAAGTGACCGAGGAGCGTGCTTATCTATCCCCTTGAACAGCGGTGGAGCGGAGCGAAAGTGCTGGTCAGGCGTTCGGCTGTGAAGCGGTCGATTCATAGATCAGCACGCTCCGAAGCGGGCAGCGCGGTCGAGTCTCGGCCGAGATACGACTTCCCCCGGGCACCCTGGGGACGAAGCCGTACCCGGGTGAGTCGCCGCGTGCAGTCGTTGTACGACGACGCCCCGATCGGCGTGCGGGCCCATGTGCGGCTGCGGTGGTGGACCTGCCCGTTCCGAGCCGTGGAGGCGCAGGTCCCGGCCGCGGGCCGGGTGCTGGAGGTGGGATGTGGCCACGGCGTGTTCTCCCTGCTGGCGGCGGTCTCCGCTCCCGCCCGCAGCGTGGTCGGGGTCGACGTCGACGAGCGAAAGGTGCCCCACGCCCGAGCGGCCACGGCCCGGGCCCGCGCCACCGGAGCCGACGTCGACATCACCGTGGCCCCGCCCGGCGAGCTGCCCGCCGGACCGTGGGACGCCATCGTCGTCGTCGACGTGGCCTATCTCCTCGGCGCCGCCACCCAGCGCCAACTCGTCGAGGAGTGTGCCGCCCACCTGGCGCCGGGAGGAGTCCTGGCCGTCAAGGAGATGGCCTTGGCGCCGGCCTGGAAGTTCCGCTGGAACCGGGTCCAGGAGACGCTGGCGGTACGGGTCCTGGGGATCACCGTGGGTGGCGAGATGACGTTCGTGGACCCCACCGAGATGGGCCAGTGGATGACGGCCGGGGGCCTCGAGGTCCGTCACCTCCCGCTCCACAAAGGGTACCCCCATCCCCATCACCTGGTGGTGGGCCGCCGCCCCGAGTAGTCCCCGGCTGTCCCACCGTCCCGATACGGTGCCCGACCATGACGTTTCCCGGTCCCGATGCCCTGGGCCGGGGCCTGGTCGTGGGCCCCGGCACCGACGCCCCCGCGGGGTGGGAGGGTGTGGAACGGGTGGTGGTCGACGAGGCGACCCTCGCCGAACCAGAGCCTGCCGTGGGTGTGCTGCACCGGGCCTGGGCCCAGCGGCGGCGGGTGGTGGTGGAGCTGGGCCTGGAGGCCGACCTGTTGCGCCAGCCGGAGTCCGAGCGCCGGCCGCCCTACGTCGTCGGCCCCTCCTACGAGCTGAGGCGGGAACGCCTGCAGTTCCTCGTCTGGGCCAACACCTACGACGGCCGGCGGCCCGGCCAGGAGCCGGTGTGGTGGCACGCGGTGCGGGCGGCCCGGATCGACGGTGCCGCCGAACCCGGTGGACCTGGCGACCTCGTCCTGGGCGACGGCCGCCCCGTGTGGTGCGACGGGGGTCCCCGCCAACCTCTGCCGGTTGCCGAAGCGGTCATCCACCGCGATTCGATCGATTCCGGCCTGCTCACCAGCGGCCGCAACGAGGCGCCCGCCGCCGAGCTGGCGCCCGACCAGATGGCCGCCGTCACCCATCCCGGGGGGCCGGCCCGCATCATTGCCCCTGCCGGGTCGGGCAAGACGAGGGTCCTCACCGCCCGCCTAGGCCACTTGATCGCGGATCGGGGCTACGAGCCTCAGCTGCTGACCGCTGTGGCCTACAACGTCAAGGCGGCCGACGAGCTGCGCGAGCGCACACCCGGCCTGCGGCCCACCATCCGCACGCTGAACTCGTTGGGGCTGTCGATCTGCTCGATGGCCAGTGGGCCGCGCGTTATCGAGGAGCGGGAGGCCCGGGGCCTGGTCGAGACGGTCGTGAAGGTTCGTCACCGGGCCAACGCCGATCCCCTGGCGCCGTATCTCGACGCCCTGTCGCTCATCCGCCTCGGACTGGTGCACCCGGCGGAGGCCGAGGCCCGTATCCCCGACGCCGCCGGGGTGGCCGAGGCGTTCCCCGTGTACCGGGCGCTGCTGGCCGAGCGCAACCTGGTCGACTTCGACGAGCAGATCTACCGGGCCGTGGCCATCTGCCTGGCCGACCCTCAGACCCGTAGCCGGGCCCGGGCCCCGGCCAAGACCCTTCTGGTCGACGAGTTCCAGGACCTCACTCCTGCCCACGTCCTGCTCCTGCGCCTGCTGGCCGGGCCGGCGGCATCGGTGTTCGGGGTGGGCGACGACGACCAGGTGATCTACGGCTACGCCGGCGCCGATCCGGGGTTCCTCATCGACTTCGACCGCTACTTCCCGGGGGCGGCCTCCTATGACCTCACGGTCAACTACCGCTGCCCACCCGCGGTGGTGAGCGGCGCCGGCCACCTCCTCGGCTACAACTGCCGGCGGCTGACCAAGCACATCGCCCCCGCCCCGGACCGGGTCGAGGCGCCTGGCGATCTCGACCTGCGCCGGGTGGGCGATCTGTCGGCCGCGGCGCGCGACCAGGTAACCGTCTGGCGGGACGAGGGCGACGAGCTCACCGACATCGCCGTGCTGGCCCGGGTCAACTCGGTGCTGCTGCCCATCCAGGTGCTGCTCACCGAAGCCGGGGTGCCCTGCACGCGCGCCGTCGGGCCCGAGGTGCTGTCTCGCACCGGGTCGGCCGCCGCCCTCGCCTACCTACGCATGGGCATCGACCCCGACCACATCTCGGGAGCCGACGTGTTGGCCACGGTGCGCCGCCCGCCGCGCCGGATCGCGCCGAACGTGCTCAAGATGATGACCAGGCGACCGCAGACGTCGGTGGGCGAGCTCAGGCGCCTGGCCGAGTGGCTGTCGGGCGACGACTGCGACCGCGTGGCCGGCTATGTCGCCGACATCGGTGTGGTGGCCGGCGCGGTGGAGAGCGGCGACACTGCCTCGGTCCTGGCCGTGGTGCGGACCCGGGTGGGCCTCGACACGGCCCTCGACGCCCTCGACTCGTCGCGAGGCGCCGTCGACCGATCTGCCCACGGCGACGACCTGTGGGCCCTCGAGCAGGTCGCCGCCCTGCATCCCGACCCGGCCACCTTCGAAGACTGGCTGCGGTCGATGATCGCCGGAACGGCAGGGGAGGGAGTCCACCTGTCGACCGTGCACAAGGTGAAGGGGCGCGAATGGCCGCGGGTCATCGTGTTTGGGGCGTCGGCGGGGCTGTTCCCGCACCGGCTGTCCGACGACATCGAGGAGGAGCGGCGCATCTTCCACGTGGCCGTGACCCGGGCCCGGACCTCGGCGGTGGTCCTGGCCGACGCCTCCGCTCCGTCACCGTTCCTCGACGAGCTCGCCGGCACCGCCGCGGCGGCTGCGGTGGCACCCGAACGGCCGGTGGTGGAGCCTGCGGGCAGGGCCCGGCGCCCGTCGGCGGCGGCGGCGATCGAACTCACCCCGGCGGCCGAGGAGGCGTTCGAGGCTCTGCGGGCCTGGCGTACCGAGCAGGCCCGAAAGGAGAAAATGCCGCCCTACGTGGTCATGAGCGACGCCCATCTCAAGGGCATCGCCGGGCAGGCGCCGGCTTCGCTGGTCGAGCTGGCCCGCTGCCCGGGCATCGGCCCGGTCAAGCTCGAGCGCTACGGCGACGACATCCTCCGGGTCTTGGAGCGGGGCGGGAGCTGATCGCCAGCTCGTTCTGGCCGGTTTCTGGTCGCCCTGTGGCGACAGGAAACCCGACCGGAACGGGTAACGGAGGACAGGTGGTTAGCGGGGGGGGGGGGGGGGGGGGGGGGGGGGGGGGGGGGGGGGGGGGGGGGGGGGGGGGGGGGGGGGGGGCGGGCCGGCGGGGGGGGGCCGGGCGCGCCGGGGGGCGGGGGGGGGGGGGGGCCGGGGCC
>JBBSHU010000046.1:0-22542 GCA_038232455.1 Acidimicrobiales bacterium
ACAACGCCTCCCACCCGTTCAACTCCATCGATGAACTCAGCATCGCCCTCACCTAGGTAATACGCGGCGAGCGCCCGAAAACCCCCGCCCACCTGCGGAAACACCAAGCCACCGCGTAGCAGCCCGGAAACTCCCGCTAGGGACTGCTTCCCGTCGCCGCCTGCAGGCGGCGCCGCTTCCCTCGCATTTCGCCTGGTTTCCCAGGCGCGGATCCCGCCCACCGGGCGGCCGCCCCGCTTCCCCGCGATGCCGCCGCGCCTGGGAGTGAGTCCGTGACCGATCCCGTCGTCCCCGAACCTTCTTCAGAGCTGTCCCCCTTGTGGTCCGACCGACTGGCCCGGCTGCGCTCTTCGGTGCCATCGCCCCTGCCCAGGGCAGCCCTGGTCGGCGGAGTCGCGATGGTCGTCGCCGTAGTCGCGGCCGTGCTTCTGCTGCACCGGTCGAGCGCTCCCCCGCCTCTCGTCCTGCCCCGGGCCGGTGCCGGGACGGCGACCGGCGCCCAACCGACGGCGGGCGCTGATCAGACCTCCGCAGGGGTGGGCACCGGAGCTCCGGAGACGGTTACCGTGTACGCCGCCGGGGCGGTGGCCCGACCTGGGGTCTACGTGGTCCCCGGCCGGGCCCGGGTGGCCGATGTGGTGGCCGCGGCCGGCGGCACCCTCGCCGAGGCCAACGTCGACCAGCTCAACCTGGCGGCCAAGGTCGCCGACGCCGAGCGGATCTACGTCCCCCGCAAAGGCGAGGCGGCCCCGGCACCGGGCGACTCGCCCGCCGGGGCCTCCCCCGGCGGGCCAACCGCCCCCGGCCCGGGCGGGCCCATCGACCTCAACGCTGCGGACGCCACCCAGCTCGACGTTCTGCCCGGGGTGGGGCCGACGACGGCCAAGGCCATCGTCGCCTACCGCAACGCCCATGGCCGCTTTCGCTCGGTCACCGACCTGCTCGCCGTGCCGGGCATCGGCCCGGCCAAGCTCGACGCCATCCGTCCCCTCGTGACGGTGACGGCATGAGCGACCTGGCCGCGGTCGTGCTCGCCCTGTCGGCGGCACTGGGGGCGTGGCTGGCGGCTCCGTCCACGGCCGGAGCGTTGCCCCTTCTCGGTGCCGGCCTCGTCGCCTCGACCGGGCTGGCCCTGCGCCGTCCGCTGCTTCTCTGCGCCGGGGTCGCCCTGGCCACCTCGGGCCTGGCCGCCCGGTCCTGGGCCGGCCTGCAGCCGCCCGCTGCCCGCACTTGGTCGGGCGTGGCCACCCTCATCACCGACCCCGCCCGGGTATCGGGCGCCCTCCGGGTGGTGGCAAGGGTGGAGGGCAAGCGGGTCGAGGCCTGGGCTCGGGGCTCGGCCGCCAACGATCTCGCCGATCGCCTGGCCGGCGAAAGGGTGCGGCTGGAAGGCCGGATCGAGGCCCTTGCCCCGGCCCAGCGCAGCCGGGTGGCCTACCGCCACGTCGGAGCCCAGATGACGGTGAAAAAGGTCGATGGGTGGACGACCGGCAACCTGCCCAGCCGGATGGGGAACGGCCTCCGTCGCACGCTGCTGGCTGGAGCTTCGTCGTTTCCGGCCGACCGGCGGGCCCTGTTCGCCGGCTTTGTCCTCGGCGACGCTCGGGACCAGACACCGGAAGTGACCGACGACTTCCGGGCCTCCGGGCTCACCCACCTCCTCGTCGTATCGGGCGAGAACGTGGCATTCGTCCTCGGCCTGTTCACTCCCCTGATGCGGCGCCTCGGCCTGCGTAGCCGCCTGGTCGTCGGATTGGCCGTGCTCGCCCTGTTCGGTGTCATCACCCGCTGGGAGCCGTCGGTGCTACGGGCCGAGGCCATGGCCGCCCTCGCCCTCGTCGCCTCCACCGTCGGCCGACCGGCTTCAGGCCTGCGCATCCTGTCCCTCGCCGTCACCGGCTTGCTCCTGGTCGACCCTCTGTTGGTGACATCGCTCGGCTTCGGGCTGTCGGTGGGCGCGTGCATGGGCATCGCCCTCCTCGCCCGGCCCCTCACCCGCGCTCTTCCCGGCCCCCGGCCGCTGGCGTCGGCCATCGGCGTGAGCCTGGCCGCCCAGGCCGGGGTGGCACCGCTGCTGGCGCCGGCGTTCGGCGCCATACCCCTGGTCACCCTCCCCGCCAACCTGGTGGCCATCCCCGCCGCCGGTCCCCTCACTGCATGGGGCATCGCCGCCGGGCTTCCCGCCGGCACCGGAGGTCGGGCATTCGCCGTCGTCGTGCACGTGCCCACTCGACTGCTTCTCGCCTGGGTGGCCACCGTGGCGCGCTATGCCGCCACCGCCCCGTTCGGGCGGCTCACGACGACCCATCTGGCCGTCCTGGCCGTGGCCATGGCCGCGACCGGCCTCCTGGCCACCCACCGTGGCCGGTGGATGGCCGCCGCGGGCGTGATCGTGGCAGGGACCGCGGCGGTGCCGGCCCTGGCTCCCCGCCCGCTCGACGGGCGTGACCTGTCGGCCGGCGCCCGCCTCTGGCGTCGGGGAGGAGCCACGGTGGTCGTGGTCGACGGCGCTCGGCGGCCCGCCGACCTGCTGGCGGGCCTGCACGACGCCGATGTCACCCATGTCGACGTGGTCGTCGTGTGTCGCCCCGGTCCGGGGGCGACTGCGGTCGTCGGTCCCCTGCTGCGCCGGTTCCCTCCCCGCCTGTTACTGACCCCCGCAGGGTCCACCCTCCCCGGCGCCACCGTCGCCGCCGCCGGCGAGTCCGTGGGTGTGGGCCCCCTAGTAGGGACCGGCGATTCGACCGGCGAAACCCGGCGACAAGATGCCCCGAAGCCTATGCGGGGCAAGGGAATGGGCCGGTGAGCGCCCCCGTGGTGCTCCATCCGACCCGAGACGCGGCTGAACGCGCCCGAGGGCGCGCTTCTACAGCCGATGGCTACGGGGAAGGGACGGCGCTACGCCGCGAGGGGAACGGCTCGGGCGTCGGCCAGAGCCGAGGCGAGCCGGGCGAGGATCGTCAGATCGACGTGCAACGTCACCCGCTCGATCCGACGCACCCGAAGGGGCAGCATCGCCCACTCGTGCTTCAACCGGCCGAACTCACGCTCGACGCCGGTACGGGTGCGGTACAGGGTCTTCCACTTCGCCGTCTCCCGAGGGATCAGCGTGTGCAACCGGTCGGCCTTGACCCACACGCTTGCCGGGGAGCACTCACCCGAAGGACAACGGTACTTGGCCGCGCCGCGCTTGGCGTCGGAACCGGCGAAGATCCACACGCCGTGGTCGCACTTCGGCGGGGCAGCCTTGCCAGCCTTCACGAACGGCGTCTCCCGCAAGGGGACAACGGGGTGGATGCCGCGCGCCTCGCACCCGTCGTAGAACGGGGCCACGTCGTAGCCCTTGTCCGCGATGGCGACGGCCGGGCGGATGCCGTAGCCCGCCAACTTGTCCAGCAGTCCCGGCACGACCGGAACCTCCGCGTCGCGAGCCGTGGCAACAACCCAAGAGAGAGGAAGCCCACTGTGGGCGTCAACAACCGCGTGGACCTTGTACCCGTAGAAACCGCCGCCCTTACGGGTGGCGATGGCCGAACGGTGGCCCCACGACGCGTCAGGGTCGGAGTACCGCTGGCGCTCGGGGCCGTGGTTGAAGAGGAACTTCTGGCCGTTCGCGTAGGCGGGAAGGTCGGACCCGTCGATGGCGACGTGATCCCCGAGTCCAGGCATCTCGTCGTGCAGGGACGCGATGACGGCGGCAATGCACGCGTCGAGCACGCCCTTGTGCTGGCGAAGCTTCCGGGTGAAGCGGTAGCACGCGTCAGCCGAGGGAGCGCCGCCGAAGGCCTCGCGGAGCGCAACGTGCTCGGCCACCAGGCGCACCGTACGAGTCCACGTCGGAAGAACGTACAGCGACTTCACCAGTGCCATGCCGACCATCGTCCGAATGGGGTAGCCGGGGCGTCCCGTCCAGCGCGTCTCTTCAAGGTCCGCGATGAGCGCGGCGACCTCGGGAGTGGAGAGAAGGCGCGCAATCTGCTCTGCACCACGGTTCGGGGGTACGCTGGCCTTGGCCATTGGAGTGCTTGCTCCTTGGTCCTGACCCCCGGAGGTTCTAGCCTCGCGGGGGTCAACTATTTACTACCTGATACCTCCCATTATAGGGAGGGGGTGTGACGGTAATGACCGCAGAAAAGGATCTCCTCGCCCTAATAGGGCGCTTGGTTGCAGAAAGTCCAACGATTCATACCGGCTACGACGAGCTTTGCTACTTCTGTGGTGGTAGGAGCGAGGTACAAGGGCAACTGCACGAGTCAGACTGTTCTTGGGTAGAGGCGACGGCGACTCGTTAACCTCCGTCAGGCCACGCGATGAAATCGCTAAGCGTCTGCTTGGCTATCGCGCGCCATTCGGCATCGTTCCACCCCAATACTTCAAAGGCCGCCTGCGTGGCCTTCCAGTACCCCATTAGCGCGGCAGCGGCCATGCTGTGAACTTCGTCAAAGGTTGGCCCGAAGGTGAGCATGACCGTACTAGATCTCGGAATCGCTTTGCTTGTGATACCCATCAGCAACGCGTGGAGGCCACCGTGGGCATATCCCGAAAAGAGAGCATAAGGGCTCGGATCAGGATCAAACAGTAACCCGACCGATTTTCTGAAACCTGGAGGTTCTTCACCTACCCAAGCGGCATGGTTATTGGTTGCGGGTCCCGCAGATAGTCCAGAGGCCAAGGCCCCGTCGACGATGTCTTGCGTGCGAGAGTTGAGATCTTGTGAGCGAGCGGAGCTTGGATCTTCGTCCCTCAAACACCACCACCACCCGAGAAGCCTCATCGTCTGGGCTCTTGTCGCCCGCTCTACGATGCTCAAATCTCTCTTTGTCAACCAATGCGCCCGAGCGGAAGCCTCGATCGCTGATCGGCCTAACACGGGGACCCCCCAACCCTGTCCCTCTTCGAGCATTGCCCGCATGAGTCTGGCCATCCCCATCATTAGGTCGTCTGCCTCAATCAGTAGTATGCGAGCTTGGGTGAACGCCACACTGACCTCGTCAGCGAACCATCCTGGGAATGCTGCCTCGCTCATTCGGGCCATCTGGCGTTCAGCGATCGATCCGTCGCCGGGCCTAGGAGCGTACCGAGAAGCACATGCACGGGCAGCCCAGACGAGAGCCTCGATCGCAGCAGGCGGATCAATCGGTTCGTCCCCTCGCCAGGGGGAATCCTCATCCATTCGGTTTTCCTCTTGTTAGCGGGACCGCTCAAGAGGTCCGAGGGTGCGCTACGATTGGCGCAGATCAGGCCGTCCGGGGGAGCGAAAACCCGTTTCGGTCACTCGGGAGGTCGCCCTTGCAGGGGTGGCCTCCTTCGCGTTGGCGGTGCCAGGATAGCCGCGGTCCGAACTACACGCGCCAGATTCGCCCATGGGGTAGCCGACGCCCGCCACTGGGGTACGGATCTACCGGTGGCCCACTCGTCGACGCCCTGACCAGCAACTACGCGTTTCGCCGGTCCCTACTAGCCGTCACCGTCGAAGCCGTGGACCCCCGCCTGGTCGTGCGAGTCGGCCCCGCCGGCCCTCAGGCAGTGCCAGGCCCGGCCGCCCCCCGCCCTCCTCCCGGGTAGGGTCGCCGGCGTGCGGTTGGCTCTGGGCACACGCCTCTACGACCTCACAACCCGCAGCCTGGTAATGGGCATCCTCAACCGCACCCCCGACTCCTTCTACGACGCCGGGGCCCACTTCGCCATGGATTCCTTCTGTCGACGGGCCGACGTGCTGGTGGCCGAGGGGGCCGACATTCTCGATGTCGGTGGAGTCAAGGCCGGCCCCGGACTTCCCGTCGACCTGGACGAGGAGCTCGACCGGGTCGTCCCCGCCGTCGAAGCTCTGTGCGCCCGCTTCGACCTACCCGTCTCGGTGGACACCTGGCGGGCCGAAGTGGCTGCGGCCGCCTACGAGGCGGGGGCCGTCATCGGCAACGACATCAGCGGCTTTGCCGACCCGCGCTACCTTCCCGTCAGCTCGGCCGCCGGCGCAACCGTGGTGGCCACCCATATCCGCCTCGGACCGCGGGTCCCCGACCCCGATCCCCGCTACGACGACGTGGTGACAGAGGTCCAGTACTTCCTGGCCGACTGCTGCCGCCGGGCCGAGATCGCCGGCATCACGCCCGAGCACATCATCGTCGACGCCGGCCTCGACCTTGGGAAATCCGCGAGCCAGTCGCTCACCCTCCTGCAACAGTCTCCGCAACTGGCCGAGCTCGGCTACCCCCTGCTCCTCTCGGCGTCGAACAAGACGTTCCTGGGCCGGCTGCTCGACCTGGCCATCGACGAACGCCGAGACGCGTCGATGGCAGCCACGGCCATCGGCGTCATCGGTGGTGCGAGGATCGTGCGGGCCCACGACGTCCGCGGCACCCGGCGGGTCTGCGACACGCTGGCAGCCGTCATGGAATCACCGTGAGCACGGCGGCTCACCCATGAGTACCGCCGAGGCCGTCTTTCCGGCCTATCTGGTGCGGGGCGACGATCCCACCGTGAGTACCGACGCGGTCAAGGCCCTAGTCGCCGAGCTGGTGGGCGCAAGCGATCCTGCCTTCGTGGTCGAGGAGCTGAGCGGTGACGAATACCCGGTCGCGGCCGTAGTCGAGGCGGCCCAGACGCCGCCGTTCTTCGGTGATCGTCGGGTGGTCGTGGCCCGCGGCATGGGCCGCTTCACCACCGCCGAGGTGGGCCCTCTCCTGGCGTACCTGGCCGACCCCCTTCCCACCAGCACCGTCGTGCTGGTGTCGGGAGGCGGCCAGCTCTCGCGCCCGCTGGTCGACGCGGTGCGCAAGGTGGGCCACGTGGTCGACACCGCGGTTCCCGGCGGGCGGGGCCGCTCCACGTGGATCGGGGGGCGCCTCCGTGAGGGGCCGGTGCGCCTGGACGCCCAGGCCACCGCCCTGGTGACGGCCCACCTGGGCGACGAGGTCGGACGCCTCGGCTCGCTGCTTACCCTGCTGGCCGCCGCCTACGGATCGGGGGCGCGGATCGGGGCCGAAGAGGTGACCCCCTTCCTCGGCCAGGCCGGGCCGGTGGCGCCATGGGAGCTCACCGACGCCATCGACTCCGGCGATGTCGCCGCCGCCCTGGGCCACCTCCACCGCCTCGTCCGGGCCGGCGGCCGGCATCCTCTCGTCGTCACGGCCACGCTGCACACCCACTACGCCCGGATGCTCCGACTCGACGGGGCGGGCATCGCCGACGAGAAGGCAGCGGCGGCGGCCCTGGGCATGACGGGCTCGACCTTCCCGGCCAAGAAGGCCCTGACCCAGAGCCGGCGCCTCGGCCACCAGGGCATCGCCCGCGCCATGGCCCTGCTGGCCGGTGCCGATCTGGCCCTGAAGGGAGCTGTCGACCTGCCCGCCGAGGCCATCCTCGAGGTGCTGGTGGCCCGGCTCGGCCGCCTGGCGCCCCGCCCGGCGGGGCGCCGTTAGTCAGGCCGGAAGGACAGCCCGGGACGACCAGGCCGAGGGGATCAGGCCGAGGGGATCAGGCCGGGGAGATCAGCTCGACGAGTTGGTCGAAGCCAGGCGCTTCATCAGCCGGGACTTGCGGTTGGACGCCTGGTTCTTGTGGATGACGCCCTTGGCCGCGGCTTTGTCAATGCGCTTCACGGCCTGGCGGACGGCCTCGGCCGTGTCGTCGGCGCCGGACTCGGCGTGATGCACGGCGGTCTTGACGCGCGTCTTCAGCTCCGAGCGGACGCCCTTGTTGCGGATACGACGGCGCTCGTTCTGGCGGTTGCGTTTGATCTGGCTGCGGATGTTGGCCATGGCCGGGCAACCTTACCCCGCAATCGGCCGGGTCCCGGTCACCCGGTGGCTCGACACGAGCGACCTTCGGCCCGCAAGGATAGTGCGATGGAGCTCCGCGGCCGGGAGGGCAACCAGCTGGCAATGTCGCTCGTCGGCTACCAGTTCCCCGACGAGGCCGTCGACCCCTGGGAGTCCAATGCCCTGCTGGTGAGCGTGCGGGTGATGTCGCCCCAAGGCACCTGGGAGGTGGTCGATCCCTGCCTCACCACCTGGGAGGCTGCCGCCCTGGCCTCGTGGTTGACGGCATTCGTCGTGAGCGGTGACCGGAGGCCAACGAGTGTCTCGGCTCCCAACCTGACCATGTCGGCCCGGCCGGCCACCGGCTCGACCATCGCCCTGGTCGCCTGCTTCGAGCTCGAACAGCGGCCTCCGTGGCTCGCCTCGGTGGGCGGCGACGGCGAGCTGTGTGTCGAGATGGAGGTGTCCACCGGCGATGTGGTCGTCGCCGCCGCCGCACTGCGAGGCGATCTGGCCCGCTTCCCCCAGCGGGGCGACGACCCGACGGTGTGATCCGCAGGGCCCGAGCGGCCCCCTGAGCGGGGTACCAGGTGACCGGGGGTCGCCACCGACCCGTACGATGGTTGGGGATGACCCCCGGCGTCGGAGCCCCCGTTTCGTGATCGCTCTCGATCGCATGCGCAATCTCGCCGTCATCAGCCATATCGACCATGGTAAGACGACGCTGTCCGACCGGGTCCTGGAGCTCACCGGCGCCGTCGACCCTCGCGACATGCGGGCCCAGTACCTCGACTCGATGGACATCGAGCGGGAGCGGGGCATCACCATCAAGGCCCAGAACGTGCGCCTCCAGTGGAAGGGCCACGTCCTCCACCTCATCGACACGCCCGGCCACGTCGACTTCGGCTACGAGGTCTCCCGCTCGCTGGCGGCCTGCGAAGGGGCCATCCTCCTCGTCGATGCCACCCAGGGCATAGAGGCCCAGACCCTGGCCAACTGTTACGCAGCCATCGAGGCCGACCTGGAGATCGTGGCCGCGGTCAACAAGATCGACCTGGCCGTGGCCGAGCCCGAGCGGGTGTCGGATGAGATCGAGAAGGTCCTCGGCATCGGCGCCGACACCATCCTGCGCATCAGCGCCAAGACCGGCCTCGGCGTCCCCGAACTGCTCGACGCCGTCGTCGAGCGCATCCCGCCTCCCGAAGGCGACTCCGACGCGCCCCTGCAAGGGCTCATCTTCGACTCGTACTACGACCAGTACCGCGGCGTGGTCAGCGCGGTACGGGTGATGAACGGGGTGCTGCGGACCAACAGCCGCTTGCGGTTCATGCAGGCCGGCGTCGTCCACGACGTGGAGGAGATCGGCGCCCGCACACCCACCCCGGTGCCGGTGGCCGAGCTGGGCCCGGGCGAGGTGGGGTACCTCGTTGCCGGCGTGAAGGACGTCGGCGAGGCCCGCTCGGGAGAGACGATCACCGAGGCCGCCCGCCCGGCCCCCGAAGCCCTGGTGGGCTATCGCGACCCCAAGCCCATGGTGTTCTGTGGCCTCTATCCGGTGGAGGGCGACGACTTCGCCGCCCTGCGCGACGCCCTGGAGAAACTGCGCCTCAACGACTCGTCGGTCACCTACGAACCGGAGACGTCGGGTGTCCTCGGGTTCGGCTTCCGCTGCGGGTTCCTCGGCCTGCTGCACATGGAGATCGTGCGCGAGCGCCTCGAGCGCGAGTTCAACCTCGTCCTCATCGCCACCGCCCCATCGGTGGCCTACATGGTCACCCTGAACGACGGCAAGACCGTCGAGGTCGACAACCCCGCCGACATGCCCACCGCCAACCACGTCGACTTCATCGAGGAACCCTTCCTCAACGCCACCCTGCTGCTGCCCACCGAGTACACGGGCCCGGTGATGGAGCTGTGCCAGGGCAAGCGGGCCGACATGGTGAAGATGGAGTATCTGTCGCCCGAGCGGGTGGAGCTCATCTACCGGATACCGCTGGCCGAAGTGGTAATCGACTTCTTCGACGCCCTCAAGAGCCGCACCAAGGGCTACGCCAGCCTCGACTACGAGCCGTCGGGCTATGAGCGCAGCGACCTGGTCAAGATCGACGTGCTCCTCAATGGCGTCGCCGCCGATGCCTTCAGCACCATCATCCACAAGTCGAAGGCCTACGACTACGGGCGCAAGATGACCGAGAAGCTGCGCGAGCTCATTCCCCGACAGCTCTTCGACGTCCCCATCCAGGCCACCATCGGGAGTCGCATCATCGCCCGCCAGACGGTGAAGGCCCGGCGCAAGGACGTGATCGCCAAGTGCTACGGCGGCGACATCACCCGCAAGCACAAGCTCCTCGAGAAGCAGAAGGAGGGCAAGCGCCGGATGAAGAGCATCGGCCGGGTCGAAGTGCCCCAGGAGGCGTTTATCTCCGCCCTCAAGCTCGACTGAGTCTTTGCCGGCGGGCACCCGGCCCTTCGGCCCTCGCCCACCGGTCCCGGCGGGGCCCAACCCCGCCGGCATGGTCTATCGGTCCGCGCGGTAGACACCACCCATGCCAGCTGCCGTCCTGTGGTTCCGGCGCGATCTCCGCCTCGGCGACCATCCCGCCCTCACCGCCGCCCTTGAAGGCGGACAACGGGTGCTGCCTCTGTTCGTTCTCGATCCGAGGCTGGTAGACCCGGCCGGGGCACCCCGACTGGCGTTCCTGTACCGCTGCCTGCGCGACCTCGACAAGTCCCTCGACGGTCGCTTGGTGGTGCGCACCGGCGACCCCGCCACCGTGGTCCCCCGGGTGGCCGCCGAGGTCGGCGCCACCACCGCGTTCACGACGGCCGACTTCGGACCCTACGGGCGTGAGCGGGACGAGCGTGTCGAGGCCGCCCTGGCCGGCGAGGGCCGCCGGCTCGAGCGGGTGGGTTCGCCCTACGCAGTGGAACCCGGCGTGCTGGCCACGGGGACGGGCGGACCGTTCAAGGTCTTCACTCCCTACTACCGGGCCTGGAAGGACCACGGTTGCGCCGCTCCCCTTCGGCTCCCGCGTCGGCCGGACCTGAAACCGAGGTGGGCCGACGGCGTGCGCTCGGAGGCGGTGCCCGCCGACCCGGCCGTCGACGCCGACCTCCCGCCTGCGGGCGAGGTTGCCGCCCGGCACCGCCTCGACGCCTTCCGCGACAACGACCTGGCCGCCTACGACAAGGGGCGTGACCTCCCCGGCACCGACTCCACCTCCCGGTTGTCGCCCTACCTGAAATGGGGATGCATCCATCCCCGCCAGGTGCTGGCCGGCCTCGGTCGCTCACGAGGCGAGGAGACCTTTCGCACCGAGGTGGCGTGGCGGGACTTCTACGCCGACGTGCTGTGGCACCGGCCCGAGTCGGCTGGGCAGTCGCTGCGGCCGGAGATGACGAGGATGCGCGTCGATTCGGGCAAGCTGGCCGAAGAGCGCTTCTCGGCGTGGACGGCCGGGTGCACCGGCTACCCGTTGGTCGACGCCGGCATGCGCCAGCTCCTGGGCGAAGCCTGGATGCACAACCGGGTGCGCATGGTGGTGGCCAGCTTCCTGGTCAAGGACCTGCACATCGACTGGTCACGCGGGGCGCGGTGGTTCCTCCAGCACCTGGTCGACGGCGACCTGGCCTCGAACAACCACGGATGGCAGTGGGTGGCCGGCACCGGCACCGACCCGGCGCCGTACTTCCGCGTGTTCAACCCCGTCACCCAGTCAACCGAACATGATCCCGACGGCACCTACATCCGGCGTTGGGTTCCGGAGCTGGCGAGTGTCGACGCCAAAGGCATTCACGAACCCTGGAAGCTGGCGGATGGTCTGCGGCCCGGCTACCCCGTGCGCATCGTCGACCACGCCGCCGAACGCCGTGCGGCCCTGAGCCGCTACGACGCCGTACGCTCCGGCAAATGACGACGACTCTCAGCGCCCGCGCCATGCCGTGGATGTGTTCAGCCCTCTGTCTCGCTCTCGGGATTGCCGGCTGCGGCGGTGGCGACGGCAGTGGACGTGGAAGTGGCGGTGGTAGCGGCACTGGCCCACCCAGGCTCATCACCGGTCAGTTCGTCGAGCAGGCCAACGCGGCCTGTGCGGAGGACAGGGACAGGGGGATAACCTGCCCTACCAACCGACGCCGGCCGCCCGAGCCCAGCAGCAGTTCCCGCTCTTCGACCAGTTGATCACTCGACTGAGCGAATTGCGGCCGCCAGAGAAGTTGGACGCGAAGTACCAGCAGTACCTGTCCCGGCTGCGGCGCGGGCGGGACCTCTTCAAAGAAGCGCTCGCCACGCCACAGCCGTACGAAAACCTGTCGCCGAAGGTGTCCGAGCTCGTCAAGGAGGATCGCTCGTTCTTGAAGCCGCTGGGTCTCGACGAGTGCCTCCGCTACTAGAACCGGGTACGTGAAGTTCCCTACGACCCGGATCGCACCGTCGCCGCAATTGCGTCGGAGTCCACCACCACGTCAAGGCCCAGCCCGGTGAGCCAGGCCCGGTTGCGAGCGTGGAGGTCACCGCCGTCGTAACGGTTGAGGACCACGAGCACCGGCGGAGGCAGGACGGGTACGCACAGCAGCACAGCGTTGATGGCGCCCAGCCCGGCGTCGGCCACGAGCACGACCAGGTCGGGCTCCAGGGCCGCGGCCAGGGCGACACTGTCGGCGTCGGCGGCAAGAGGCGAACGAGGACCCCCGACCGTCTCCACCCAGCCGACGTTGCCTGCGTCGGGCCAGACCAGCTCGGCCAGGAGATCGGCGATACCGAACGGAGGCCGACCAAGTACGGCGGCGGCCATGGGCGGGGCCATGGCCACTTCGTAGCAACGGTCGGGCCGGCACACGTCGGCGGGCCGCTCGCCGGTTGCCGCAGCCAGGACGTGGGCGTCGGTGGCCCCGGCACCTACCTCGAACGACTGCACCGGCTTGCGGGCCGATACCGAGACCCCACCGGCTCGCAGGTCGCTCAGCACGCGGGCGCCGATCCACGTCTTGCCCACGTCAGTGGCTGTTCCCATCACCACCACCAGGCGGTCAGGGCGTGCCACGGTCCGCCACCTCGTTGATCGAGGCGGCCAACACGTCGACGATGCGCTCGATCTCATCGGCGGTGACCGTGAGCGGAGGCATCAGCACGATGACCGGACCCAGCGGGCGCAGCAACACGCCACGCGCCACGGCGGCGGCACAGACCCGGCGCCCCCACCGCCCTCCCTCGTCCGGCTCGCCGGCCGGTGCCAACTCCACCCCGCCCATGAGACCGCACAGGCGGACCTCGGCCACTTCGGTCATCGGTGCCACCCGTTCGTCGAGCAGGCCGGCCAACTGGGCCGAGCGCTCGGCCACGTTGGCCAGCACCCGTCCGTCGGCCAGGAGCTGCAGGTGCCGGAGGGCCACCGCCGCGGCCAGGGCATTGCCGCCGTAGGAGTGGCCGTGGAAGAAGGTGCGAGGCCCGAGGTCGACACCGAGGAAAGCGTCGAAGACCCGGCCCGATGCCACCGTTGCGGCCATGGGCAGGTAGCCGCCGGTGAGGCCCTTGCCCAGGCAGAGCAGGTCCGGCCGCACGCCGCACTGCTCGGCGGCAAAAAGGGTTCCCGTGCGCCCGAAGCCGGTGGCCACCTCGTCGAAGACGAGCAGCACATCGGCCTCCCCGCAGGCCCGAGCCAAGGCGGCGAAGCCCTCGGGCGGAGCTATGCGCATCCCCGCCGCGCCCTGCACGAGGGGCTCCACGACCACTGCGGCCAGCCGGTCGGCGTGGTCGGCCACCATGGCGCAGGCCGTGGCCGCCCAGGCGGGGTCGTCGAGCCCGGGGGCACGAAGGACCGGGAACCGCAGCGGGTCGAACAGGTCGGTGCCGAAGCCCCCGTCCCCGAGAGACAGGGAGCCCACGGTGTCGCCGTGGTAGGCGTCGCCGAGGGCGAGATAGGCCGAGCGCCCGGCCACGCCCTGGTTGACCCAGAACTGGAAAGCCGCCTTGAGGGCCTGTTCGAGGGCCGACGCCCCGTCGGAGGCGAACAGGATGTGGGGCTCGTCGACGGGGACCACGTCGGCCAATGCCTCGGCCAACTCCACCACAACCCGGTTGCCGTGGCCGAGCATGGTCGAGTGGGCAACCCGATCGAGCTGGTGGCGCAGGGCGTCGTCGAGCTCGGTGACGCGATGGCCCAACGTATTCACCCACAGCGAGGAAATGGCGTCCAGATAGCGACGGCCGTCGACGTCGATCAGCTCGTGGCCCTCGGCCCGCTCCACCACGATGGCGGCGTCGGCGTACCCCTCCATCTGGGTGAACCCGTGCCACACCACGGCGGCGTCGCGATCGGCCCAGGAGCGCGGGTTCCGGGCCATAGAACCCAATCCTGCCCCGCTCCGCTCCCCGACAGGAGACAATGGCCTCGTGGACGATGACACGACCGAGGCAGCCGACAACATCAGCGTGCTGGTGGCCGACGACGAGGAGCTGTTCCGGCGGGGATTGCGGACGGTGCTGGAGACCGACGCCGGGTTCACCGTCGCCGAGGCCGCCGACGGCGTCGAGGCGGTAGCCCGGACGACGGCTCTGGCGCCCGACGTCGTCCTCATGGACGTCCGTATGCCGAGGATGGGCGGTATCGAGGCGGCGGCCCAGATTCGCGACGTGGCCCCGTCCACCCGGGTGATCATGCTCACGGCCAGCGACGAGGACGACGACCTCTATACCGCCGTGCGCGCCGGCGCCAACGGCTACCTCCTCAAGGACTCGTCCTTCGACACCGTCGTCGGCGGGGTACGGGCCGTGGCCCGGGGCGAGAGCCTGATCAATCCGTCGATGGCCACCAAGCTGCTGGCCGAGTTCTCGGCCCTGGCCGACGGACGTCCCGCCGACCCCACGTCGCGGTTGTCCGACCGCGAGCTCGACGTGCTGCGGCTCGTGGCTCAGGGCCGCACCAACCGGGAGGCGGCCGAGGCCTTGAACCTGTCGGAGAACACGGTCAAGAACCACATGGCCAACATCCTCGACAAACTCCATCTGCGCTCGCGCGTGGAAGCCGCCGTCTACGCCCTGCGCTCGAAACTGTTCTAGGCGGTAGTCCGCTCGGACTAGTCCGGATGGCCCTTTCCGGCAGGAAGAAAGGTCCGTCCGGGTGATTGTCGAACGGAGTCCGGAGTAGGACAATGTGGATGTCCCCCCAAGACACGATCCACACACGACGGACCTAGTCCGTCGTGTGTGGCCCCGTTTTCGGGGTGCGGACGGAGAGCGGATGACAAGCGGACCACCGATGACCAGCGAGTGAGGCGGAAGAACAAGGTTCCGCTGCCGGGGTCGGTATCATCGGGTCGTACCGATGCTCGACCAGCGTAAGGCCGCAATCCTCCGAGCCGTTGTGAAGGAGTACATCCAGACGGCCCAGCCCGTGGCCTCTGCCCATGTGGCGCGCCTCGACGATCTGGCCGTCTCGCCCGCCACCGTGCGCAACGAGATGGCAGTGCTCGAGCGCGACGGCTACCTGATCCACCCCCACACCAGCGCCGGTCGGGTGCCCACCGACAAGGGTTACCGGTTCTACGTCGACGGGTTGGGCACGCCTCCGGCCCCGTTGGCTCCGGCTCAGAAGCGCCAGGTCGAGGACTTCTTCGCCAAGGCCCACGGCGATCTGGAGCAGATGCTCGACGACACCGGTCGCCTGCTTTCCGGCCTCACCGACTGTGCCTCGGTCGTGATGGCGTCGGTCCGCGAGAAGGCCACCGTGCGCTCCGTACAGGTCGTGGCCCTGGGCGCCCGAGTCGCCCTCGCCGTGGCCGTCCTTTCGGACGGGTCGGTGGAGAAGGAGACCCTCGAGCTCAGTGACGACACGGCCGAGAGCCGGGTGTCGGCGGCGTCGGTCCACGTGGCCAGGCACCTCTCGGGCCGCACCCTGGCCGACCTACCGACCGCACTGCCCACCGGCGACGAGCACACCGACCGTATCGTGACCCAGGCCCTCGAGGCCCTGGCCGGGAGCGACGGCAACGAGCCCGAGCACGTCTTCGTGGGGGGAGCGTCGCGGATGGCCGCCACCTTCGAGGCCATCGAGACCGTGCGCCACGTGCTCGTCATGCTCGAGCAGCAGTACGTGGTGGTGAGCCTGCTCCAGGACGCCCTGCGCCAGGACAAGCTCGTGTCCATCGGCGTGGAGCACGGGACCGAGCCCCTCGCCGAGTGCTCGGTGGTGGTGGCTCCCTACGCCGCGTCGGGCGGCACGGCCGGCACCATCGGCGTCCTCGGCCCCACCCGGATGGACTACGACCGGGCCATGGCCGCCGTCGCCGTCGTCAGTGCCCGCCTCGGACAGCGGCTCAAGGACGGCTGAGCGAGTGAGCGCAGCGATCGAGGCGGGGCCCGAGCGGCCCCACGAGCGGGGGACCTGAGCCGTCGATATGGCCGAGGACTACTACGCCCTGTTGGGCGTGAGCTCGAGCTCCACCGAGGACGAGATCAAAAGGGCGTACCGCAAGGTCGCCCGCGAGTGGCACCCCGACACCAACAGCGACCCGGCGGCCGAGGAGCGGTTCAAGGCCGTCAGCCTCGCCTACGAGACCCTGCGCGACCCCGAGCGTCGCCGCCGCTACGACATGTTTGGCCCCGAAGGGGTGAAGGGGTCGGGTGCGGCCGGCACGGGGGCGAGCGGCTTCCCCGGCGATGCCTTCGGTGGCGGGCTGGGCGACCTGTTCGAGACCTTCTTCAGTGGTTCGGGCTTCGGCGGCCGTGGGCGCCGAGGCGGGGGCCCGCCACGCGGGTCGGACATGGAGACGGCGCTCGACCTCCACTTCGAAGCTGCCACCTTCGGCACCCAGGCCGAGGTTCGCGTGCGCCTACCCGTCACCTGTGAGAGCTGTTCGGGTTCGGGCGCCAAAGCAGGAACCAAGGCCAGTACCTGCCAGGCGTGCAACGGCGTGGGCGAGGTACGCCAGGTGCGCCAGTCGATCCTCGGTCAGATGGTCACGGCCAGTCCGTGCCGGCGCTGCGGGGGAACGGGCCAGACCATCGCCGACCCCTGCCCGACGTGCCGGGGAGAAGGCCGGGTCACCAGGGAGCAGACGTTCACCGTCGACGTGCCGGCCGGGGTCGACAACGGTTCCACCCTCCGGGTACCGGGGCGGGGATCGGCCGGGCCACGGGGCGGCGTCGCCGGCGACCTCTACGTTCACCTGCGGGTCAAGGCCGATCAGCGCTTCACCCGCCAGGGCTACGACCTGGTGCACGTCCTCCACCTCCCCCTCACCCAGGCCGCCCTCGGAGCCCACCTGCGCTACGACACCCTCGACGGCACCGAGGACCTGATCGTGCCCAAGGGCACCCAGAACGGCAGGGTCTTCCGCCTTCGGGGTCGGGGCGTGCCCCACGTCGACGGTCGGGGTCGGGGCGACCTGCTCGTACAGGTCGTGGTCGACACCCCCGACGACCTGAGCCGGGAGCAGGAGGAGTTGCTCCGCCAGCTGGCCGCCGAGCGGGGCGACGAGGTCGCTCCTCCCGACACCGGCGCCTGGGCTCGCATCCGCTCCGCTTTCAAGTAGGACGGGTGGCCCCGCCGGGTGGCAGTGCTCGGGCGCATGCCTTCGTCGCCGACCTGAGTCGGCCCGCCCTCGACGCCCATGACCGCCACCATCTCGAGCGGGTGCTGCGCCTGCGGCCCGGCGACGTCGTCACCGTCTCCGACGGCGTCGGTGGATGGCGGCGCTGTCGCTACGGCCCGGTCCTGGACCCCGTCGACGAGGTCGTCACCGACGCCCGGCCCGGCCCGGAGGTGACCGTGGCGTTCGCCCTCGTCAAGGGAGAGCGCCCCGAGTGGGCCGTTCAGAAGCTCACCGAGTTGGGCGTGGACCGCATCGTCGCCTTCACCGCCGCCCGTTCGGTGGTCCGCTGGGACGCCGACAAGGCCGCCAAGGCCGCCGAGCGCTTCCGGCGGGTGGCCCGCGAAGCCGCCATGCAGTGCCGACGGACGTGGCTGCCGGTGCTGGACGCGCCCACAGGCTTCGCCGAGGTGGCGGGTCGCCCGGGTGCCGTGCTCGCCGATTCCGACGGCGATCCCCCGTGGCTGGCCTCCGGTCCGGTCCTGGTGGGCCCGGAAGGTGGCTGGGCGCCCGAGGAAGCCGCACTGGCCCTGCCGCGCATGAGGCTCGGGCCCCACGTGCTGCGCTCGGAAACCGCAGCGGTGGCCGCCGCCGCCGTGCTCGGCGCGCTGCGGGCGGGGCTCGTGGCCGGCCTCCCGGCATCGCCTCGCTGACGATCCAGGCGCGCCTCGGGTGGCTGGGCCTACACTGAGGGCGTCGTCCCTCCGTCAGGGAGGATGGTTCTTGGGGCTGGAAGGGGGGAACCGATGATCGACCAGACGGGCACTCCGCCAGCGACGTATGCAACGCGTGTCGGGGAGCGTCTCCGCTCGATTCGCCGCCAGAAGGACCTCTCGCTCCAAGAGGTGGAGACGGCCTCCGGCCACGAGTTCAAGGCGTCGGTCCTGGGCGCCTACGAGCGAGGGGAACGGGTGATCTCGGTGCCCCGGCTCCAGCGCCTGGCCCGGCTGTACGCCGTTCCCGTCGACCAGCTCCTGCCCCCTGCAGCAGACGTCGGACCGGTCACCGGCAACGTCGACGACACCGAAGGCTCGGCTCCGCCCGCTGCCGGCTGGGCCGGTCGACCGACCGACAAGACCACCTTCGACCTGACCCGGTTCGACGAGGTCGACGATGCCCAGTTGGCCATGGTGTTCCGGTACCTCAAGGCCATCATGGTCCAGCGCCAGGACTTCAACGGCCGGGTGCTCACCATCCGCGGCGACGACATCCGGGCCATCGCCGGCCTCTTCGGAGTCGGACCCGGCGAGCTCAACCGCCGCCTCGACGACCAGCATCTGCGCGTCCTCGCCGGCGCCGGCGCCGACATGATCGGCGCCTCCTCGCCCTGAGCCCTCAGGGGGAGGGCAGGGCGAACACCTGCCCGGGAAAGACCAGGTCGGCGTTGTGAGGGTCGGCCAGCTCGGCCCGGTTGGCCTCGATGAGCCGGTGCCAGTAGGGCACTACCTCGGGGGGCGTGGGCGGGCGACCCCAGGCCCGGCCGAGGGCGGCCTCGGCGATCGACCAGAAGCACTGTCCCGGTTGCACCGTCCAGGTGTCGGCCCTAACCTCACCTGCGACCGTTCCGGGCGTTGTCTCGACCGCCCGTCCCGGCCCAGCCGGCGGTGGCTGGGTGCCGGGCGGTGCGGTGCCGGCTGCGTCGAGGCGGTGCATGGTGACGGTCGCCGGCGGTCCCCCGGGAGGCGCGGCCGCCGGTCCGACGACGGTGGTCGACACCGGAGCCGGCGCCGGCACGGACGGGGCGGCGGCGGTCGTGGCCGCCCCAGCGCCCGTGGCCGCCAGCGTGGTGGCCGACAGCCCCACGGCGACGGTGGCCGACACCAGGCGGCGTAACGGGACCAGGGTGAGGCGGTCGACGAGCGAGGCGAGGTGTTCGGCCGATACCAACCGGAGCCCGACGCCGACCACGGCGACGACCAGTCCGTACCACGCCGCGACCAGGGCCAGCAGGCGCACCACCGCGAAGGCCACGACCACCGGCTCACGCCCCACCAACCACGTCGACCACGTCGATGGGGCATCCAGGGAGGGCAGGGGTAGGGCACCGCCGGCAACCTGGAGGACGGCCACCGCGGCACCCAGCGCCAGCCACGACACGGGGACGACCCCCCGCCGTTCCCAGCGTGTCGAGCGGCGCCAGGAGGTTGTCATGGCGACCGGAACGGAGGTCCGGGAAGGGGCAGGGGTTGGCCGTCGCCTCGCTCGACGGCCAACCTGGGGCAGCCGGCGCCCAGCTCGGCGGCCCGGATGGCGAACCCGCCCTCGACCCGGCCGGCGAACTTGGCCACCAGGTCGTGGCCGGCCTGGGCCCACTGATCGAAGACGAACACCTCGCCCGTGGCCGGTCGCAACAGGGCCAGGGTGGCCCGACCCGAACATGACCAGTCGGCGGTGGCCACCCGGTCGCCGGCCTGGCCCACCGCCCACCGGCGGTCGCCGGCCGCCAGCACGCCGTCGTTCCATTGCAGGGCCTCCGGGCATCCGTCGGCGTCGGTATCGGCCGAGAGCGCGGCGGTGACGGCCGGGCATTGCCGATCGGGCGGTGCCTTGACCATTGGCACCGTGGACGCGGCCATTGGCACCGTGGACGCGACCACCGTGGACGCGGCCATTGGCACCGTGGACGCGGCGGCCGAAGCAGGGGTGGCCGGCGCCTCTGGGCGCGTCTCGGACCCAGGGGCAGACGCCATCACAGAACCGACGCCGATCACCGTTACGGCGGCGGCCAGTGCGCCGGCGAGGGCGAGTCGTGACCGCCCTTTCCCGGATCGAGCGGGGGCCGCCCCGGGTGAACGGGACCGGAGGGACTCCAGCGCCGACGCGGGCGGGAGAGCCGCATCGACGGGAGCGTCGGTGTCGTGGCGACGCGGCAGACGGGCGTCGGGCAGGGCCTCGCCCACCGCCGCGGCAAGGGACCGGGCCCCGAGTCGCAACCGGGGGTCGGCGGTGGTGGCGCGCTCGGCCACTGCGACCAGGGCGTCGCGCGCCGAGCGATCGGTGGACCGCCGAAGCCGACGGGCGACGAGGCCGGCGACCCACCGGCCCGGGGGTGGCGCCGGTCGTGCGGTCACGACGGGGGCCTGCGAAACCAGGGCGCGCAGCAGACCCCCGAGGGCGTACACGTCGGCTGAGCTGGCCAGCGGATCCCCGGGACGGCGCGCCGGGTCGCGACAGCCGTCCGGCAGCGGCGCCTCCTCGACGGGAGGGCCTCCGGCCCGGCCCCCATACCCGAACCCACACAGGACGGGCCGACCGTCGGGTCCGACCAGGACATGGGAGGCCATGACAGCGCCGTGCACGAGGCCCAGGTCGTGGAGGTCGGCCAGAATCGTGGCGACCGCCGCCACCACGCCCGCCACCTCGTCGACGGTGAGGTCGAGGCCCCGGCCGAGGTCGATGCCGTCGACCCGGGCCGTGACCAGTGAGGGCCGCACCTGATCGTCCTCGACGGCGACAAGGGTGACCACGCCGGGTATCTGGGCGGCGGTAAGGACCTCGGCTTCGGCGCCGATCCGCGCCGCTTGCGCCCCGTCGGCCGCCCGCTTGACCACCCGGCCGCCGGAAGGCGGGCCGGTTCCCGTCGCGTCCATGCGGCAATATTACAAGTTGTCTATTGTCGTTTCAATACCTTTCATGTCTCGTCGTCCAAGATTTCTATCGCCGGTTGGGCACGTTTGAAAGCGACGAGGGCCACGAAGCCGAGGCCGCCCACGGCGAGGTCGGCCACGGCCAGGGCCCGGCGGGCGTTGCGGGTCGTACACGGTTGGTGCGGGAGGGCGTCGCCCGACCTGGCCACGCTGTTCGACGGAGTGATGCCGTCGCTGCCGAACGGCGCTCCACACTCGAACACGGCCTGGGAGGTCTTGTTGTCCACCGCGGGAAGCGACACTGCGCTGGTCCACGGACGGAACGCCCACACGGCGCCGGCCACCACGAACGCCAGCAGCCCGACGATGGCGAGCCGTCGCCAGAGGGGCACCCGAAGAAGCTAACCCAGGGCCCGACGGTCACCGGCAGCCCGGCTGGGCCAACTGGGCCGGGGAGGCAGAGGCGCTGGCCTCCACGGCCCGGTCACGCGGTCCCCCGGGAACGGCCGAGGCGAAAATGGTGGACACCCGGGCCGCGGCGTGGACCCGCACCCTGGGCGGGCACCCTGGCACCGGCGACGGCGACACGGCGACGTCGACGACCAGGCCGTAGAAGCGGTCGGCGTCGAGGACGGCGGTGACCCGGTCGACGGCCAGTTGCTGGACCGTGGCGAGGTCGAGGTCGACCCGGCCGCCCTCGTAGAAAGCCTGGTTGCCCACCCCCCCACCGACGGCATCGTTGGCCGCAGCCACGACAGCGTCGGCCACCTCGCGCTGGCCGAGGAAGGCGATGGCCGAGTCGACGGTAATGGCGGCCAGCACGATCACGATCAGCACCGCGGCGGGGAACAGCATGAGCACGCTCCCCCGCTCCGCCCGGCCGGCGCCGGACGCGCTCTCAGGGAGCGACGGTGTCACAGGCGCGGTCGCCGAGGGGCACCCCGCTGCGGAGCGGGTCGACGACTTCGGAGTGGCGGGCGGTGGCGGTGAACCCGTGACCGAAGCCGCCGATCCACGGCAGGGTGATGGCCGGCACGGGATATGACGCAGCAAACGTCACCCGCTGGCAGCGCGTGAAGCCGTCCGACTCGGCAATGAGGGCCAGGCGGCCCGGATCGCGCCCGCCGCCGCGCACGGCATCGGCCGCGGCATCCTGGGCCAGCATGGCGGGGTCGGCGCCGGCCGGGGCCTCGACGTACGCCCGGGTGGCTTCTCGAGCGGCCGACGCCACCGTCATCTTGGCGTCGATCACCGCCCAGGCATTGGTGACCAACAGCACGGCGACGACGAACACCAGCAGTCCGAACGGAATGGCCTCGATGCCCGCCACCTGACCGGCCTCGCCCCGCAACCTTGTGTTCCGGTCGGGGTTTGGTGGGGGCCGGCCCCCCGCCAAACCGGGGGGGCCCACCCGCAGCGCCCCACCCCCCCGGCGACCGGGGGGGCGGGTGCCGCGCAAGCGCGGGGGCCGCCCGGGTCGGGGGGGGGGGCCGGCCGCCCCCCCCCCCCCACCCGCGCGGGGGGGGGGGGGGGGGGGGGGGGGGGGGGGGGGGGGGGGGCGGGGGGCCGGGGGGACCTATTCCCCCCCCCGGCCCCCCCCCCCCCCC
>JBBSHU010000047.1:0-22277 GCA_038232455.1 Acidimicrobiales bacterium
CCCGCGTGATCACAACCGTCGATCGTCTTGGGCGCCAGCTCCACGATCTTTTCCAGCGTCGCCTGCAGCGAGAGCTCGGCTTGCAGTGTCCGCGCCACCTCGGCGAAGGTCTCGGCCAGTTCGTCGACCGCAGAGCTCGGGCTGTCGCTCGTCCCCACATCACTAGTCTCCCATGATCTCGAGTGTTGAGATCCGGATCTCCGCGTAGGATGACGACGTGGTCGACGGGGAGACGGTCGATTGTCCCACCGTGACCAGCCGCTCCGGGTGACCTCCGGCGAACAACCGGCTGACGGCGGCGAAGCAGCGCACGATCCGCATGTGGTCCTCGCCTCAGCCGACGGCCAGGCGTTCGCCACTCTTCGCCGGCCGGCGACCCCACGTCGGGAGCGCTACGCCCTCGGTCGAGCCCTGCGCAGGCAGGTACCCCGCTCTGCGCTGGGTCACTGGAGCGCTCCGGCCAACCGTCCCGACCCGGTCCAGCAGGTCATCGCAACCCATGAAGGCCGACTGGACTGGCTCATCCCGGTCCGGGTGGGCCGCATGGTCGCCTCGCCCTACGGCTTCCTGCGCGGCACCGCCGCGATCATGGCCAACGACTTCGCTGCGCTCCCCGCCACCGGGATCACCCCGGTCGTCTGCGGGGATGCCCACCTCGGCAACTTCGGCTTCTACGCCTCGCCCGAGCGCGAGCTCGTCCTCGATCTCAACGACTTCGACGAGGCTCACCCCGGTGCGTGGGAATGGGACCTGCGGCGACTGGCAACCAGCATCTGGGTCGCCGGGCGGCACAACGGCGCCTCGGAGTCCTCCTGCGAGCAGGCCGTCGTCGGGTGCGTCGAGGCCTACCGTCAACACCTGGCCCACCTGGCCGAGGAGCCGCTGCTGACCCGCGCCTACGAACGCCTCGACCTCGACCGGCTGCGGCTGAACACGACCCGGAAATCGTTCCGCAAGGAGATCAAGCGTGCCGCCAAGCGGGCCAAGGGGCGCACCAGCGACCGTGCCCTACCCCGCCTGACCGAACGGCACGACGGAAGCCGCCGCATCATCGAGTACCCCCCGCTCGTCACCCGCCCCTCCGAAGGCGAGTACGACCGGGTCGCACAAGCGCTGGACGACTATCTGCAGACCTTGCCGCCGCACTGGGGCCGCATCGTGGGCGGCTACCACCTCGTCGACATCGCCCACAAGGTGGTCGGGGTCGGCTCCGTCGGGTTACGGGCCTACATCGCCCTGTGCGAGGGCAGCAGCCCCGACGACGTCATCTTCCTGCAGCTGAAGCAGGCCCGCCGCTCCGTGATCGCCCGTTACGTGCACGGCGACTCCGCCTGGCACGATCACCAGGGACGGCGCGTCGTGGAGTACCAGCACGCCCTGCAGACCGTCAGCGACCCGCTGCTGGGATGGACCACCATCGGTGCTCACCAGTACTACGTGCGCCAGTTCCGGAACATGAAGGGCGCCATCACGGTCGACGAGATCGACGCTCCCGCCTTGACCGACTACGCCGGCACCTGCGGGCTCCTGCTGGCCAAAGGCCACGCCCGCACCAGCGGTGCATCCATGATCACCGGCTATCTCGGCAAGTCGGACAAGGTCGACCGCGCCATGAGCCGATTCGCCCGTGCCTATGCCGACCAGACCGAACGCGACCATCAGGCGCTCGTGAGCGCCGTCGCCCGCGGCGTCCTTCCGGCGAGCTGAGCCGAACGTCGCACGAGCTGCCAACGCCGAGCGCCGTCGTCACGAGGATACTTCCTGAGCGATCTGGAACCCCACGAGGATGAGGGCGTTCGTCATGAACAGCCAGAAGGCGAGGAGGACGACCGCAGCCAAGCTGCTGGTTGCATATCGATGCTGGAAGTCGACACCGGAATTCAGGAAGATGACGTATCCCAGTGAGACCACCGAGATCGCCGCGGCGGCCGCCACCGCCCCTCGGGCAATGCTCGCCCACCCGAGGGAGAGGGGCGTGAACAGCCGGTAGATCACGGCGACACCCACGGCGCTGGCCACAAACGCGAAGGCCAGCGCCAGGACCCACCCGGCCACGAGGGCCAGGCCCCCATGACCGACGACAGCAGTGCCGAGGTAACCGGCCACCAGCCCGGCGAGAGAAAGGGCGGGCACCACCCCGATCAGACCCAGGGCCAGCGCCCGACCGCGAAGGCCCTTCACGTCTTCGTCCCTGTTGCACGCAAGGCGAGCGAAGGACCGGCGCAGACCGGCACCGTAGGCCGTTGCCGGCCAGACCAGGGCAGCGAGGGCGCCCAAACCCAGACCGGCACCCAGGTCGGCGACGCGTTGAAGCGCGTCCTCGACACCGAGCTCGACGGGAAGGTGGCGCGCCAGCTGGTTGGCGACCTCATGGACCCTGGCCTTGCCCGTGATCAGGCTCACCAACCACAGCACGAGCACTGCGAAGGGCACGACCGAAACCAACGCATAGAAGGAAAGGGCAGCGGCCAGAAGGAAGACGTCCTCGGAGCGCAGCCTGCGCACCACCGCCGCCATCGGACCGGGCAGTCGCTTCTCGACGGTGTCGGCGATCCTCGTCGACCACGCTCGGCTAGCCATCGCGGCTTTCCTTCCCTGGCACCTGGGGACCTATCCGGGGAGACGGCAATTGCGAGCTATCGAGACTCGACCGACTCCGCGCCCCTCGACCTCCGACCTTCAGGGTCTGGCAATGCTCTAGGCCCCGGCCGGGGCAAGCACCGGAGCGGATCCCACCTTGTGCGCTGCATGCTCGATGAGGTCGGCAGCGAAACTTCGTCGGCCACGTCGGCGCTGACGAAGCGCATCGACACCTGCGGCGGACCGACCGGCTTCCCGGCGCGGAAATGTGGATCGGCGAACAGCCGCTTCAGGTAGCCCCCGATCTCGGTCCCGCCACGCCTACTGGTGCCGAACGCGTTGGTCCAGTCGGCGTCGTCGGTGTAAAGCTCTTCGACTCCGCTCGCGTCCAGGTTGCGAAAGGCTTCCGCCAGTCGCATCAGAACCTCGCCGACAGCCTGCTGGTCCTCGGGGGGCCGGACTCGTCTGGCATGGCGGAATCCTACCTGCGTTCTCGTAGGGCGCAGGGGGGCGCAAGCGACTTCTGTGGCTGACCTTGTGGCTCCCGAGTCCGGGTGATCGTCGGCGTTCAATCCCTCTCCGAAACACCGATGCGACGTCAGGATGCGAAGTCGGGCGTGGCCGACCGGGCCGACCCGGTCCGGCCCTTCGGCTCCTCCCACTCTTCCTGACGGCCGAGAGCGGTCAGGTCGAGGAAGTAGTACGAGCCCCCGGTGCTCTCGAGGGCGCGGGCGTACTGGGAGTACGTGTGGAACACCCGGCCGTCGACCTGGAGGAAGCAGCTCCGGCCGGGCATGTCGTACGGCTGGTCGGATGTCTTCATGGACTCTTGGCCCATCGCCGCGTACTCGTCGAGCGTGCGGAAGTTGTACGCGTCGAAACCTCGGGACGCATCGATTGTGACGCCGAAGTCGTAGTTGAAGTCCGACCCGGCGGAGGAGTACCAGGACAGGTCCCAGCCCTTCTTGGCCTTCCATCGCTCGAGCTTGGCCAGCGGAGCCCGGGACACCATGGCGTAGCTGGTGTCGCGAGTGTGGGAGGTGCTCGATGAAGCCGGGCGACACCTCGTCGGTGCCGGCGCTGCAGCTCGGGCAACCGTCCTCCCATTCCGGGTGGAACATGAAGTGGTAGACGAGCAGCTGGGCGCGGTCCTCGAAGAGGTCGATGAGGCGAACCGTGCCGTTGGGCCCGTCGAACCGGTAGTCCTTCTCGATCTCGACCATGGGCAGGTTGCGGCGCTCCGTGCTCAGTGCATCCCGCTGCCTGGTCAGATCCTTCTCCTTGCCGAGCAGCTCCGTGCGGGGCGCCAGCCACTCGTCCCGGGTGGCGATCCTGGGAAGCGTCATGAGGCCTCCGGAGGGGCGTCGGCGTTGACCATCCAGGGCGTCCCGAAGCTGTCGACGCACATGCCGAACATGGGCGACCAAGAGGTCGCGGCGACCGGCATGGTGACCTTGCCGCCATCCGCCAGCGCCTCGAACACCCGCTTGGCCTCGTCGACATCGGCGACGGTGACGTTGACCTGCATCCCCTGGACGGGGCCGAAGCTGTCGTTGGTCGGGTCGTCGGATGCCATCAGGATGTCGTCACCGATCTTCAACGCCGCGTGCATGATCATGTCGGCCTGATCGTCCGGTACCGGCTCGTCCGACGGCATGTCCTTCATCGTGAGCAGGGTCAGCTCGCCTCCCAAGATCGCCTGGTAGCGCACGAATGCGGCGCGGCAGTTGCCGCCGAACATCAGGTACGGGTGAAAGGCCATGGGGTCCTCCTGGTCGGCAGGTGAGGGTGAGTCCTTTCCCTGTTGGACGATGCGTACCACGGGAACTCATCGCGCCGATCGCGTTCCGACGATGTCAGCGCACTTCTTCGGTCCTGGAGTAAACGCCACCGAGCCCCCGTGCGAGTACAAGGATGTGTCCACGATGAAGGAACGCGGGTTCGACGCTAGAGATGGTGACAACCGAGGCCGGGCCGCTCAGGGTCCCGATCGGCCCCGATCGGCGACCAGCCCCGTCGACCGGGAGTCTTGGCCTGTCGTTTCCCGCCCGCGTACAGGTCGTCGCCCGCACCCAGGCTGGAGACGACCTCAGGGGAACGCTCCTGATCGAATAGGTGCGGGCGACCCGGCGGGAGTGAGCGGGACCCGCCGTCGCCGCATCGCGGGTTGACTTCCCACGATGGGCCGTCCCCTCGTCGCATGAACTTCTGGCTGGCGGCCCTCATCATCCTGGGAGCGACCGCGGTGGCGATCACCGTCATGGCCCTGTCGCCGCCGGGCACCCGTCGGTGGCTACTTCGTCGACTCTGACCGCGCCTCCGGCGTGTTCGGCGTCATCGGCACGTCGTTCGCAGTGGTGCTGGCCTTGTCATCTTCCTCGCCTTCGAGAGCTACGGGAACGCCAAGAAAGAAGCCGGTCAGGAGGCGGTCTCGGTCGTGGAGCTCTACAACACGGCGGCGAGCTTCTCGCCGTCGGCCCGCGACGAGTTGCGGGGCCAGTTGGTCTGTTACGCCCGATCGGTGATCAGCGACGACTGGCGCACGATGAGAAGCTCGGAGCAGAACGCCCTGGTGCAGCGCTGGATCGATGCGTCGGCCGCCACCATCGGCTCGGTCGACGTCGAGGGCGGCAAGCAGACCTTCGCCTACGAGCACTGGGTCATCACGAACGCCGCCCGGGCCGAGGCGCGCCGCGGGCGCTTCTCCGAAGCCATGCGGATCGTGCCACCGCCGCTCTGGCTCTTCGTCGTGTTGGGCGGCCTGCTGACCGTGACCTACATGTGCTTCTACTCCGACAGCGGCGAGCGATTCGTCGTGCAGGCGCTCATGATCGGCTCCGTCACAGCCATCGTCACCGCCAGCCTGCTCGTCGTCCACTTCCTCGACAGCCCTTTACGGGACCGGCCATGACCGCGGTGGCCGGAGCCCGAGCCGGTTCGTGCTCGCCTGGTGGACTGCCGATTCTCCGAAGCGCCCCATGGAGCTAGAGTGGGACTACCAGTGGGACAAGTAGGAGGTCGTCGTGGCTCGAACGCATGTCGTGCTTGCAGACGAGGTCATCGGCGCGATCGACACGCGAGTCGGTGAACGAGGGCGGAGCCGGTTCCTGGAGGACGCCGCCCGGGAGAAGCTGGAACGCCTCGAGCTCGAGGAGGCACTGGCATCCACGGCCGGAATCCTCAAGGGCAAGGACTACCCGGAGTTCAAGGACCAGGATTCGATCAACGAGTGGGTACGCGCCCAGCGCCGGACCGAAGAAGCGTCCTGACCGTTTACATCCTCGACTCGACCGTTCTCATCGGCTACCTGCGAGACACGCCCTCGATCGCGTCCGGCCTGCGCCGGCGCCTGAGCGACGGACACATGCTGGCGACGACGTGTGTGAGCCTGGCCGAGGTGGAACGGGGGCTGCGACCGCGGGAACGGCGACGAACGACGGCCTTGCTCGACCGACTTCGGTTCTTGGTCACCGATCGGGAGGCGGCCCGCCGCGCCGGCGAGTACCAGGCGGCGTGGGCCAAACGAGGCCGGACGATTCACACGCCCGATGCTCTTGTCGCAGGCACGGCACGAGCCCATGGCGCAGTATTGCTCACGCACAACCTCGACGATTTCCCCATGCACGACCTCCGCGTCGAACACCCCACCGATGGGTGACTTCGTGCCGTGTTCGTCGACCGCCGACACCGGTGACGAGTGGGCCCCTATCCAACCGAATCCGCGGGTTTTTCAGGAAACTATCCTGGAGCGAATCTTCCCAGCACAGGGGTGGTTACAACGGCATCCGACGGACGATCCAGCGGACGAAACCGCAGGGTCACAGGCCTGGACGGCATCCGCTGAACTAGACTTTTCGGCCTCATAATCCGCGGGTTCAGGGTTCGATTCCCTGGGGGCGCACCCAAACCGGCAGGTCAGAGGGGGTGCGGGCCAACCCGCCATCCCGCATCGGCAGGCTGGCCGCTACACAGGCGGTCCGGAACCATGGCGGTCCGGCACCTTGGAAATGGTCAGCCCAAAGGTCAAGGGCGTCGTCAGCGACCCGCCCTCCCCGGAGGGTCAGAGCCGGATCACGGTGACGAAGCCACGCCAGAATGCCGTCGGCATCGGTGGTGATGTCGATCGTCGCCGATTCGATCAAGTCGATCCGCCACCCCTGAGCGAACGCACCGTTGATCTCGTCCTCGGTCAACCCATGGACCCGTCCCCAGTCGCCCGGCTGCCGGTCGCTGAAGCACAGCACGAAGTAGCGCCCGCCTGGCACCAGCACCGACCGGAGGCTGTCGACATAGCCGGGCCGGTCGTCATCTCGGAACACGTGAAAGAGGCCGCAGTCGAGGACGGTATCGAAGGATTCCCCGAGATCGGCCAGGTTCCGGGAGTCTCGGACGAAAAACCGTGCCGTGAGGCCTCGCTGGAACGCCTTCTCTCTGGCGGTGTGTATCGCCACACTGGCAAGGTCGACGCCCGTGGCATCGAGGCCGAGGCTGGCGCACATGAGAACGTGCTCGCCGGTACCGCAGCCGACGTCCAACACTCGGCTCCGGATCGCGCCCGCCTCGGCCAGGCCGAGGAACGCCGGTTGGGGCCGACCGATGTCCCAGGGCGGCGGGCTCGTGTACAGGTCCTCGGGCCCTCCCGGCGTGCTGGAGCCGGCATGAGAACGGGAGGGCGATTTGGTCATGAGGACCGCGAGCGACGGCCGGGGCGGAGCTTGCCGAGGTGGGCGCGAAGAGAGCGCGGGTGCTCGCCGTTTCTCAGACGCTCGGAGAAACCGTCGGTCTCCTCCCGAGTCATGCTGCCGTCGGCAACCGCCGACTCCAGCCTGGTCTCCGCATGCCTGAGACTGATGCCCCGAACCACCTCGTCGAACTCGTCTGTCCCGCGCGCCGCTCGCACCCGGTCGGCTTCCTGCTCGGTAACCCTTCCCGACTCGACCATGTGGCCGAGCTGCTCCACGACGCGTTCGCGTCTCCTTGAACCCATCCCGTTCTCGGCGTCAGCATCCATGTCCACATTCTATCGAGACAGTTTGTCGCTGTCCAGTCAGTCTGTATTGACAAAGTCGACTGAGCAGAACCCCTCAGCCGACAGCGGTCAATTCCAGTTCGACGAGCAGATCCGGATAGGCCCGCCGCCAGCGGGATGCGACATGCGGCCATGGGCATGGTCCAGCCCTTCACCGTCAACTAGCGATCTAACCGAGAGTTTCCTGTGATTCACAGGAAACTCTCGGGCAACTCTCAAGGTCGGTGCGTTAACTGAGACGCAGGAGGTCGAGACGACCGTCCCATCGTCGCAGCCAAGGAGCAGACCGTGAGCGACAGTTCGCAATACCCGAGGTTCGAGGAGCCCGACCTGAGGTCGTCGGTCCCGGCCCCCGCCCCCACTGTGCCCCTGCCGCCAATGGACTGGGAGATCCCCCCACCCCCGGCAGGACCGCGCCCTCAGCCCGCACCAGGCTTCGGCCAGGCAGGGCCGGCGGCGGCACCACCCCGGCAGGGTGCACGCGGTGTCACCGCCGTGATCGCCGCTCTCGTGGTGACCGCCGTCGTGGCCTTTCTGATAGGGGGCGCCATGAGCGCCCGGTCGACACCCAAAGCCGTCGGCGTGGCCACCCCCAGCAGCCCGTCAGCCGGTCGCGGCTCGTCGTCATCGTCTTCGGGCACCGACGGCACGGCCACCTCCCCGGGCGGGCCCTCGGCCAACACGGCGTCGTATAGCGGCATCGTCGACATCACCACCGAGCTGGGATTCCGAAACGGGCGCGCGGCAGGCACCGGAATGGTCCTCACCTCGTCGGGTGAGGTATTGACGAACAACCACGTCATCGCCGGTTCCACCAAGATCAGTGTCACCACCGTCGACACCGGCCGTACCTACACCGCGCATGTGGTGGGTACCGACCCGACCGACGACGTGGCCGTGATCCAACTCGAAGGCGTGTCCAAGCTCAGCACCGTCACCGCCGCCAAGTCGTCGAACGTGGCCATCGGCGATCCCGTCGTGGCCGTCGGCAACGCCGGCGGTAAGGGCGGCACGCCGAGCTCGGTCGAGGGTTCGGTCACCGACCTGGGACAGTCGATCACCGCCAGCGACGAGAACGGAGCCAACGCCGAGCGCCTCACCGACCTGATCGAGGTCGACGCTCCCATCGAGGCCGGCGACTCCGGCGGCCCGTTGTTCAACGACTCGGGCCAGGTGATCGGCATGAACTCCGCTGTCCAGGTGAGTGCATCGCGCCTCCGGTCGACCACCTCCGCCGGGTACGCCATTCCGATATCCAAGGCCCTGTCCATCGCCGACAAGATCGAGTCGGGGAAGGCCTCGACCACCATCCACATCGGCCTGCCCGCATTCCTGGGTGTGCAGATCGCCGGCTCCGGTCAGGGCTCAGGCTCCGGGGGCGGCTTGGGCCTCGGCGCCGACAGCGGATCAGCCACCTCGGGCGGGGCACCGGTGGCCGGCGTCGAGCCTGGAACTCCGGCAGCGTCGATCGGGCTGGCGGCCGGTGACACCATCACCTCCGTCAACGGTCAGGCCGTCGACTCGGCCTCAGCCCTGAGCCCTCTGCTCCGGGGCTCCCACCCCGGCGACAAGGTGGCGATCGGGTGGACCGACGCGGCAGGCGCCGGCCACACGGCCAAGGCCGCCCTGACGACGGGGCCCGCCGACTGACATTGGTCAGGCGGGGGTGACCGCGAAGGTCGGGCTCGGTGCACCGAGGCATTGACCGGGTGAGGAATTGACGGTCAACACGTAGCTGAGGCCGACCCGGAAGTACCCCTGGGCGTCGCCGACCCCACACGTGGGCTCCGACGCCATTCCCACCTCGATGATGTCGTTGCCGCTGGCGGCGGGGGTGACCACCACCGGTCCGAGACGCTGTCCGGCGGTGAGGGTGAACGACTGGCCGTTCACCTTTACCACGACGGGGCCGGTGAACTGGTTGGCCAGGGTGACCTGGGCCTGGCTGGACTCCGACGTCGAGTCGTCGGCGACAGGAGACGGGGCAACAGCCTGGGCCGGCGGCTCCAACGGACCGGCGACTGCGACGGGCCCAGGTGTTGCCGTCGGTTGGGTGGGCACGGTGACGGACGGCACGGGCGCCGGGATGATCGTGGGGTCGGGAACCGACGATGCCGGAGCGCTCGATACGGGCTCGTTCACCGGCTGGCCCTGTCCGGCCGCGGTCACGAGGACACCGTCGCGGGAATCCTGCCCGAGGGCGATCGCTCCCACCCCGACGGCCACCAGCACGACGATGGGCGCGAACGCGACTGCCACCACGCGGCGCCAGTTGCCGCCGTCGACCAAGGTCCAGAAATCGCGCACGTGCCCTCCGTCGCCGTTGGGACTTCAGTGTCGCCCCCGGGGCCAGGTCGGGACAATGGCCCGACCGGACCTTTCTGGTTGCCGAAAGGACTACAAGAGGGCCGAGCTACCCGGTCACCAATCGGGTCCCCCGGGATAGGCCACCAGGTCGCCCACGGCGCCGAAGGTGGCGTCGACGGCGTAGCTGATCACGTCGCGGGGGTCCTGGTGGCGGGCGAAGGCGGCGCGTTGGCGCCAGGCCCCGTCACCGGACGCCAGCATGGCCGCCACCAGGTTGGAGACCTCGAACCAGTCGCCGTGGAAATCCAGTCCGTCACGGACATAGGCCAGCATCTCCCCGACCACATCGGCCGCGGGACGGGTGGTCATCCCCGTTGGTGACACCAACCGTCCGCCCAGGCCGTAACGGCCGGCCCGCCACATGGCCGCTTCCATCACCTCGGGGCGCGGACAATACTCGGGCGCCCCGTCGATCGCCTCCCGGGCGCACGTCCAGGCCAGGGCGCGCACGAGACCGGCGATGGCGACGGTGTCGTCGACGGCCAGGCACACGTCGCAGGCCCGGAACTCGAGCGTGGGCCACCGGATCGAAGGCCGGAGGTACCAGTAGAGGAACGTCGGGTCCTCGATGGCCTCGATGGCCTGAAGCTGGTCGACGAGGTCGCGGAACTCGGCCGCCGACGCCAACCATGGGGGCATCCCCGACGTCGGCCATCGTTGCCACACCTGCAATCGGTAGCTGGAGTAGCCGGTATCGATTCCCTGCCAGAACGGTGAGTTCGCCGATAGAGCGAGGAGAACCGACATCCACGGGCGGGCCCGGTTCATGGTTGCTACGGCGAGATCGCCATCGGCGATGCCGACGTGCACATGGCATCCGCAGATGATCTGCTGACGGGCGACGATGCGATAGGCCTCCTCCATGCGCCGGTACCGCTCGTTGGCCACGTCGACCCGTTGGTCCTGCCATCTGCCGAAGGGGTGAGTTCCGACGGCCACGACACTGGCGTCCATCTGGGCGGCCGCGATGCCGAGGCCGCGACGAAGCCGGACGAGCTCGGTACGCACCTCGGCGAGGGTGGTGCAGACCGGTGTGCCCACCTCGATCTGGCACCGGTTGAGCTCGGACGCGACATCGTCCCCCAGCTCCTCCCGGGCTGGCGGTAGCAGCCGGTCGGCTCCGGGGATGAGGTCGCCGGACTCGCGGTCGATGACGAGGAATTCCTCCTCGACGCCCAGCGTGATCGAATCCGTGTCGTTTCCTCCTGCGGCAGCGGGGTGCTCCGTGCGAGGTTCAGCCACGGTCACGTAGGCCGTGTACAACGTTGCGCCAGACCACCGTGGCCCAAGGTTCCGCTACGGTCAATGGCCGGGGCCGGACCGACCACGGCTGTTCACGGGCCGGAAACAGCTCGTTCATACAGTCAAGTACACGGTGGTGCCCATGTGCGGGATCAGCGGTGAGTTGCGCTTCGACGGTCGTCCAGTCCGGCCCGACCTGGTGGCCGCCATGACGCAGCGACTGGCCTCCAGGGGACCCGACGGCTCGGGCCTTTGGGCCTCGAGTCGGGTCGCATTGGGCCACCGGCGCCTGGCCATCATCGACCTCTCCAAACGGGGCGACCAACCGATGGTCGACGCCGAGCTCGGTCTGGTCGTCGTGTTCAACGGCTGCATCTACAACCACCGGGAGCTGCGCAAGGAGTTGGAGGCAGGCGGCTACGGCTTCTTCTCGACGAGCGACACCGAAGTGGTGCTCAAGGCGTACCACCGGTGGGGATCGGCGTTCGTCGAGCACCTCGTGGGAATGTTCGCCTGCTGCATCGTCGAGCGGGACTCAGGTCGCGCCGTGCTCGCCCGCGATCGCCTCGGCGTGAAGCCCCTGTACCTGGCCGAGGGACCTGGGTGGCTCCGGTTCGCGTCCACCCTTCCCGCCCTGGCCGCCAGCGGCGACATCGACACCACCGTCGACGCCGTGGCCCTGCACCACTACCTCACCCTCCACGCCATCGTGCCCTCACCACTTACCATCATCAAAGGAGTCACCAAGTTGCCTCCGGCCACCGTGCTGGAGATCGAAGCCGACGGCCGGCGCCGCCAGACCCGTTACTGGCAGCCCACCGGCGACCCCGATGCCGTCCCCACCGTTCGATCGCCGGCCGAGTGGCACGAGGCGGTGGCCGCCGGGCTGCGCCTGGCCGTGGAGCGTCGCCTGGTGTCCGACGTCCCCGTTGGGGTGCTGCTGTCGGGCGGGCTCGACTCCAGCCTCATCGTGGGCCTGCTGCGCGAACACGGCCAGGACGACCTGTCCACGTTCAGCATCGGCTTCGACACCATCGGCGACGAGGAGGGCGACGAGTTTCGCTGGTCCGATGCCGTGGCCGCCCGGTTCGACACCGACCACCATCAGATCCGGGTGCCTACGGCCCGGGTGCTGGACACCCTGCCCGCCACGGTGGCGGCCATGAGCGAGCCCATGGTGAGCCACGACGTGGTGGCCTTCTACCTCCTGTCCGAAGAAGTGTCCCGCCACCTTAAGGTCGTGCAGTCGGGCCAGGGCGCCGACGAGGTCTTCGGCGGCTACCACTGGTACCAGAAGCTGGCTGCCGCCACCGGCGACGGGGTCGACCGGTACGCCTCGTTGTTCTTCGACCGCGACCACGCAGCGGTGGCCGACGTCGTCAGCCCCGACTATCACGTCGACACCGACGTGAGCCGGGCCTTCGTGGCCGACTACTTCGAACGCTCGGGCGCCTCCACGCCCGTCCAGCGGGCCCTGCGCATCGACACCCACGTCATGCTCGTCGAGGACCCGGTGAAGCGGGTCGACAACACGACCATGGCGTGGGGGCTGGAGGCTCGCGTGCCCTTCCTCGACCACGAGCTGGTGGAGCTGGCCACGGCGTGCCCGACGGAGCTGTTGACGGCCGGACGCGGGAAAGGCATCCTCAAGGACCTTGCTCGCGACGTACTGCCCCACGAGGTCATCGACCGGCCCAAGGGATACTTCCCGGTCCCGCCGCTCATTCACCTGGAGGGTCCCTACGTGGAACTCCTCGGCGATGCCCTGCGAAGCCCGGTCGCGGTCGACCGCGGCCTGTTCCGCCCCGAGCAGGTGCACCATCTCCTCGACAACCCCAACGAGCTCACCACGCTGCGCTACAACAAGCTCTGGGAGCTCGGCCTCCTGGAGTTGTGGCTGCAGGCGCACGATCTGTAAAACTTTTTTCTGGTCGGAAACCCACTGGAAACGGTTGGGGCGTACCCTTGGCTCAGGATGAAGCCTCGCATCGGGATCACCGTCTCGCTGACCATCCACGACGACCGAGCCGTGGAGGCCCTGGAACGTGCCTATGTCGACGCGGTGGTCCGGGCCGGAGGCGTTCCCCTGGTCCTGCCGGCGTGCGATCCTTCCGAGGTCGAAGAAGTTGCCGGCTGCCTCGACGGCTTGCTGCTGAGTGGCGGCGGCGATGTCGACACCGCCCGCTACGGCGGTGCCCCCGCGCCCGAGGTCAAGGGTGTCGACCCCGAGCGTGACGCCTGGGAGCTGGCGCTGGTCGCCTACGCGGTGAGGGTCGGGTTGCCAGTCCTGGGCACTTGCCGAGGCGCCCAGGTCCTCAACGTGGCCATGGGAGGAACCCTCGTGCTTCACCTTCCCACCGTCACCGCCAGCGAGCACTGCCAACGTGACCGCTGGGGCGAAGAAGTCCACGACGTGACCATCCAGCAGACCAGCAACCTGCAGGCGATCCTCGGCCTCGACGTCATCGGCGTCAATTCGCTCCATCACCAGGCGGTCGACCAGGTAGGCACCGGCCTGCGAGCCGTCGGTTGGGCCGACGACGGCGTGATCGAGGCCATCGAAGGCATCGGGCCGGTCCCGCTGCTCGGCGTACAATGGCACCCCGAGCTGCTGCCCGAGCTCAAGGGCCACCCCGCCCTGTTCTCCTGGCTGGTCGGCGAGGCCACCCGGCTCCGGGCTGGTACCGGCACGCCGGAGCTCGTCGCCGAGGCGGCCCCGGCCCTGGCGGTCGCCGCCGCGTGACCCTTGGGGTCACCGGCGCGCACCGCGCGCCCGAGGTTTACGACCAGCTCAACCGCTACACCCGGGTGATCGTCGACGAGGCTGTCCGCCGTGGCATCGACGTCGACGTACTCGATGCCGAGGCTGGTGAGCTGGCTCTCGTCTGCAACGGGCGCCGCGTCACGACCTTCGAGTCGCTCTCCGAGCTCACCACGGCCGTCGCTTTCCGTCGTTGTGACCACAAGGTCTGGACCCGGCAGGTCCTCGAACGGGCAGGGCTGCAGGTCGCGCCCGGTCGGATCGCCACTCACGACCAAGACGACCTCGGCTTTCTCGCCGAGTGGAAGGACATCGTGGTGAAGCCGGCGCGCGGCGAAGGCGGCCAGGGCCTCACCATCGGTGTGACCGAGGCCGAGGCCCTCGGCGATGCGATTTCCATGGCTCAGGCCGTATGCCCCGAGGTGCTTCTCGAACAGCGCTGCGACGGTGACGATCTTCGGGTCGTGGTGATCGCCGACGCAGTGGTCGCCGCCTCGGTGCGGCGGCCGCCTACCGTCACCGGCAACGGGTACGACACCGTGGCCGAGCTGGTGGAATCGCTCAGCCGTGAGCGTGCCCACGCCACCGACGGCGCCGCCCACATCCCCTTCGACGCCACCACGTTGGCCGTCGTGCGTGCCGGGGGCTGCGAGGGCCACACGGTTCTCGACTCCGACGAGGTGCTCGCCGTGCGCCGCACCGCCAACGTGCACACCGGCGGCACCATCGCCGACGTCACCGATCGCCTCCACCCCGCCCTGGCCGACGTCGCCGTGGCCGCGGCTCAGGCAATCGACATCCCTGTCGTCGGTGTCGACTTCATGGTCCCTGCCGTCGAGGGACCGGAGTACACGATCATCGAGGCCAACGAGCAGCCCGGGCTGGCCAACCACGAGCCCCAGCCCACCGTCGAGCGCTTCGTCGACCTGTTGTTCCCGGAGTCGGCCGACTGATCACCGTCGGGCGGAGAGGGTTCATCCGGTAGTCACACGGTGGTGACCGAGTGGTCACCTGGACCAGTCAGGATCCGTCCGTGATCGACGTCGAGCTCCGGCCCCCCTGGACCATGGACGTTCCGACCAGTGGATCGGCCGCACTACGGGCCGACATCGCCAGGCTGAGCACGCTCCTGGCCCAGTCCCTGCACCGCCAGGAGGGCCCCGAGCTGGTGGCCCTGGTCGATCGGGTCCGGGCCCTGACCACCCAAGTCCCCTCGTCGACCGGCGACGCCGACGAGCTGAAGGCCGTGCTGGCCGGCATCGACCTGCAGACCGGCATCCGCTTGGTGCGCGCCTTCTCCGCCTACTTCCGGCTGGCCGATGTGGCCCAGCAGGTTCATCACGTCGAGGCGCTGGCGGTGCGCCGCCTGCACGACCGCAGCGGCCTCGAACAGACCATGGAACGCATCGCCGCCGAGGGCGTGTCGCAGGAACGTCTCCAGGCGGTCGTGCGGGGCCTGGAGATGCGTCCGGTGTTCACCGCCCACCCCACCGAGGCCGCCCGCCATTCGATGCTGACCAAGCTCCACCAGGTCGCCCAACTGCTCAGTGAGGGCCCGAGCGGCCCACGCCAGCGGGGAGCCCAGCGTCTGCGCAACGACCGTTACCTGGCCGAGGTCATCGACCTCATGTGGCAGACCGACGAGTTGCGCCAGGGTCGGCCGGAGCCAGGTGACGAGGCGACATCGGTCGTGTACTACCTCGACGAGCAGTTTCGCCACGTCGTGCCCGAGCTGGTCCACGACCTGGCCCGGGCACTGGCGCGCATGGGGGTGGAACTGCCAGCGGGCGCCCGGCCCGTGCACTTCGGCACCTGGGTCGGCGGCGACCGTGACGGCAATCCCAATGTGACCCCCGAGATCACCCTGCGCGTCCTCCAGCTGCAGCACGAACATGCCATCGACAACATGCTCGGGATGGTCGAAAGCCTCCATCGCGACCTGAGCAGCTCGACCCGGGTGGTCGACACGTCGCCGGCACTGGCCCGGAGCCTGGCCGAGGACGAGAAGCTACTGCCCGAGGTCTACGAGCGCTCGCAACGGCTCAATGCCGAAGAGCCGTACCGCAACAAGTGCGCCTACATGCGCCAGCGCCTGCTCAACACCCGGGAGCGGCTGCGGCGGCACGGCGAGCACCAGCCCGGCCGCGACTACCGCGACGGGGCGGGCCTGTTGGCCGACCTGACCGTGATGGCCGAGTCCCTCGACCAGAACCGCGGGCAACTCGTCGCCGGAGGCCCTGTCGATCGGGCCATTCGCGCCACGGCCGCCTTCGGGCTGCACCTGGCCACCATGGACGTGCGTGAACACGCCGACCGCCACCACGCCGTGCTGGCCTCCGTCTACGACCGATTCGGTGAACTGCCGGTGCCCTACGCCGACCTGGCCGGGCCCGACCGCGAGGCGCTGCTCTTCCGGGAGCTGGCCAGCCGGCGGCCCCTCATGGGCGCCACCACCGTCCTCGACGATCCGTCATCCACCACCATGGCCACCTTCGCCGCCATCCGAACCGCCTTCGAGTCCTACGGCGACGACGTCATCGAGAGCTACATCGTCTCCATGACCCGCGGCGCCGACGACGTGCTGGCGCCGGTGATCCTGGCCCGCGAGGCAGGCCTCGTCGACATCCACTCCGGCGTGGCCCGCATCGGCTTCGTCCCCCTCTTCGAGACGGTGGCCGAGTTGCGCCAGGCCGGCACCATCGTCCACAAGCTGCTGTCCGACCCCGGCTACCGCCGGCTGGTCGCCCTTCGGGGCGACATCCAAGAGGTGATGCTGGGCTACTCCGATTCGAACAAGGACGCCGGGATCACCACCTCGCAATGGGAGATCCACCGGGCCCAACGCAGCCTCCGAGACACCGCCCAGCTCCACGGTGTGGTCCTGCGGCTGTCGCACGGTCGGGGCGGCACGGTGAGCCGGGGTGGCGGCCCCACCCACGAGGCCATCCTCGCCCAGCCCTTCGGCACCCTCGAGGGTCGCATCAAGGTGACCGAGCAGGGCGAGGTCATCGCCGAGAAGTACGGCCTTCCCGATGTGGCCCGCGACAACCTGGAACGTGCGCTCGCCGCCGTGCTGGAGGCGACGGTGTTGCACACCGAGTCACGCGTGGCCCTCGACGTCCTCGATCGCTGGGACGCGACGATGGACGTCGTCTCCAGCGCAGCCCACGTGGCCTACCGGTCGTTGGTCGAGCAACCGGGCCTGATGGAGTACTTCCTCACGGCCACGCCCGTCGAGGAGTTGGGTGCCCTCAACATCGGGTCCCGTCCCGCCCGGCGACCGGGCGGCGCCGGTGGCCTGTCCGACCTGCGGGCCATTCCCTGGGTATTCGGATGGAACCAGTCGCGCCAGATCATCCCCGGCTGGTTCGGCCTGGGCAGCGGCCTGGCCGAGGCCGTGCGTCAGGGCCGGGCCGACACCCTGGCCGACATGTACTTCGAGTGGCACTTCTTCCGCACCTTCGTCTCCAACATCGAGATGACCCTGGCCAAGACCGACATGGACATCGCGGCCCATTACGTGGAGAGCCTCGTCGACCCTGCCCTGCACCCGCTCTTCGCCGTGGTCCGCGACGAGTTCGAGCTCACCTGCGCCCAGGTGCTCCGCCTGACCGGCGAGGAGCGGCTCCTCGACCGCTCGCCCGACCTACAGGACGCCATCGCCGTGCGCAAGCCGTACCTCGACCCGATCTGCTATCTCCAGGCCGCACTGCTACGCCGGTTGCGAAGCTCCCCCGAACCCGAGTCCCTTCTTCGCCGGGCTCTGCTGCTCACCGTCAACGGCATCGCCGCCGGTCTCCGCAACACCGGCTGACGCAAAACCCCGTCCACGCCCGTCGTTTACCGTACAGGCGTGAGCCGATCCTCCGACACCGGATCTGGTGGCGATGTGCGAATTGAAGAGCTGCTGGATGAGGTCCGCAGCGCATTGCCCCCGCGCCCGGCGGCCGCCGATCTTCCCGCCCTTCGGGCGCGCGGCGCCGTCATCGTCGACATCCGGCCCGTGAAGCAGCGCCGGCGCGACGGTGAGTTGGCCGGAGCCGTCGTCATCGAACGCAACGAGCTCGAGTGGCGGCTCGACCCCACCTCGCCCGACCGCATCCCCGAGGCCACCGACCTCGACCGTGAGATCGTGGTCGTGTGCGATGAGGGGTACGCATCGAGCCTCGCCGCCGCCAGCCTCCAGAGGCTCGGATTGCGCCGGGCCACCGATCTCGACGGAGGCATCCAGGCCGTGATCGCCGATACACGTCCGGCGTCGTGAGCTGGGTAGAACAAATTCCTTGACCTTCGAGTCGACTCGAAGGCTTACCCTGGACCCATGGAAACGACGATGCGTATCGCCGAGGTGGCCAGCCGGAGCGGCTTTCCGGCGGCGACCTTGCGCTACTATGAGCAGCGCGACCTGCTACCACCGCCTCCGCGGACGCCGGCGGGCTACCGGGTCTACGACGAGGCCGTCCTGGCCCGCCTGGCTTTCATCGCCCGGGCCAAGGCTCTGGGCTGCTCCCTCGACGAGATCGTCGACCTCATGCCGGAGTGGGACGGCGGCCGCTGTGCTCCGGTGCAGGACGGGCTCCGCCAACTCGCCTCCACCAAGCTCGGTCAGACCGAGGCCAGGGTCGCCGAGTTGACGGCGTTCGCTGCCGATCTCCGGGGCATCCTCGCCACCATCGGCTCCCACACGCCCGACGGACCCTGCGATCCGGACTGCGGCTGCGTCGGCGAGACGTCGTCGCCTTCATCGCCAAGGCCGCCGCCGGTGGGCTGCACGTTGGATGCCGCGCAGTTGCCGGGCCGGATCCAGGAGTGGCGCCAACTGCTGACGCACGTCGACGGGCGGGTCGACATCGACGGTGGAGTCCGTCTCCAGCTCGACAGCGCCGTCCCGTTGGACCAACTGGCCCTCCTCGTTCGAGCCGAACAGGGGTGCTGCAGCTTCTTCGCCTTCGCCGTCACCGTGGACAGCCGGGGTGTCGCACTGGAAGTCCGGGCACCGGCTGAAGGTCTGTCGCTCATCGACTCCCTCCTCGCGCCGGCCACCTGAAAAGGGCCAGTCGGAGAACCCGGTCCGGTCAGTACCCATTGAGCAATCGGTTTCCTGGACTGGCGCGGTTTCGACCGCCTCGATGCCTCGACCGCCGAGCCAACAGGTGGACCCCGATGTTCGTCGGGATCCTCTTGCTTCTGGCTCTGGTGCTCGTGGCGATCGCCGTGGTTCAGCGTCGAAGGAACAACACGACGGGCAGCCCCTCGGGGTCGAGAGGGATCGAGCTGAGATCGGACAAACGGACTCCTTCGGCTCAGGGCGTGGCCGCTCGTGTTGTGCCGTCTTCGGGGTGGGCCAGGATCACGTCGTCGGCGACGCTGGTCACCCCCGGGTACAAGACCCACACGGCGGTGACCGCCAAGGCCCCGCCGACGAGTTGGGCCAGGACAAACGGAGCTACCGACGCGGGAGCGATGCCGGCGAATGTGTTCGACAAGGTGCGGGCCACCGTCACCGCCGGATTGGCGAAGCTGGTCGACGACGTGAAGAAGTAGGCGGCGCCGATGTAGGCACCCACGGCAAACGGCGCGGCCGTGGACCGTCCGGATCGCACCACGCCGAAGATCACGATCAGCAGTCCGAACGTGGCCACCACCTCACTCGACCACAGGGCGCCGGAGCTGCGGGCGTGGGTCGACAGGTCCACCGCCGGGAGCGAGAACACGACGTTGGCCACTACCGCCCCCACTGCGCCGCCCACGAACTGGGCGGCGACATAGGCGGTCGCCTCGACGTTGCCTACCCCCCCGAACGCCCGGTCGGCGAGGGTCACGACCGGGTTGAGGTGGGCACCCGACACCGGCCCGAGGGCCAGGATGATGGCCACCAGGGCCGCGGCGGTGGCGGCGGCGTTCTCGAACAACTGCAGCCCTACGTCGCCGGGTGACAGGCGCTGAGCAGCGATGCCCGAGCCGACGACCGCCGTCACCAGCATGGCGGTCCCGAGCGCCTCGGCGAAAAGGCGGCGTGCCAGACCAGTGGTGATCACGCGGACGGCCAGGGCGTCAGCAGCACGCCGACGAGGAGGCCACGACGGCACCGTCGTCGCCGACCACCGCGCAACAGAGGTTGCCCGTTTCGGGGTCGACGGTACGAAGCTGGCCGCCCGGCATTTCGATGTCTTCGGGGACGGTGTAGATCTCCCAGGGCTCGCCCGACGGCCCGTCGACCCAGACCTTGTCCTGGCGGGCGTAGCAGCAGGCCACGTCGTCCTCGCTGGCGGTAGCGAGGCCCTGGTCGGCCAGACGGGCCTGGGCGGCCGCCACCGCCGCCGCGTCGTCGACCTCGACGCCGAGGTGGTTGATGGTGCCGCCGTTGCCGCGCTGTTCGAACAGCACCAGCTTCAGGGGCGGGTTGGCGATGGCGAAGTTGGCGTAGCCCTCGCGCCGCTTGGCCGGCGCGGTGGCGAACAGCTTGGAGTAGATGTCGACGGCGGTATCCATGTCCTCCACGTTGAGGGCCAATTGGACTCGGGACATCTCTGCCTCCCATTGATAGACTGACATCTATTAGTAGACCCTATCCATCGACCATTGTCAATGCATTATTCGTCGGACAGGAGGAGCCGTGGCGACAGTGGCAAAGCGCGCAGGGGTGGTTCTCGACGACGAGTGCTGCCCCGCCGTGCTGTCGTCGCCACTCACCGAGAACCGGGCCGTCACCCTGGCCCGGGACTTCGCCGTGCTGTCCGATCCTGTCCGACTACGGCTGCTCAGCCTGCTGGCGTCGGCGCCGACCGGCGAGGTGTGCGTGTGCGAGTTGGTGGAGCCTCTCGATCGGTCTCAGCCGACCGTGTCCCACCACCTCAAGGTGCTGTCCGAAGCGGGGCTCATCGTCGGTGAGAAGCGGGGACGCTGGGTCTGGTACCGGGCCGTGCCCGAACGGCTCGCGCCGTTCCGTGGCGTCCTGGCCTGACTTCCAACTGGTGAGGAGTTGGCGGGCGTTTCGGCGAGATCTGGGTCAACTCAAAGCGGCGGGGAGAAGAAGCGCCGAATGGCGTCGGGAAGTGGCAGGGCGATGTCACCGGAGCCACCCCAGCTGACGCTGACGCCGGGTCGCACGAACCACGTGCCCGTCGTGGGCCGGAACACGGCGATGTCCGTCGTGCCGTTGCCGTCGTAGTCGCCGGGAACCGGGATGTCGCCCGAGGTACCGAAGTTGGCGGTGGTGCCGCCCCGTACGTACCACGTGCCTGTCGAGGGCCGGAACACGGCGATGTCCGTCGTGCCGTTGCCGTCGTAGTCGCCCGGCACAGGCATGTCGCCCGAGGTCCCGAAGCCTGCGGTGGTGCCTCCCCTCACGAACCACGTGCCTGACGACTGTCGGAACACGGCCATGTCGGTGGTGCCGTTGCCGTCGTAGTCGCCGGGAACCGGGATGTCGCCCGAGGTACCGAAGCCTGCGGTGGTGCCACCCCTCACGAACCACGTGCCCGTCGTGGGCCGGAAGACCGCCATGTCGGTGGTGCCGTCGTAGTCGCCGGGGACGGGGATGTCGCCATTCGTACCGAAGTTGACGGTGGTACCGGCCCTCACGAACCACGTGCCTGACGACTGTCGGAACACGGCGATATCCGTGGTGCCGTTGCCGTCGTAGTCGCCGGGAACCGGGATGTCGCCCGCGGTTCCGAAGTTGACGACGGTGTCGGCACCGGCCGATCCATGCAGGTACCAGGTGCTGGTGGAGGGGCGGAACACGGCCTCGTCGGTCTTGCCGTCGCCGTCGAAGTCAGAAGGGGTCTTCCGGCTTCCGCCCACGACGACGGTGCCGGACATGCCGATTCCGCCGGGGGCCCCGTGCAGCTTGCAGTAGTAACGAACGTCCGGGCGGGACCGGTGAACGTCTGGGTGTAGGTCTGGCCACCGAGCAACGAGTCGGAATCGAACGACCCGTCGTCAGCCGTGACGGTATGAATATTGTTGCCGTTCTGAGTCCAGGTGACGCTTCCGCCCGAACTGACGGTCACTGACTTCGGCTGGAAGAAGTAGTCGACGATGCCGACGTACGTCGTTGACGCTCCCGCGGGTGTCGAAGTGGCAGTCACGAGGACGAGCGCCAGACCTGCCACGATGAGCCTCAACCTCGACATGCTCCAACCTCCCGGGTAAGCCCTCTCTGTCAGGCTGATCTGAGACCAGCGGGTTGTAGACCATCCCACTGAGGGCGAGACCGGAGCAGTAGACGAGATGACCATGCCAACCCTGACCGAACGCGCCCATGATGGTGCCGTGGGCGATCCCACGCAGCCG
>JBBSHU010000048.1:0-22143 GCA_038232455.1 Acidimicrobiales bacterium
ATGAAAGTGGCCGACGTGATCGGCATCCACTTCCGCAGCCCGCCCATGCGCTTCATGTCCTGCTCGTCGTGCATGCCGTGGATGACCGAGCCCGCCCCCAGGAAGAGCAGGGCCTTGAAAAAGGCGTGGGTGATCATGTGGAAGATGGCGGCCACGTAGGCGCCCGAACCCACGGCCAGGAACATGTACCCGAGTTGGGAGATGGTGGAGTACGCCAGCACCTTCTTGATGTCGTCCTGGGCGCAGGCGATGGTGGCTGCGAACAGGGCGGTGGCCGCCCCCACGACGGCGATGAGCGTGGCCGCATCTCCGGCCTCGGCCAGGATGGGGTTGATCCGCACCATCAGGAACACGCCCGCCGTCACCATGGTGGCGGCGTGGATCAACGCCGAGACCGGGGTGGGGCCCTCCATGGCGTCGGGAAGCCACACGTAGAGCGGCAGCTGCGCCGACTTGCCGGCCGCACCGAGGAACAGCAGCAGGGCGATGGCGACGGCCGTGGTGTGAGTCAACGAGCCGGCCTGGCCGAGGACGTCGGTGTACTGCAACGAGCCGAAGGTGGTGAAGATCAGAAACATGGCGAGCATGAAACCGAAGTCGCCGACCCGGTTGATGACGAACGCCTTCTTGCCCGCGGCGGGGGCGGCGGGGCGCTCGAACCAGAAGGAGACGAGGAAGTACGAACACGCCCCCACTCCTTCCCAGCCGAGGAAGGTGCCCAGGAAGCTGCTGGACAGGACCAGCATCAGCATGGAGAAAACGAACAGGTTCATGTAGACGAAGAAGCGGGGGTAGCCGTCGTCGCCGTGCATGTAGCCGATGGAGTACAGGTGGATGAGGGTGCCGATACCGGTGACGAACAGGGCCATGGTCACCGAGAGGGGGTCGACGAGGAACCCGGCCTTCACCTGCAGGCCCCCCGCCGGTATCCAGGTGAACAGGTCCTGCACGAACAGGCGCTCCTCGCCGCCGCGGCTGTGTAGGCCAGCGAACACGACCAGGGTGGCCACGAAGGCGCCGCCGATCATCAGCGTGGCCAGCCAGCCGGCCGCAGGATCGCCGAGACGCCGCCCCACCAGGAGCAGGACGACGAACCCGGCCAGCGGTAGGGCAGGAATGAGCCAGACGGCTTCAACCATGGCCGCCCTCAGCCCCTCAGCAGGGAGGCATCGTCGGCGGTGGCGTCGGTGCGACGCCGGAAGATCGACACGATGATGCCGAGGCCGACCACCACTTCGGCGGCCGCCACCACGAGCACGAAGAAGACCACCGACTGGCCGCCGATGTCATCGAGCATGCGGGCGTAGGTGACAAAGGTCAGGTTGACGGCGTTGAGCATCAGCTCGACGCACATGAACATCACCAGCACGTTCCGCCGCACCAGGAGCCCGACGGCGCCGATGGTGAACAGCATCGCCGCCAGGGTGAGGTACCACGCCCCCGGAACCGTCATGCCGCTCCCGTTACTGGCTGCTCGACGGCGCCTTGAGGAGCAGGGGCCGGCTCCGTGCCCGAACGGGGTGTCGGGTCGGCGTCGGCCTGTACTACCGGCTCCAGCGAGGCGTCGTCGGCCCGGTTGCGCTGGGCCAGGACCACGGCACCGACGACCGCGATCACCAGCAGGACCGAGGTCGCCTCGAAGGCCAGCAGATAGCGGGTGAACAGCGACTGGGCCAGCTTCTCCACGTTGGAGCCCGGACCACTGGCGGGTCCGGCCGACGAGCGGGTTCCCGTGGCCCAGGCGTTGCCGGCCAGGAACAGCACCTCCCCGAGGGCGAGCAAACCGGCGATGGCCGCGGCCACCCGTTGGCCCCGCAGAGGCTCGACGGCCAGGTTCTCGGAACGGTCGACGCCGAGGAGCATGATCACGAACAGGAACAGCACGACGATGGCGCCGGCGTAGACGATCACCTGTACGGCGGCCAGAAAATCGGCCTGCTGGGCCACGAACAGCACGGCGACGCCGAACAGGGTCATCACCAGCATGAGGGCCGAGTGCACCGGATTGGACGCCAGGATCACGCCGAAGGCCCCGACCAGGACGGCCAAGCCGGCCACCACGAACACCACCCAGTCCATGTCAGCCCCCCGCCACTGTGCCGGATTGCCCGCCTGTGGGCGGGACGGGTTCGCCGCCCGCGGGCTGCGGGGAGATCTCGTTGATGCTCGGCTCAGCCGGTGCGCCCTCGAAGTCGCTCTGGCCCTTCTCCGGTGGCCGCACGCCGAAGCCCAGCTCGCCCGACCACGCGGGCTTGCCTTCGTAGGAGGCCGCGCCCGACGGCGACGTGGCCCGCACCCACGCCGAGGTGTGCTTCTCGTCGCCGGGACGCCAGTCCTCCCAGGGCAGCTTCCGGGGCATGCCCTCGTCGTCGACCAGCAGCTCGGTTCTCGTGTAGATGGCGTCGTCGCGGTTGGTGAAGGAGAACTCGAAGAGCTTCGACTCGGTGATCGCCTCGGTGGGACACGCCTCCACGCACAAGTCGCAGTGGATGCAGCGCAGGTAGTTGATCTCGTAGACGAACCCGTATCGCTCGCCCGGCGAGACCGGCGCGTCGGGCGGGTTGTCGGCCCCCCGCACGTAGATGCACCGGGCCGGGCAGACCCCGGCACACAGCTCGCAGCCGATGCACTTCTCCATGCCGTCCTCGTAGCGGTTGAGCACGTGACGGCCGTGGAAGCGCAGGGGCTTCGGACGCTTGACGTCGGGATAGCGGTTGGTGACCCGGGGGCCGAACATCTGCTTGAAGGTAACCTTGAAGCCGTCGAGGTAGCCCATCAGACGCCCGCCTTCGGCGCGCTGCCCGATGCGACCTGGTGAGAGTCCACGTCGGGATCGGCGGCCTCGTCGTCGGTGAGCCGCTGGCCCACGCGCAGGGCGGCGTTGAGGGTGGCGTAGGCCACTATGCCCACGCCCAGGGAGATGAGCACGACGACGGGCTGGTTCCAGCCGCGGTCGCGTCCGATCCGCAGGGCGGCGATGAGAAGGAGCCAGAACAGGGAGAGGGGAATCAACTTCTTCCAGCCCAGGTCCATGAGCTGGTCGTAGCGGAACCGGGGCAGCGTGGCCCGGAACCACACGTAGACGAACAGGAAGCAGACCAACTTGGAGAAGAACCACACGATGGGCCACAGCGTGGGCAGGAACGAGATGTGGGGCCCGCTGGGTCCGCCGAAGAACAGGGTGACAGCCACCGCCGAGACGGTGATGGTGTTCATGAACTCGGCCAGGAAGAACAGGGCGAAGCGGATGCCTGCGTACTCGGTGTGGAAGCCGCCCACCAGCTCCTGCTCGGCCTCGACCAGGTCGAACGGCGGCCGGTTGGTCTCCGCCGTGGCGGCAATCAGGTAGATGACGAAGGGCACGCCGCCGAGAGCCCAGAGGTTCCAGTTCCAGGTGGACTGGGCGCCGACGATGTCGTGCGTGGAAAGCGACGCGGCGGCCAGGACGGCGGCCGCCACCGAAAGCCCCATGGCCGCCTCGTAGGACACCATCTGGGCCGACGCCCGCACCGACCCGAGCAACGGGTACTTGGAGCCCGACGACCACCCGGCCAGCATCACGCCGTAGACGGCGATCGACGACATGGCCAATAGGAACAGCACCCCGACAGGTGGGTCGGCCAGCTGGAGATAGGTGGTGTGGCCGGCGATGGAGATGGTGCCGCCGATGGGGATCACCGCAAAAGCGGCGAAGGCGGGGATAGCCGAGAGGTACGGGGCCAGGTGGAAGATCTTGCGATCGGCCTGTTCGGGAAGCAGGTCCTCTTTGAAGAACAGCTTGGTGCCGTCGGCCAGGGTCTGCAGGATGCCCCACGGGCCGGCCCGGTCGGGTCCGATCCGGCTCTGCATGTCGGAGATGACCTTGCGCTCGAACCACACCATGAGCAGCACCGACACCAGCAGGAAGACGAACGTCACCAGGGCCTTGAGGGCCACGATCAACACGACGGCCAGGTCGACGCCGTTGGCGTAGAGAGGGTCGCCCATCAGGAGCTCCGGCTGCGGGTGGCCGTCTCGACCCGAACCTCGGTGACGGGCTGGGTGGCGTCGATGAGGTCGCCGGCCCCCTCGTCGGGCTGGTTGAAATCGACGACCGCCGAGCTCCGCGGCACGCCCGTGTCGGACACGGCCTCGAGCACCAGTGAGGCCCGGGGCGACGTGACCCGCACCAGGTCACCCGGTCGGATGCCGAGACGGGAGAGGTCGTGGGGGTTCGCCCGGAACCGGGTTCCGGATGCGAGGGGGGCGAGCGACGGAGCGTGCTGCACGAGGGCCCCACCGTCGTAGAGGGCCCGGCTGGTGACCAGTCGCAGCGAGTAGGCGTCGACCGGGCGAAGGGGGGCGGCGGGCTCGGCTCCGGCGAAGGTGAGCAGCGGCGGAACCTCGGCTGCCGGCGCAGACGCGGCTGGGATCGACGACTCGGGCGTTCCCGGCTCGAGCGACCGGTCCTCATCGATGGGTTCGGAGCGGGCCAGGAGGGTCTCGCCCTGCCGTTGGGCGGCCGCCACCTCGACGCTCTCGGTGACAGGCCCGGCGTCGTCGCCGCCCGTGTCCTCGCGAGGGGCCAGGGGCACGACGAGTCCGTCCCGGGCCGACGATCGCGACAACAGCTCGGGCGTCAGGCCCAGGTGCGACGGCGCCAGGACGGCGATCTCGGCGGCGATGCCGTCGAGGGTGTCGAAGCCCAGGTCGGCGCCCATGCGACCGGCCAGCTCCACGGCGATCATCCAATCGGGGCGCGTCGTGCCCGCGCCGGTGACCTTCTGGCCGAGCCGGGTGACCCGGCCTTCGAGGTTGGTCGTGGTACCCGGGCGCTCCCCCCAACTCGACACGGGGAGCACGACGTCGGCATGCAGGGCCGCGTCGGTGAGGAAAAGGTCGACGACCACGGTGAAACCGATGCCCGCCAGGGCCCGCCGGGCCAGGGTGCGGTCGGGGAAGTCGGACGACGGATCGGCACCGAGGAGCACCATGGCCTGGATGCGGTTGGCGGCGGCCGCTCCCATGATGCCCAGGGCATCGAGTCCTCTCGCCTCGGGAACCGAACCCCAGGCGGCGGTGAACCAGGGCCGCCCGGCGTTCAACGAGACGCGGCCTGGGAGCACTCCCGGGGCCAGACCCATGTCGAGGGCGCCGTGCACGTTGCCGCGGCGCAGGGCGGGGAGGAAGGCCACGTCGGACAGCTCGGCCAGGACAGCGAGTGCTTCGGCCGTGGCGTCCGTCGACTCGGCCAGCGAGGGTCGCCCGATCACGACCACGACCGGACGCTGACCGAGGAGCTCGGCCGCGCCGGACAGGTCGGCGACCGGCACACCCCCGGGACCACCGCCTTCGTTCGACGGCGCCACGCCAGACACCGCGTCGACCAGCGCCCGGGCCACGCTCGCGGCCTCGCCCGGCCGGTGCAGCAGCGTCCACGTGGCATAGCGACTGAGACCGGTGGCCTGGGGGCCGATCTCGATCAGGGGGACGCCCTTGTCGAGGGCTGCCTGGCGTAGGCGCAGGTAGAGGACGGGTAGCTCCTCTTTGATGTCGGGCGCCATGAGGATCACCGCGCTGGCCGCGCAGGCCTGGTCGATCGTGGCCCGGGGCAGGCCCAGCACGACTTCGCCGGCAAGGCCGTCGGCGAGCTGGCAATCCACGTTGTCGGTGCCGATCACGCCCTTGGACAGCTTGGCCCATGCGTAGGCGTCCTCGTTGGCCAGACGGGCTCCGCCGAGCACCGCCACCGCCTGGGGACCATGGGTGTCGCGGACCTGGCTCAGGCCGTCGGCGGCCGCCTGCAGGGCCTCGCCCCACGTGGCCTCGACCAGCTCCTCGCCCCGGCGTACCAGGGGCGTGGTCAGCCGGTCGTCGTGATTGGCGGCCTCGTACCCGAATCGGCCCTTGTCGCAGAGCCAGCCCTGGTTGACGGGATCGCTGTCGACCCCGAGGTTGCGGATGATGCGATCCGACGATGACTGCACCGCCACCCGGCAGCCCACGGCACACGCCGTGCACGTGGACTCCACGATCTCCAGGTCCCAGGGGCGCGCCTTGAACCGGTAGGGCGTGGCCGTCAGGGCCCCCACCGGGCAGATCTGCACGATGTTGGCGCTGAAGTTCGACACGAAAGGCTTGTCCGGGAAGATGTTGACCTCGGTGGCGTCGGCTCTGCCGATGAAGTCGATGAAGGGATCGCCGGCGATCTCGTCGGCGAAGCGGGTGCAGCGGGCACACTGGATGCAGCGCTCCCGGTCGAGGGCCACCAGGGGGTTGACGGGAATGGGCTTCGCCCAGTGGCGCTTCTCCTCGACGAAGCGGCTCTCGCCGGGACCGAAGGCGATGGTCTGGTCCTGGAGCGGGCACTCCCCACCGCGGTCGCAGACGGGACAGTCGAGGGGGTGGTTGATCAACAGGAACTCGAGGACACCGTCCTGGGCCTTCTTGACCTTGTCCGACGTGGTGACCACCTCCTGGCCATCGGCCACGGGCACGTAGCACGACGGCATGAGGGCGAAGCCTCGGGGCCCCTTCACCTCGACCAGGCACATCCGGCACATCCCCACCGGCTTCATGCGGGGGTGCCAGCAAAATCGGGGGATGTAGATGCCGGCGCGCTCGGCCGCGGCGATCAGCATCTCGCCCTTGCGCGCCTCGACCTCCTTGCCGTCGACGGTGATGCCGACGGTGGTCGTCTCCTCGGCCTGCTGACTCATGCGTCCCCCCGTGACGAGACCGCAGCGGCCGGGACGGAGTTGCCCACGGGCGGTCCGAACGGGCAACGCCCCTCGTCGATGTGAGCCAGGAACTCGTCGCGGAACATTTTGATGGCGGAGGTTATCGACGAAGGGATCGAAGGGCCGAGGACGCAGATGGTGGTCTTCTGCGGAGGCCATGACAGGCCGGGGGCGATGTTGTCGCACACGTCGAGGAGCAGATCGAGATCACTGCGGCGACCAGCCCCCAACTCGATGCGGTTCATGATCTTGTCGAGCCACCCCCCACCCTCTCGGCACGGCGTGCACTGCCCGCAGGATTCCTTGTGGAAGAACCGGGTGATCCGCCACGCGGCCCGCACCATACAGGTGGTGTCGTCCATCACGACGACCGATCCCGAACCCAGCATGGATCCCGCCTTGCCCACCGCGTCCTGGTCGAGAGCCATCTCGATCTGGTCGGGCCCGAACCAGGGAGCCGACGCTCCACCGGGCACGAAGGCCTTCAGCTCTCGGTCGTTCCGTATCCCACCGCCGAGGCGGGGATCGTAGATGAGGTCCTGGAACGTGGTCTTCGACATCTCGACTTCGTAGTTGGCCGGCCGCTTCACGTGTCCCGACAGCGAGAAGAGGCGGGTGCCGGTGGAACGGCCCACACCCAGGTCGGCGAACGCCTGGCCCCCGTTCATCACGATCCAGGGGAGGTTGGACACCGTTTCCACGTTGTTGACGATCGTGGGCTTGGAGTACAGGCCTACGGCGGCGGGGAAGAACGGTGGCTTGTCCCGCGGGTAGCCCCGCTTCCCCTCGAGACTCTCGAGCAGGGCTGTCTCCTCGCCGCAGATGTAGGCCCCGGCGCCGGGGTGTACGACCACGTCGATGGAGAAATCCGACCCGAAGATGTTGCGCCCGACGGCGCCGTGGGCGTAGGCCTCGTTGAGGGCGGCCTGCATGCGTTCGAGGCCCAGGGCGAACTCCCCGCGCACGAAGATGAACGCCTGCGACGCGCCGACGGCCCGGGCACAGATGAGAGTTCCCTCGATGATCTGGTGGGGATCGTTCTCGAGCAGCATGTGGTCCTTGAACGTGCACGGCTCGCTCTCGTCGCCGTTGACCACGAGATAGGCCGGCCTGGCTTTGCCCAACATCGACCACTTCTTGCCCGCCTCGAAACCGGCACCACCCCGTCCGAGGATGTTGGCGGTGAGCACCTCGGAGGTGATGTCACCGGGCTCCATGGTCAAAGCCTTGCGCAGCCCGTCGTAGCCCCCGTTGCGCAGGTAGGTGGCCAGTGTCCACGACTCGGCCAGACCGTGACGGCGGGTGACGATGGCGGGGGCGTCGGTGATCACGTTGGTTACCCTTCGCCCTTGTCGGAGGGATCGTTCTCGGAGGTGCCCTGGCCGGCTACCCGGATGGCCTTGGCGTGGCCCGTGGCCCCTGCGGTGGCCCGCGGGTGGGCCGGTTGGGGCTCCCCGGGGCCGCCCTCGACGATTTCTTGGGGCACAAGCGACAGGCCGACCGGCACGTTCCCGGAATCGGTCGGCTGGCCCCGGCGGGAATCGGCAGACGCGTCGGCCGCCACCTTGCGCCGCACCCGGCACAAGGTGCCGTGGTGGGGCACCTTGTCGGCCAGGCGGCCGGTGCGCAGGTCGTCGACGAGGCGGTCGAAGTCGGCGTCGGTGACGTCGCCGAAGAAGCGCCAGTTCACGGCCAGGCAGGGAGCGGCGCCGCACAGGGCGATGCACTCCACCTCCTCCAGGGTGAACTCGCCGTCGTCGGTGGTGGATCCGGCAGCCACCCCGAGGCGTTCCTCGGCGTGGGCCAGCAGCTCGTAGCCGCCGTTGAGCAGACAGGCCAGGTTGGTGCAGACCGAGACCAGGTAACGGCCGACCGGGTGGGTGAAGAACATGTCGTAGAAGCTGGCTGTGCCGTACACCTCGGCCGGTGACAACCCGACCAGTTCGGCCACGTGCTCGATGACGTCGGGCGTGAGCCAGCCATCCTGCTCCTGGGCCACGTGCAACATGGGAATGAGGGCGGAGCGGGGCTCGGGGTACAGGCCCATGAGCTCCTTGGCCCGCCGCAGGTTGTCGGGGTTCAGGCGCGGCATCGGCTACCCCCGATCAACGGTCGACCTCGCCCATGATCGGATCGACGGTGGAGATGACGGCCACGGCGTCGGCGATCAGGCCCCCGCGGATCATGTGGGGCAGGCACTGGAGGTTGACGAAGGAAGGGCCACGGATGTGAAGACGGTAGGGCTTGGCACTGCCGTCGGAGACGATGTAGCAACCGAGCTCGCCGCGCGGCGACTCGACGGCCACGTAGACCTCTCCCTCGGGCACCTTGAACCCCTCGGTGAAGATCTTGAAGTGATGGATCAGGGCCTCCATCGACTCGTCGATCCGAGCCCGGGGCGGCGGGGTCACCTTCTTGTCCTGCACCCGGTAGTCGCCCGCAGGCATGGCGTCGAGCACCTGGTGAACGATCTTGATCGACTCCCGGATCTCGTTGAGGCGGATGGCGTAGCGGTCGAAGGTGTCGCCGTACCGGCCCACCACCACGTCGAAATCGACCTGATCGTAGAAGAGATAGGGCGTGTCCCGCCGCAGGTCCCATGGGACACCGGTGGAGCGCAGGATGGGCCCGGTGATGCCCAACGCCATGCATTCCTCGGCGGTGATGATGCCGATGCCCTGGGTGCGCTCCCGCCAGATGGGCTGGCCGGTGAGGAGGGTGTCGTACTCGTCGAGGCGGGCGGGGAAGGCCTCGAGGATGGCCAGCACGTCGTCGCGCCACCCGTCGGGCAGGTCGGCGGCCACCCCACCGGGGCGGATGTAGTTGTGGTTCATGCGCAGGCCCGAGCACTTCTCGAAGAAGGCGACGATCTGCTCGCGCTCGCGGAAGCCGTAGATCATCATCGACACCGCACCGAGGTCCATGCCGTTGGTGGCCAGCCACAGCACCTGCGACGACATGCGGTTGAGCTCGGTCATGAGCATGCGGATCCAGCTGGCCCGGGGCGGAACCTCGAGGCCGAGGAGGGCCTCGGTGGCCATCGAGAAGCACAGCTCGTTGAACAGCGGCGAGACGTAGTCCATGCGGGTGACGTTGGTGGTGCCCTGGAGGTAGGTGAGGTCCTCGCCGGTCTTCTCCATGCCCGTGTGCAGGTAGCCCATGACGGGCTTCGACCGCAGGACGGTCTCGCCGTCGAGCTCCATCATCACCCGGAGCACGCCGTGGGTGCTGGGGTGCTGGGGCCCCATGTTGATGATCATGGTGTTGTCGGGAGTGGGCACCTCGTCGACGTCTTCGGGGAGGTGGGGGATGCGCAGCACGCTGCCCATCTCCCGCAAGGCCTCGACCCCCGTGGTCTCCATCCGCGAGTGCATCTCCTGCGCACCCTCAGAGGTCTCCGCGATGAGATCGCTCATCGGGGCCCCGGGTTTCCCTTGAACTGCACGGGGATCCTGCCGATTCCGTAGTCCTTCCGCAGAGGGTGGCCCTCCCAGTCGTCGGGCATGAGGATGCGGGTGAGATCGGGGTGCCCGACGAACACGATGCCGAACATGTCGTAGGTCTCCCGTTCCTGGGCCTCGGTCCCCGGGTACAGCTCGAAGATCGACGGCAGGGTGGCGTCGGCCTCGGGCACCTGGACCCGAAGGCGGATACGACGCCGGTCGGCGAACGAGAGCAGGTTCACCACCACCTCGAAGCGCTCCCCGACGACGCCGGGCGGGAGGCTGCGCCCTGGGAAGGTGAGGTAGTCGACCCCGCAGAGGTCGACGCACATCTGGTAGCCGTCGCCTTGAAGGGCACCCATCACGTCGAGATAGGACGCCCGCTCGGGGTGGATCACCAACTGGCCCCGCGACAGGGTGGACACGGCCCCGTGAATGAGCGCCGGCTCCTCCTCCGGGGCCACCTCCGCTTCGTCGGATGCTGTCCCGGCGTCGCTCACTTGGGGGTGGCGACGGCGACGGGTCGGTCGGGCCGGATCCCGGCACCGGCGCCGGTCTCGCCCCGCCGGCGGGTGATCTCGCCTGTGCGGATGAGCTCGTGCAGGGTGAGGATCGAGTGCAGGAGGGTCTCGGGGCCCGGAGGGCATCCGGGTGCGTACACGTCGACGGGCACGATCTGGTCGACGCCCTGGACGATGGCGTAGTTGTTGAACATCCCGCCCGAGGAGGCACACACGCCCATGGAGATGACCCACTTGGGCTCCATCATCTGGTCGTAGACTTGGCGGAGCACCGGCGCCATCTTCTGCGAGACCCGACCGGCGACGATCATGAGGTCGGCCTGGCGGGGCGACGCCCGGAACACCTCCATCCCGAATCGGGCCAGGTCGAAGTGGGCGGCGCCGCTGGCCATCATCTCGATGGCGCAACACGCCAGGCCGAACGTGGCCGGCCACACGCTGTTGAGGCGCGCCCATTTCACCAGTTCCTCGATGTTGCCGGTGAGGAAGTTGTGGTTGAGATCGGCCAGGCCCATCAGCCCTCCCCTCGCTCGGACCCCGGGGCCACCGGCACCCGGCCAGTTTCGCCCACGGTCACCCGACTCACCCGGCGGACGGTGGACTCCGTCGATCGTTCCGTCGAGCGGGCTCCTCCGGCATCGGACGGGCCACCCGGATCAGGCGACTGTCCACCCCGCTCAATGGGCCGCTCGGGCACCTGGCGGTCGGCCATCGGCGTGAGGTGCCTGCTCGGACCCCAGTTGAGTGCCCCCCGGCCGAGCAGGTACACGAACGACAGGAACACGGTGGCCGCGAAGGCCAGGATTTCCCAGAGACCGAAGGCCCCGAGCCCGCGGTAGATCACGGCCCAGGGGAAGAGGAAGATGATCTCGATGTCGAAGATGATGAAGATCATCGCTACCAGGTAGAAGCGCACCGGGAAGCGCTGAGCCGGCCCGTGTTCGGGAACGATGCCGCACTCATAGGGGGCCACCTTTGCCGCCGTAGGCCGCTTCCGCTGGCCGAGCAGGCCCGATGCGAAGAACGACAGCCCTGCGAACAAGGTGGCCAGAATCAGTATCACCAGCAGCGGTAGGTACTGGGCCATGGCGATTTCGGAGCTTAGACGCGCTGGGCCATCGCCTCCTTGTCTCGGACGTGGAGCCGGTAGCAGAGCACGGCGAAAAGCAAGCCGGTGGAGATGCAGACCACTCCCGGGTTCTCCCGCAGGGCGCCCAGATCACGGACCATGATCACCGACACCACGGGCGCCGAGGGGTCGATCTCGGCCTTGGGCGGCGGCTGGCCGGCCACCGCCGGCGGCTTCACCGCCTTCTGCACCTGGATCACCAGGTAGTGCGGCTCGTGGAAGATGTTGAGGGGGCGGAAGTTGGCCAGGTGGAACGGACCGTACTTCTCGCCTCCGGACTCGGCCGCGATCACGGGCAGGAAATCGCTCGCGCTCTTGAACTGCGCCTTGGGGCCGACGATCTTGGCGTCGACCACGGACTGGGCGTCAGCTACCTCGGGCGCGGTGATCTCCAACTTCTTCCAGCCGTCGGGGAAGTGGGCCGCCGCCGGGTTCCGCGACCCCTGGGCCACATCGCCGACGAGCACCTCTTTGGGCTTCCACGTGGGCTCCCGGCCCTTGGGCCCGGTGCCGTAGACCCACCACACCGCCGACAGGGTGAACATCCACCCGAAGAAGCCGGCCGCGGCCATGAGGAATCCCATGCGGCTGCCCATGTTGGTGGACAGGAGCAGGTAGACCGATCCCGGCAGTACCACCAGGGCGATCACGACGTAGAGCGCACCCCGGACCTGGGGGTTCCACGCCAGGGCACCGGTGACAACATGGTTCAGCGCCGGATTATGCATCACAGCCCCCGCTCGTAGTCGACGATTGCCTGGATCTGCTCGGGCGACAGGATGTCCTCGAAGTGTGGCATGAGGCCGTGGCTGATGCCTCGGACGCCGTAGGGCTTGCCCTGTTCGGCCGTCTTGGCCACCCACTCCACTTGCAGGGCGGGGGTGGGGAACTGGGTCAGGGTGCTGCCCCCGTCGATAGGCGGCCCGAAAGCGCCACCACCGGGCTTGCCCGGTTGACCAAAGGACCAGCCCATGGTGTGACAGCGCGAGCAGTTGGCCTCGAACAGCTTCTGGCCGTCGACGCCGTAGGTGGCCAGGGCGTCGGCCTTCACCGCCTTGGGGTCGAGCTGGATGCTCTGCAGGTAGGCGATCAGGTTGTCGAGCTGCTGGTCGTTGAGGGCACCACCCCCGTCGACCCCCCACGGCGGCATCGGCGTGTTGGCCCGCCCGTAGGTGAGGATGTACTTGACCTCGTCGGGCCGAAACCGGAGCATGACGGTGTTGAGCGCAGGCGCCACCCACTGCACCTGCTGCGGCGGAGCGTCGGGATGGGCCGGGTCGCTGAGGGTATACGTGGCGACCCCGCCGACACCCTTTACACCGTGGCAGTTCTCACAGCCGTAGTGGGCCTCCCGGGGAGTGGGGGGGTCGCCGGGCGTGGCCTGGAAATAGCGCCGACCCCGGGCGATCGCCTCCTCGTCGAAGTACTTGACGCCCCGCTCGAGGCCCGGGCCCCGCTGGCGGTACGGCTCGCGCATCCAATAGATGGGCAGGCCGATGGCGGTGATCATCAGGGTAGCGAAAGCCCACCACAGGTACTTGGTGAGCCGGGGGCCCTCCATGGCCTCGTCGTTGAAGTAGGTCTTGCGGTTCGGCGCGACCTCGAGCTCCTCGCCGGGCACATACGTACGGCGGCTCGAGCTGATGAGGTACAGCAGCCAACCGGCGAGCATGGCCACGACGACCCACACGCCGATGCGGCGCTGTTCAATTGCGGCAAAAAAGATGTTCACTTCTCGGAGGCTCCCCCGACGCAGTGGGGTCCTTCGGCCTCCTGGCCGGTGGTGTTGGTGCCGATGGGAGGCCCGGTGATGACCTGCTTGGTGTCGACGACAACTTGGCCGCCGTCGACGGAGATGGCGAAACGGTCGAGCCCACGCGGTGCCGGACCACCCTTCTTCTCGCCCACCCGGTTGTACTGCGAGCCATGGCACGGGCACTCGAACCACTGCGAGGTCTTGCACCACGGCACCCGGCAACCCAGGTGCACGCACTTCTGGTAGAGGGCGACCATCCCCTCCTGGTAGCCGTCCATTACCGCTGAGTAGGCGGTGATCTTCTTGGCCTTGGGCACGTCACTGACGGGGTAGGGGTTGATGTAGAACCGTCCCGAGGCCAGATAGAAGGGCTCCTTCTTGTCTTCGATCTGCTTGAGGATGTCCTCCTTCTTGCCAGCCTTGATCTTGGCGCCGAACCCACCTGACAGCGTCGGCCACAGGAACGCCAACGAGGCACCCCCGAAGGCGGTGAGGGTGAGGGCGAAGGCGGTGAAGATGCCCCGGTTGAGCACCTGGCGACGGGTGACCCCGAGGGTCTCGGCGTCCGGAGGCAGGGCCGGCGGGGGGGGCGGGGCAGACGGATCGGGAAGGCCGGATCGGCCCTGGCGCTCCAGGGCGACCGCCCGCTCCAGCTCACGTCCGGTGCGGGCGGGCGCGGCCGACGATGCCCGCTCCAGTTGCGTACCGGGTACCGCCGTTGCTTCCGCCGATGCCGCCTCGGGCTCGGCCAGGGCGCGGTGCTCGTCCCGGCGCCGGCCGGTCGCCAGGGAGAACACAGCGGCGGCGGCGACCAAGCCGACGATCACGATCAGGAAGACGACGGTGGAAGACATTGCGGTGCGGGGCTCCTAGAGGTCGAAGAAGACGCCGTCTTTCCAGGGGAAGGTGAAGTTGAACCCTGGCCCCCGGAAGAAACACCCGATGATCACGAGCACGCCCCAGAACATCAGGAACAGCGTCATCAAGGCGATGGCGAACTTGCGATCCTCGGGCTTGTTGGACGGGTTTTTGTCGCTGAACGGGGCGAGCATCAGGGCGAAGATCCCGATGCCGGGAATGGTGACTCCCGCGATCATGGGGTGGAACATGGTGAGGAGCTCCTGGAGACCGAGGAAGTACCAGGGAGCCTTGGAGGGGTTGGGCGTGAAGTTGTAGTTGGCCGACGCCAGCAGGGGGGCGTTGACCAGCGCCGAGAAGACCAGGAGGAACGCGCTCATGGCCATGCACGCCACGAACTCGCCGATGAGCAAGTGGGGCCACACGTGGACCTTGTCGGTGGGCGTGGCCCGGACGTCCTGGATCGAACCGGCCTTGACGACGGTGAGGAGGCGCTGGGTGTGGCCTTCTGGGCCCTTGGCCACAGGTGCCGGGGCAGTGGCCACGGCGGTCCCTCCTCCACCGGCGGCCGCCGCGGCTGCGGCGGGTGCCGGGCTGGCTGCGCCGGCAGCCTGGCTCCGGGCCAGGAGGTGGGGCGGAATCTTGTCGGGGTCGCCGGCCACCGCCGGCGACGCCTCGGCGGGGCCTCCCCCGGCGTCGGGCTCGCCGGGAACGGGCAGGCCGAGCGCGGCCCTCCGCTCCTTGGACCGACGCAGAAGATGTTCGGGTACCTCGGTCACGCGACCTCCCTTCCTACAGGGGCCCGGAGAGGCCGCCGTCCTTGCGGACCCTCCAGAAATGGATCGCCATGAAGATGACGATGACGAACGGCAACAACAGGACATGGAGCACGTACCACCGCAGCAGGGTGTCGGTGCCGATCTCGGCCCCTCCGAGGAGCACGAACTTCACCTGCGAACCGAACACCGGGGTGTAGCCCATCATGTTCGTCCCCACGGTGACCGCCCACAGAGCCAGCTGGTCCCAGGGCAGCAGGTACCCGGTGAACGACAGGAGCAGGGTCAGGGTGAGCAGCACCACCCCGATGACCCAGTTGAACTCCCGAGGCGGCTTATAGGCGCCGTGGTAGAAGACCCGCGACATGTGCAGGAAGACCGAGATCACCATGAGGTGGGCGGCCCATCGATGCATATTTCGCACGAGCAGCCCGAACGTGACCGAGGTCTCGAGTGTTCGGATGTCGTTCCACGCCTGGGCCGCCGTAGGTCGGTAGAAGAACATCAAGAAGATGCCCGTGAGGGTGAGGATGATGAACAGGAAGAACGACAGCCCACCGAGGCAAAGCGTGTAGCTCACCTTCACCGCGTGGCGCTTCACCTTCACCGGGTGAAGGTGGTACAGCAGGCTGTTCATGATCACATAGGAGCGGTTCCTCGGGCTATCGGTGTAGCCCTTGCGGAAGATCGAGCCCGGTCGGAAGATCGATGTCCACGCCTGGGAGCTGCGGACCTTCTCCCCCACCTCGGACAGGCGTTCGCTGGGGCTGCGGTGGCCGTCACCGTTCCCGTTCCCGTTCCCGTTGCCGCTTCTGGACAGTCTCTTGGCCACAGCCCTAGAACCGCATTCCGTAGGCGAAGCCGTGCTTCTCGTCACGCCCGTGGGGGTCGCCGTCCTTGGCCGCCACGCCGGCCTTTCCCATCACGATGACTCCGGTCGGGCAGCGGTCGACGCAGAGCCCGCACCGGGTGCAAACGTCCTCGTCGACGATGAACACGACGTGGTCGTCGGGGTCGTCTCCGGGCTGCTCGGCTCCGACGGCATCGGCGATGGTCTCCGTCGACAGCATGTGGATGCACTTCCACGGGCAGATGTCGACGCAGCCTTCGCACATGATGCACTCGGACTGGTCGATGTGCAGGAACTGCTTGGGCTTGACCGCCTTGGACAGGTAATCGGTGCCCACCTCCTGGAGGACGTAGTCACCCGTGAAGGCGGGCATGGGCGGATTCGCGTCGTTCTTTGCCATGTAGGTCCTATGCCTTCGTGATCACGGGACGGCCGAATCGCGACGTGGGCTCACCTGCAGGAGTCTCGGTCACACGACCTCGTTTCTGCCACTTCGACCACAACATCACCTGGAGCCCCAGGAACACGCCGTAGAAGCCGGCGGCGACGATGTCGCGCACCGCCTGGTAGTTGATGATCACCCTGCCGGTGCCTGTGGCCACCTTGGCCTTCTGGCCCCAGACCGCACCCTCGGAGGAGATGGCGACCAGCAGCTTGTCGGACCGCCAGAGCAGCTCGTTGTCGGAGTACTTGAGCCACTGGTGGGGGATGACGCCGTAGGCGACGAGCATGAGGGCGAACACGAACGTGGCCGTCACGAAGGCCTCGCCCCAGGTGAACGGCGTGCCGATGGGCCGGCGCCGCCCCGCGGCCATGGCGACACCGATGCCGATGACAAGAATTCCTATGGAGACCAGCAGCGCAACCACCCGGCACCTCCTTCGTCGATCGCCTTCGTGAAATGGATCACATTCTACTCAGGCCACGGCGGTTCGACCGGTCGGGTTCTACCACGGCCCTCCCCGATCGGCACATCGCGTCGCCACTGCCTCCCAGCCGGAGGCCGGCCGGCGGGCCGCGCCTGGCCTTTGGGTGCGGGGTCGGCGTACATTCGACGGACAGAGAGGAGCGCTGTGACCGAGGTCCCCGATTACCTGCTTCGTCGTTCCAAGGAGCGCCGCGAGGCCCTGGGCCTGTTGCCCGAGGGTTCGTCGGCTGCCGACGCGCCGTCGGCCACACCCGCACCGGCCGACGCGTCCCCTGCTCCCCCGCCAGCCGGTGACGCGCCCGTGGCCGAGCCCGTCGGTGCCCCGGCAGCGGCGGCGACGCCGGTGGAGGATCTGCCCACCTACCTGCCCCAGAAGGGCCCGAAGAGCGGCATCCCGGTGTGGATGTACCCGGTGCTGGCGGCGCTGCCCCTGTGGGCCATCGTCTACCTCGGGGCCTTCGGCACCACCGGCAACGCCAATGCCGCGCCGAGCGGCCCCGCCGTCTACGCCAAGGCCGGCTGCGTCGGATGCCACGGGGCCAAGGGCGAAGGCGGCGTCGGGCCCGCATTGGCCGGGGGCGACGCCAAGCTCACCTTCCCCGACGAGGCCGACCACATCGCCTGGGTCGAGACCGGTTCCGCTCCCAAGAAGGGGCAGCCCTACGGCGACCCCAACCGTGAGGGTGGCCCACGGGTGGCCAAGTCCGGTGGCATGCCTGCCTTCAAGGGCCAGCTCAGCGACGCCGAGATCAAAGCCGTCGTCGCCTACGAGCGGGATCAGTTGTAGCCGGCGACCCCGACACTGACATGTCCGCCACCGCCACGCCCGACCAACGGGAGCATGAGGTCCTGGTCGTCGGCGGCGGCCCGTCGGGAGCCGCCTGCGCCCACTGGCTGGCCGAGGCCGGCCACGACGTGGTCGTCGTGGAGAAGAAGAGCTTCCCCCGGGAGAAGACCTGTGGCGACGGGCTGACCCCCCGGGCCGTCAAGCAACTCGACGACATGGGCCTCACCGACGCCCTCACCCGCTACCACCGCTTCGTGGGGCTGCGCTCCATCGCGTTCGGTCGCACGCTCGAGCTCGAATGGCCGGCCACGCCCGGCTTCCCCCGTCACGGCTACGTGGTCACCCGCCACGACCTCGACCAACTGGTCGCCGAACGGGCCGCCAAGGTCGGCGCCACCCTGTGGGAGGGCACCGAGGCCATCGAGCCCGTGATGGACGGGGGCCGGGTGTGCGGCGCGGTGGTTAGCCGCAAGCCCGAGGGGGGCGGCGAGCCGACCGTCACCGAGGTGAGGGCCCGCTACACCGTGGTGGCCGACGGGTCGCTGTCCCGCTTCGGCCGGGCCCTGGGCACCACCCGCAACAAGGCGTGGCCCCAGGGCATGGCCATCCGCGGCTATTTCACCTCGCCCCGCCACGACGAGCCGTGGATCGAGTCGCACCTCGACGTGCGCAACCCCGCCGGCAAGGTGCTCCCCGGGTACGGGTGGATCTTCCCAGTGGGCGACGGGCGGGTCAACGTCGGCGTCGGGCTGCTGTCCACATCGAGCGAGTGGAAGTCGGTCAACACGACCAAGCTGATGGAGGCCTTCGTGGGCTGGGCGCCTGAGTCCTGGGGCATCCGCCCGGAGACGTCGTGCGGGCCGCCCACCGGCGGACGCCTTCCCATGGGGCTGGCCGTAGGGCCGTCGACGGGGCCCGGCTGGCTGACCACCGGCGACGCCATGGGCGCCATCAACCCCTTCAACGGCGAGGGCATCGCCTACGCCTACGAGACCGGGCGGTACGCGGCCGAGGCCCTCCACGGCGCCCTGTCCGCTCAGGGAGCCGCTCGTGCCCAGGGCTCGCCTCAGGGAACCGACGAGCTGGCGGCCTACGCCCGACGGGTGCAGGACGAGTACGCCCTGTACTTCAAGGTGGCCCGGGCCTTCGTGCGCATCATCGGCCGCCCTGCCCTCATGCGGGCCATGGTGGGCACGGGGATGCACTCCCGCACGCTCATGGAGTGGGTCCTGCGAATCATGGCGAACCTTCTGCGGCCCGACGAGCTCGGGCCGGCGGAGGCCGCCTACCGGGCCGTGGCCGCCATCGCCAGGGTGGTGCCCGACCGCCCTGGGCTGTCAGGGGGACCAGGGGCACCCGTCCCCGTCGGGTGATCGAGGTCTCACCGGCCCGGTTCGAGGAGCTGGTGGCCGACGCCCTCGACAGCATCCCCCCGGCGCTCGGGGCGATGATGGACAACGTGTGGGTGCAGGTGGAAGACCAGAAGCGCGCGAACCTGCTCGGTCTCTACGAGGGCGTCCCCCTCACCCGCCGCGATGCCGGCTACGCGGGAATGGTCATGCCGGACCGGATCACCATCTTCCGTCGACCCATCTGCTCGGTCTGCGCCACCGAGGACCAGGTGGTGGCCCAGGTCCGCACGACCGTGGTGCACGAGGTGGCCCACCACTTCGGCATCGACGACGACCGCCTGTCCGAGCTGGGCTGGGCGTGAACCCTCCCGTTGAAAGGGTCAGAGGGACTGGCGGGTCAGGCCGGCGAGGGCCTCGGCGACCCGCTTGCGCAACGGACGCTTCCGCCAGAGGGCGAGGTCGAACTCCGACGACGACTCCACGTCTTCGAGGAAGTGGCCCTCCAGCTCCGACACGATGCCGGGGTCGGACACCGACGCGTTGACCTCCAGGTCGTGGTCGAACGACCGGCTGTCGAAGTTGCTCGACCCGAGGTTGGCCCAGCCGTCGTCCACCAGCAGCACCTTGGCGTGCAGCATGGTGCGGTCGTACTCGAACACCCGGGCCCCGGCCTCGGCCAGCCGGGCGTAGGAACGGTGGCCGGCCTGGCGGGCCACCTCCTTGTCGACCTTCTGGCCGTTCACGAGGATCCGGACGTCGACCCCGCGCCCGGCGGCAGCACACAGCACGTCCTCGAAGGCGGGGTCGGGGGCGAAATAGGCGGTCGTCAGCCACAGGCGGCGGCGGGCCCCGGCGATGGCCAGGTAGAAGAGCTGGGTCGTCCCCGTCGGGCCCCCGGTGGGCGTGCCCCGGGTCACCTGCACGGCCACGCCGTCGTCGAATCCGTGGTGAGGATCGGGGACATGGCGACCACCCGGGATCTCGTCGGTCGCCTCGACCCAGTTCTCGACGAAGGCCCCGAAGACGTCGAGCACGGCCGGCCCCTCGACGCGCAGGTGCGTCTCCCGCCAGTGCTCGGGGTCCTGGGCATGCCCGGCCCAGACGTCGGCGACGCCCACCCCACCGATGAAGCCAATGGTGGCGTCGACGATCAGCAACCGCCGGTGCATCCGGTTGTTCAGCTTGGCGAGCGAATACCACCGTGGGGGCCGGAACATGTTCACCGTCACGCCGGCCTCCTTCAGGCGGTCGAGGTGGCCTCGGTGGAGCTTGGCCGAGCCGTAGGCGTCGACGACCAGGTTGACGTCAACGTCGGCCCGGGCCCGCTCGACGAGCGCGTCGGTGAAGTCGTCGGCGATGCTGCCTGGCCAGTAGATGTAGGACGAGAAATCGATCGTCGACTTCGCCGACGAGATGGCGTCGAGCATCTCCACGAGCGTCTCGCCGTTGCGCATCACCCTGACCCGATTGCCCGAGCGCAAGGGCGCCGTCGTCATGGCCCCCAGGAGCTGCGAGAACTCCGGACTGCCGGGCTGGGGGACGTCGAAGACGTCGAAGCGCCGGCCGACCGAACGCCGGTACCGGGCCGCCTGCACCGCGTAGATCGCGACGGCCGCCCCGACCCCCAGACCCACGCCCGCCGTCGCCCGACGGGCTCCCGACGATCTCACCGGCCCGGTTGCCATTGCAGGAACACCAGGGTAGCATCGTCGGCGAGCTCGGAGCCCCGATGACTTCGTAGGTCGCGGGCCAGTCGGCGCAGGAGCTCGGGGGCGACCAGGCCGGCACCGATGTACTGCTCGAGCGCGTCGCGAAGGTTCTCGACGCCGAACTGGGGGCCCCCGGGGACGTGGGCCTCGGTGACGCCGTCGGAGTAGAAGAAGAGCCGGTCGCCGGGCTGGAGTTGGCACTCGCCGACCTCGGTGATATCGATTCCCAGGCCGAACGGGAGGCAGGGTTCGCAGCCCAGCTCGGCCACGATCTTGTGGCCGCGGATCAAAAAGGGAAGGGGGTGACCGGCGTTGACCCAAAGGAGGTGCCCGGTGGCGACGTCGAGCTGGGCGACCTGGCCGGTGACGAACTCGTCGTTCTCGAACCGCTCGGTCAGGGCGTCGTCGATCAGCCCGGCTATCACCGTGAGCGCCAGGCGCCGGCGTCGGCCGAAGCGGAACGCGCCCAGCGCCAGGGTGCTGGCCAGGGTGGAGTTCACCCCGTGGCCCATGGCGTCGAAGATGGCGAAGTCCAAGATGTCGCCGTTCAGGGAGTAGTCGAAGGCGTCGCCCGCCACCAGATAGGCGGGCTCGAGCAGCCCGGCGATGGCGAGCTCGGGCGAGGTGAACCCGAGCGGCGGCAGGAGCATGTCCCACTGCATCTCCGCGGCAAGGTTCATGGGCCTCACGCGCCGGCGTAGCTCGATGAGGTCGGTGTAGCGGCCGGCCGAGTGGATGAGGTGGCCGACCAACAGGCCCAGGTCGGCGGCCAGGCTCAGCAGCTCTTCGTCGACCTCGGTGAAGCCCAACTCGAGCACGCCGAGGCGCTCGGCCCGCTCACGCACCGGCACCCACACCCGCCAGCCGTTTTCGTCAGAGACGGTCAGGACCTCCTGGGTCTGGAAGGCCCTGCCCGCCATGGTTGACTCGACCCGCACACCCTCGGGAGCCTCGGCCAGGAGATCGCCGCCCAGGGAGATCGGTTGGAGGGTCTCCTGCTCGTAGTCGACGACATACAGCACGAGGTGGTGTCCACCGCAGTCCTGGAGGGCCGCGGCGATGTCGCCGGCCAACAGGTCGGGCGGAGTCACCGAGGCCCGTCGCAGGAGATCGCTGACGATCTCGGCCCGCTTCACCACGATGTGGGCCAGCCTAGCTGCGGCTAGGGCCGGTCCGGGGGGGCGCTCACTCAGCCGGCGACGGCTCGGGCGGCGGCCGCGGCCAGGTCGGCGGTGCGCTCCAGTTCGTCCTTGGTATGGGCGAGGCTGGGAAACAGGGTTTCGAACGGGCTCGGGGCCAGGGCCACGCCCCGGTC
>JBBSHU010000049.1:0-22103 GCA_038232455.1 Acidimicrobiales bacterium
CCGGCCGCCAGCGGCGCCACCGTCGCGGCGGAAGCCCGCGTAAGCAGTGTATTTCCTCCTCGGAGCCCTGCCGAGGCCCGCGGTCAGTAGTCGAGCGAGTCGACTACCGCCTGAGCGATTCCCGTCCAAGCGGCGTAGCCTTCCGGGAATGAGCGACACGCCGCAGGGCCTGGGCTGGTGGCAGGCCAGCGACGGGAAGTGGTACCCGCCACAAGCTTCGTCACACCAGGAATCGCCCCCGCCCGGTCAGACGCGCGGGTCGTGGTGGTCGCGGCTCGGGAAGCCCGGCCGTATCGCAATCGTGGCGGCCCCCGTCGCTTTAGTCTTGGTCCTCGGCGCTAACGCTCTCATGGGCGGCGGAGACACCAGCAGCTACGACCACGCTGCCTACCAAGCGGCCCAGGAGCAGTGCAAGGTGATCGGCCTCGCCCAGCTCTACGCCCTTCGACCGAACGCGACCGCATCGAACGACGACGACGTGACCTTCTACGCCGGACTCGTCAACCGGTGCATAGCGGATCGCCTGGGAGTGGACCTGAAGTACCTCCCCAACGACAAACCCGTGTTCGGCCGCTAGTAGTAGCTCCCCTCAGTTGCCGGTGCGCGCGAGGAACGCCCCTCACGCTCGCCGACCTGATCCCCCCGCCGCCGGCGTGGAGGCCGAGGGTGTGGACAGGGACAATCCCCGCGCACGGCGCTTGTGGTGGTCATGCCTAGCTGCGGTCATTGCACAGCGTGCACGTCCGACAGCCCCGAGGACTGGTCGCAGTACGACTGAGGGGGGATACCCGAAGGCGGCCAAACCTCCGGACGAGCCGAGGTTCGTGGCCAAGCGGGTACGCCAGCCATCAACGGTCTCGACACCACGCTGCTCTGCGCCAACCCAACAGCGCCGCCGACGACCGTGGTCTTGTCGGTGCCCGTGTTGTCGACGAGCATCGACCAGGCCGTGGTCGTAGGCGTTCTGCTCGACCGGGTAGTCGTGGTTCTGGCCGCCTGCGGCAGCGCCGACGGTGTGAGGCCTTGGGCCATGCCTTCGCCGGCGACGGGGTCGAATCGATGGTGGGTGGGCCATAGCCGACCCATAGGTCGAGCCGTTGATCCCGCGCGACGATCATGAACATGTTCGAGTCGCTCGACTTCGTGTACGTCCCCACCGCTGACGTCGACGCTGTCGCCGCCGAGTACGTGGAGACGATGGGCGCCACGATGGAGTGGAAGGTACGCGCCATGGGTGCGGTCGTGGCCTGCCTGCGCGTGGCCGAGTTGGGACCGGCCATCCTGCTGTCCGGCCACCTCGAGGGTGACATCCGATCCTCGTACCGGGTCGCCGACTACACCGCAACCGTCGCCGTCCTGCGGGCCCAAGGTTTGACGACGATCACCGAACTGGAGATCCCCCACGGCCCGTGCGCCAGCTTCGTCGCGCCCGGTGGCCAGCGTTTCGCCGTCTACGAGCTGGTCCGACCCGGGTCCACCGCTCAGTTCACCGGACGTTTCGACGAGTAGGAGCCAGGGCCTACTTCGACACCTCCGCCGCCGTTCCCCTCCTCGTGGCCGAGCCGGATCTGCGGTCGCCGGACGGATTTGGGACGACGCCGATCGGGTCACGAGCGTTCGCCTCGTGTATCCCGAGGGCCGCTCCGCTCTGGCCCAGGCGCGCCGCCTCGAACCATTGACTGTTCCGCGGCTTCGGCAGACGGTGATCGAGTTGCAGCGCTCTACGAGCAGCTCGACATCGTCGAGCTCGACGCAGAGCTCGCTGGTCGAGCCGGAGTGGCGCAGGCCCCACGCTCCGAGGTCGGGAAGGGTCGGGCGACCACGGTTGTTGAACCGCATGCGCGGTGCCGGCCCCCTCTCTCGGGACGGGCGCCGAGAAGGAGCGTGTCATGCCTGCTGTCGCTGTCGACGATCTCACCACCCTGGAGCGCATCGCCCACCCTGACCCGGCCGCCAGCGCGGACAGGCCGGTGGTGTCGGTGACAACGGGGCCGACGGGGTTCGAGGGCGAGGGCTTTCCGGTGCACCGGGCCTTTGCCGGCGTCGACGCCGCCCTCCTCGACCCCTTCGTCCACATGGACCAGATGGGAGAGGTCAACTATGCCCCCGGTGAGCCCAAGGGCACGGCCTGGCATCCCCACCGTGGCTTCGAGACGGTCACCTACATGATCGACGGCACCTTCCAGCACCAGGACTCGATCGGTGGGGGAGGCGTCATCACCAACGGCGACACCCAGTGGATGACGGCCGGCTCCGGGATCCTCCACATCGAGGCTCCGCCCGAGGCCCTGGTGGCCAGCGGCGGCCTGTTCCACGGCCTGCAGCTCTGGGTCAACCTTCCCGCCGCCGACAAGTGGGTCGCGCCCCGCTACCAGGACATCAGGCGGGATCAGGTGGCGCTTCTGTCGTCCGACGATGCCGGTGCCCTGGTGCGGGTCATCGCCGGCGACCTGGCGGGCGCCCGCGGCCCCGGTGCCACCCACACGCCCATGGCCATGACCCACGTCACCGTCAGCCCGGGGGCACGACTGACCCTACCCTGGCCCCGCCCGTTCAACGCCCTCGTCTACGCCCTGGCCGGCCGGGGTACGGTCGGCGCCGAGGGCCGCCCGTTAACGGGTGGCCAGCTGGCCGTGCTCGGCGCCGGTGACGTGGTCACCGTGGCCGCCGATGCCCAGCAGGACAGCCGCAGCGCCGCCCTGGAGGTGGTGGTGCTAGGTGGCCGCCCCATCGGCGAGCCCGTCGCCTGGTACGGACCGTTTGTGATGAACACCAGGGCCGAGCTGGCCCAGGCCATGGAGGACTACCAGGCCGGCCGCCTGGGCCAGGTTCCCGCCGATCACATCGGGAGGAACTGAGGCGTCACCGGCACCAGCCGCGTCGAGAGCCCGGCCCCGCTGGTGCGGGACCGGGCTCTCGAACAGTGACAGCAGGTTCAGTGGGTTACGGGATCGCGGGTCCGATCACCGTGCCCGTGCCGCCGTTGGCTGCGACACACGCCTGGTTCACGGTGCCGAAGAGGTTCGCCATCCAGCTGTTGTTGTCGCAGTTCTTGTTACCGTCGAAGCCATCGTGCCCAAGTGCAGGCGGCAGGAGATTGTTGCCGTTGCCGCGGCCGTTGTTGGAGACGAGCGTGTTGTTGTTCGCTCCGTTGCGGTCCTCCAGCGGCACGAGGCAGGCGCGGGTGTCGGGGTTCCGGGGCGCCCCCAGAGGGCACACCTTGAACGGCCCGTTCAGGTGGATCCCGTCACGGCCGTTGTTGTCGACCCGGTTGTACTTGACCGTGTTGGCCGACGGGTGCGAGTTGTCACCGGTCGCCGGCACGAGGATGCCGTCGCGGGCGTTGCCGGTGGAACTGTTACCGATGATGCTGTTGCCGTACGAGGAGCACGTGACCGTTCCCAGCGGACCCTGGGAGAGGATAGCGATGCCGTCCTGGAACTCGCGTTCGACCACGTCGGCGAAGCCGTTCCTTACGGCGCTGTTGCCTTTGACCAGGTTGCCGGTATTGGGAGTTCCCCTCGGCGGCGAACCCGGGGGCGGGTTGCCATTGAGGCACACGTAGCCGTGGATGGAGATCCCCTCCAACTGGTTGCCGACCGCCTGGTTGCCGACGACAACGTTGCGGTCGGCCCCCGGGCCCTCGATGCGGATGCCGATGTCCTGGTTGATGCGACCCTGGCCTGTGGGGCCGGCCTGGAACGGACCACACGGGCCGTTAAAGGGCGATGCCGGTGGCGGGTTCGTGATGCCGGGGGGCAGCCTGTTGGACACGGTTTGGTTGATCGCCTGGTTGCCCCTCACCTCGTTCGAGTTCGAGTCGTCCACGAGGGCGATGCCCGAGAAGGGCCCGTTGTGGGCCACCGTGTTCCCGATCAGGTGGTTGCCGTTCGAGTTTTCGGTGATGATCCCGTCACCGAAGTCGCAGGGCGTGTCCTCCGGGCGCTGGGTGTTGACTCCACCGGTGAGCAGGACGTGGGCGATATTGTCGTGGGCATTAATGGCCTTGACCGTGTTGTTTCCGCCTCTGCCGACGACCACCCCGGCGTCGAAGTTCAACACCGTGCCGTTCCTCACCGTGCTGCCGGTGACGTTGATGAAGTGGACGCCGACCTGCTGGTCAACGGTCTTGTTGGTGGCGTTGCTGCCCTTGACCGTGTGGCCGCCGAGGTCAACGACGATGCCGCCGCCCACGATCTGGAGCCCGTCGCCGGGACAAGGCCCGATGTCGTTGGCTGCCACGAGGCTGTGGTCGACGGCCTGGCCGCAGTGGATGGTCTCGGCCGCTGCTGCCGGGCCGGCCAGGGCGGCCATGCCCCCGACGGCCAGGGCCGATGCCGAGAGCACGCCGAGGGCTCGGCCCCGCATGCTCAATCTCGTTGAACCCTTATGCTTCATCAAGTCCTGTGTTCCTCTCACGTGGGCCCCCCAGCCCGATTTCCGTGACGGGAGAGGGGGCAACTCTGTCGGTACTGATCCGTTGCTGGTGCCAGCGTATGCACTTCTGGTAGGTGTGCCCAGCATATATGTGCTCCACGCCTATAGCTTAAGAGCGGAACTTGCTGGTCCCCCGATGCCCAGACAAGTAAATCTAGCACAGGGTATTTTTGTTGTTCAATACAAAAAGCACTGAACAATGTGTTCGTGCCGCCTCATCGGCCCCAGACCTGTGCCAGCACCCGTTCGGTGTCCCGCAGGTGGTGGGAACCTTCGTGAACAGCGTTGCGGGCCGAGGTGAGGATATCGTCCTCACCCCAGTCGAAGCGACCCGTGCGGGTCCAGTCGTCGGCCTCGACGGTTTCGAGGGTGGCGGCCATGTCGGCGCATGCCGTCTCCATGTCCGACAGCACCCGGCTCACCGTCCGGTCGTTGAAACCGTCGTCGTCGACCCGTGCCTGAGGGTCGAAGAACGGAAGCGAGGGCCGGTCCTCGACCTGGATGCGGCGGATCGCAGGAGCGAAGCGGTCGATCATGTCGGCGGCATGGGCGGTGTACTCGAGGGCCGACCAGGTTCCCGGCTCGGGCCGCCGGCGGACGAGAACGTCGAACGCCTGGTCGCGGCTGACGGTGGCGAGCGCCGCCCGGTAGCGGCGGGGGAACGACCGGATGGCGTTGATGGCGTCGAGCGGCTTCACCGAGTGGTGGTCTAGGCCGCACTCGGGGCACACCCCACCGCCCATCAGGCGGGCGTTCCCGAACGCGATGCCGGAGGGGGCGAGGCCGCCCGGGCGGCCCGTAGGCCCCGGCCGATGTCGAGGAGGTGGTGGCTGCCCTCGTGGACCGCCCGGCGGGCGAGAAATTCCACACTGCGCTCTTCGCCCCTGCGGGTGCCGATGCGTCGCCATCCGTCGTCGGGAACGGACTCGAAGGTGGTGGCCAGGCCCTCGGCCCGGTCGGCAAGCTCGGTGACCACCACGGCGGGGACCTGGGTGTTGTAAGCGCGGGCCACCACCGCCTCGTCGGGCGAAAGGCCCTCGAGGGTGGGCTGCTCCTCGGCCAGCACCAGGCGGACCCAACCGGCATAGCTGTCGAACACGTCGCGCACGTGGGCGGCGTACTCGAGCGCCGACCACGTCTCGGGGGCGGGGCGGGCCCGGAGCACCGATTCGTCTTCGCCGGGGAGGAGCCGGGTGAGGGGTGCACGGTAGCGCCGCCCGAACCCGCGGAGAGCGGTGACGGCCTCGTCAACGGGCATGGCTTCGAATTCGAGGCCGCATTCCGGACAACTCATGACAGGGTCAATTCTTCCTGGCCGCCCCGACCTTTGAGACGGCGTCGACCAAGTGGGCCGGGAGGAGATCATAGTGATCGTGGTGGAGCGCAAAGCGCCCGCGCCCGCCCGTCAGGGATCGTAGATCGATGGCGTAGCGCAGGACCTCCGACGTAGGCACCAGGGCGGTGATCATCTGCTCGCCATTGCCTACGGCCTCAGTGCCCTGCACCCGGCCCCGGCGGGAGTTGAGGTCACCCATGATGTCGCCCTGGTACTGGGAGGGAACGGTGACCTGCAGGGCCGACACCGGTTCGAGCACCACCGGGCCGGCTTTGGCCATCGCGTCGCGGAGGGCGATGGAGCCGGCCATCTTGAAGCTCATCTCCGACGAATCGACGGCGTGGAACTTGCCGTCGAGCAGCGTGACCCTGATGTCGACCACCGGGTAGCCGAACACGCCGGCGTGCTCCATGGTCTCGGCTACGCCCTTCTCCACCGCAGGGATGAACTGGCGGGGGACCGCTCCCCCCACGATCTTGTCGACGAACTCGAAGCCGCCGCCTCTGGGGAGGGCCTCGATGCGGAGGGTGGCCACCCCGAACTGGCCGTGGCCGCCACTCTGCTTCTTGTGCTTGCCCTCGGCCTCGGCGGAGCCGGTGATGGTCTCCCGGTAGGCCACCCGCACCGGCTCGGTCTCGACTTCGACACCGAACTTGCGAGCCAGCCGCTGGGCGACGACACCAAGGTGGGTGTCGCCCATCCCCGACAGGATGGTCTGGTGGGTCTCGTCGTCGCGCCGGACGTGGAGGGCGGGGTCCTCTTCCTGAAGGCGGTGGAGACCGGTCATGAGCTTGTCCTCGTCGCCCTTGGTGCGGGGGACGACGGCAGTCGACAGCACGGGCTCGGGCAACTCGGGAGGTGGGATCACCACGGGTGTGCCCTTGGGCGCCAGGGTGTCGCCGGTGGCCGTGCCGGCCAGCTTGGCCACCGCCCCGAGGTCGCCGGCACCCAACTCGGACACGTTGTCGTGCTCCTTGCCCCGCATGGTGAACAGGGCATGGAGGCGCTCGTCGCCGTGGGTACGGGAATTGGTGAGGTGGGTGTCGGGCCGGATGGTGCCCGACAGCACCTTGAGGTACGACACCTTGCCCACGAACGGGTCGGCCAGGGTGCGGTAGACCAGGGCCAGGGGCGGTCCCGAAGGATCGCAGGCCACCTCGGTCTGCGCATCGCCGGCCATCACGGTGACGGCCGGGCGGTCGAGCGGCGAGGGCCCGACATCGCAGATCAGCTGGGCCAGGAGATCAGCGCCGATGCCCCTGGGAGGCGAACCGCATGCCACAGGAAAGACGGTGCCCTCGGCCACGCCTTTGGCAAGGGTCTGGTCGAGCAACTTCACGTCGAGGGTTTCGCCTTCGAGGTAGCGCTCCATGAGGGCGTCGTCGGCCACGACGATCCCCTCGACCAGGTTGTCGCGCAAGGTGGCGGCCCGCCCCTGGGCGACCTCGGGAGGAATCTCGCCCCGTGCGCCCACCTTCGTCCCGTCGTAGGTGAAGGCCACATCGGCCAGCAGGTCGACGACGCCCCGGAAATCGCCTTCGCCGCCGATGGGGAACTGGACGGGCGACACCCCGGTGCCGAACCGCTCACGGAGCTGGTCGATCGTGCGGTCGAAGTCGGCCCGCTCCCGATCGAGCTTGGTGACGAAGAACATCCGGGGGACACCGGCCTCGGTCGCCAGCCGCCAGGCCACCTCCGTCTGCACCTCCGGCCCCTCGACGGCGCTCACCACTACGACAGCCAGGTCGGCGACCCGCAGGGCGGTATGGACATCGGTGACGAAGTCGGCGTAGCCGGGGACGTCGAGGAGGTTCACCTTGTGGCCGTCGCACTCGAACGGCGCCAGGGCCAGGGCGAGCGAGATGCCGCGCTTGGTCTCCTCCGGATCGAAGTCGGTGGTGGTCGTCCCGTCCTCCACCCGGCCCTGGCGGGAAATGGCACCGGCACTGAAGAGCAGAGCCTCGGCCAGCGATGTCTTCCCGGCGCCGCCGTGGCCGACAAGGGCGACGTTGCGGATCTTCGCTGCCGGAAAGCTCTTCACTGGCGCCTCGCTCGTCTGGGACGATCGGTCGTGGCCGGTGCTGCCGGAGGCCGGCGTACCGGTGCCGGGATCCTACCGGGCCGACACACGGTGAGCCCGGGCTCCCGAGGGCCGGGTGCAGGCGAAGCCACGGGAACCAACCAGTGACTGGTACCGTTAACTGGCGGAGGGATTCACCGACAGGAGCGTCGATGTTCGACAAGCGATGCCGACCGGACGTGGAGCGCAGTCTCAAGCCCGTCGGCTCCAGCCTCGAGCGGGCCGGAATCAGCGCCAACCAGCTCACCCTTGCCGGCCTGGCCGTGTCGGCTGCGGCTGCCGTGGTGATCGGTCAGGGCTGGCTCATCGCCGGAGCCGTCCTCCTCGCCCTCTCCGGGGTGCCCGACATCCTCGACGGTGCCGTGGCCAAGGCCGCGGGCACGGCGTCGCCCCGCGGAGCCTTCTTCGACTCCGTGGTCGACCGGGTGAGCGACACACTCGTCCTCGGCGGCGTGGCCTGGTACCTGGCGTCGACGCATCCCGGACGTATCGCCGTGTTACCGCTCGCCCTGGTGGGTGCGTCCACGCTCGTGTCTTACGAACGGGCCCGGGCCGAGTCGCTCGGCTTCAGCGCCCGGGGCGGCCTCATGGAACGCGCCGAGCGCATGGTTGCCGTGGGTATCGGGCTCGTCTTCAGCGTCGTGTTGATACCGGTGCTGTGGCTGATGCTCGTCCTCACCCTCGCCACCGCCGTCCAGCGGTTCGTCATGGTGTGGCGCCAGGGCAACCCCCAGCACAACCCGGACGAGACCCTTCTCGCCCGGTGGCGGGCCCGCCACCCTGATTCGGTCTTCCGTCCGGGGGGCGAGGGGGCAGCAGCGCGGTGGCGCAACGGGCGGAGCGCAGACCGTCGTGCGCGGGTCGACCGCACCCGGTCCCGCACCCGGCCCTAGTCCTGCTGTCCCGGCGCGGCCGGTGGATCGGGTCAACACGTACCTCCTCTACCGCGTCGCCGCCCGCCTCGCCATGGCGTTGCCCGATCGCGCCGCACTGCCCGTGGCCCGAGCCCTGGGCTCTGCCGCGTGGGCCGTCCTTCCCGCCAGACGGGCCCTCGTAGCCCGCCACCAGGACCGGGTCCGACTGCGGGCGCCCACGGCTGCGTCGTCGCCAGCGTCCCGCCGGGCCGCCCGGGCCGCGTTCGCGTCATACGGCCGTTACTGGATGGAGTCGCTCCGGCTCCCCGCCATCACCGCCGATCAGGTCGACGCCGGGTTCAGCATCGAAGGCCGGTCCCACCTCGAGGCGGCGCGACAGGCCGGTCGGGGGGCGGTCCTGGCCCTACCCCATCTGGGCGGCTGGGATGTCGGTGGCTCGTGGCTGGCTCGTCAGGGCTTCGCCGTGAGCGTGGTCGTGGAAGCCCTCGAGCCACCCGAGCTGTTCGAGTGGTTCGTCGAGCTGCGCCGCACCTTCGGGCTCACGGTGATCCCTCTCGGAGCGGGGGCGGGTACGGCTGTGCTCGGCGCCCTGCGGGCCAACCACATGGTGTGCCTGCTCTGCGATCGAGATATCGGGGGCGGTGGGATCGATGTGGACTTCTTCGGCGAGCGCACGGCCATTCCGGCCGGGCCGGTGACGCTCGCCCTGCGGGCCCGTTCGGTGGTGCTGCCGACGGCGGTGTACTTCGACGGCGACGGCCACCACGCCGTGGTGCGCCCTCCGCTTCCCACCGACCGCCGTGGCTCCATCCGCGAGGACGTGGCCCGCATCACCCAGGACCTGGCCCACGCCCACGAGGAGTTGATCGCCCGAGCCCCCGAGCAATGGCACCTCTTCCAGCCCAACTGGCCCAGCGACCGGTTGTAGGGGGTTCTACCTGGGTTATGCCCCGTTGGCGTCGCCCTGGTGCACATCTGGTGCACATTCGGCCCCAAGCGCTGAGTCGATGGCGCGCCTTGTGAGGTCCTCCGAGTCCGGCCACAGGTGCCCGTAGGTGTCGAGCGTCTCGCGTGGCCGAGCGCCTTCTGGACGACCTTCACGGAGCAGTTGCCGGCGATCAGGGCGCTGGCGAAATGGTGCCGTAGGTCGTGGTAGCGGAAGGCCTCGGGCAGGTCTGCCCGGGTCACTGACTGGCGCCACATCGCCCCGAACCGGTTCCTCCGGACAGGGCGACCGTCGACGTAGGTCACCAACAGGCCGTCGGGCCCGGGCGGGAAGCTCCGAACGTGCTGGGCCATGGCATCGAGGGCAACGTCTGCGAGGGCGACGGTTCTGCTGCGTGACGTGTCGTACTTCACCGGGCCCAGTGCCGGCTCACCGCGCGTCGGCGTGACCATCTGGCGGTCGACCCGGAGCTGCCGCCGAAGGAAGTCGACCCGGTCGACGGTGAGACGGAGACCTCTCCTTGGCGCAGGCCAGCAGCGGCGGCCAGCCACCCGGCGATGCGTGGGGACGAACGGCGCCACTCCGACGAACTTCGACCTGTTCGTCACCGCCATCGAGTCCGTGCGGGCTGCCAACTGGGAGCCGAACGCTGCCCTGTATTCGCCCCGGACCGCAGGGACGATGTCGAGGCTGAAGGACACCACCGGCCAGCCCATGCGTCAGCCCAAGACGTCGCCGCCCTAGCCAAGTTTCCGACGAATCAGGCCCCCAACAACATCACCCAGGGCACGGCCAGCACTGCCTCAGACGCCTATGTGGCCCAAGGGTCGGAGTTGCTTATCGGCATGCGCACCACGTTCAGCATCAAGCCGCTGTACGAGAGGTTCATCGACACCGGCGAGTTCGGGTTCTTCGCCTACCTCCGGGCCGACGTCGCCCTCGCCCACCCGGCAGCCTTACCCTCGTCGAGGAGATTCTGCCGTGAGCGTCGAACGACTCGACACCGAAGCCGACCAGGTGCTGGTCGACCAGGTCGACGTCGACACCCTGGTCGCTCGGCCCGACCTGCCCGCCAGGCAGCTTCACCCTCGTGGCCAGCGGCGACGCCGTCCTGTTCGACCTGGTGGGCAACGACCGCCAGCCGCGCGAGGCAACGCCTGCCTCCCGCCGGCGGAGGTCGGCCTAGATCCCGTCCGCCGGGGTAGGACGCCCGGCCGGTCGTTCGCTCGGCATGGTGGACAATCGGCCGTAGGTCTCCTGGGCAGCGGGTGTGTTCCGCTTCCCCCGGCGGGCCGGGTCGTCACTCCGGTCCGCGCCCCCTTCGCCCAGGGGATGCCCCGTCGTGGCGGCCCCCACCGCCGGGAGCGGCGGATGGCGACTAGAGCCCGCCGACTCTCGGGTTCGCCGTAATGTCGGGTTCTTGCCTGAACCCATCTGGGTCGCCCAGCTCCAGATCAGCGCCCGTACAGCCCACAAGCTCTCAAGTGCTCATGGGCTGAGTGCCGGCGAGATCAGGGAAGAGATCGAGTGTGTCTCGGGGCTTCGCTACGTTTGGGAGAGTCACCCCGAGAGGGGATTGCGGGCGATCATTGAAGTTCAGGTTCGAGGGTGTCGAATCCTCGTAGTCTTGTACCCCGCGAACCACCCGCTCGGGGACGTGTGGAACCTCGGGAGCGCCTACCGAGTGTGAAGGTGCCAAGCGCGGTCTTGCTGGGCCGACCAAGATGGAGGACAATGCCAGCGATGAGTGATGAGTCGGGTTTCTACGAGGACGACCAGCCCGTGGAGGAGATCGGAGACGCGTTCGTGCGCGGCGAGAAGGGCGTCACCTCGGAGCGGACCTCCGCTGGGATCCAGGTCTCGTCCGTCGAGCGCGTACAGCTGGACCCCCTGCGAGAACGTCCGCAGGTCGTGCTTGCCGATGTTCGATGCGTCAAGGTCGCGTAGGGATCTGCTCCAGCATCCGGCGTAGTTCGGGGGGCCCAGCGAGCCCGATCATCGAGAACGTGCAATTGGAGAAGGTGCAGTCGACCACAGCCACAGCGCCGATGATGACCGGCCGCGTCGGTGGAATCTCCCAGAAAATGGCATCGGCGGTTGGAGAGTCCCACCCGGAGTGCATGAAACTGGTCTCGCCCTGCGGCACAAGGACGGCCGGTCCGAGGATTCGACAGCCCAGGAACTCCAGCCGCTCGAGGACCATCGTGGTCACCGTGAGTTCGGCGATTCGAATGACCTCGTTGCGAAACTGACGGTTCCCCGTAGGCGGGACGGTTGCCATGCACCAACGGACACTAATGTCCCTCGATCACTCGTAGCGGGTCGCAGGTTGCGACCGGAGAACGCCGAACATCGGCCGTGTCCCCCCAGGGACTCCCCAGCTCGTGAGAGTGATTCCCGCTATCGTTAGTTGCGATCAGCGCGAGGAGCGGCCAGCGGCACTCCTTGTGTCCTGATCGCCGAGCGCTGGGTACTGGGGCTGAGGCTGACCTGCACCTTCTTCCCGGTCCCCGACTGTCAACGGACAGCAGGACCAACGTGGGAGGCGAGCCAACTACGGCTCTGAGACCTCTCGGGTTGCATCAGCCCAGCGAACCCCTGCGGCTTGTCGTGCGATCTCTGATCGCTGTTTGCGGGTCAACTTCTCGGCCCTGGACGTACCGCCCTTCCTGCCCCACAACCGGCCCGACATCCCGGAGCTCCCACCCTTGGCGGGGCCCGGTCGGGGGCCGTCGTTGGCGATGGCTGAGGCCATCGGCGGCAGGTGGCGATACTTGCGTAAGCGGGTGGGCATTGAGCACACTCCCGTGGTAAACGGCCTTCCCTACCCAATAGCCGTGGTCTCAACCCCCACTGGTCCCCGGAACGTCGGCTCGCCTGTTGAGGCCGTGGCTGCCTGGTCAGAAAGCAGCAGCCTCCCCCTCGTCTTCGCAGTGCGGTTGCCGGCCGAGTCGGCACCGCGACAGGGGCAGGGCGTCCTAAGGGTCAGAAAGATAACTGCCTGTGCATGTCGATGATGAGAATCCGCTGGTAGGTGGCTTCCGGAATGCACAGGTAGTTATCTTCTGGACCCTAAGCTCCGGAGACCGGCGGCAATCGGGGGGGAGACGAATGCGACGCATAGGCGTAATGGTGGCGGTGGTGCTCATGGTGGCCTGTGGATCGTCGAGCAAGCCGAGCAAGCCGAGCAAGCCGAGCAATACGACGACCACGACCAGCTTGACCACGCCGGGGAGGGCCACCACGCCAGGCACGGGGAGGATGCCCCCGACCGGCCAGGACGACGGCCCGACGTGATCGAGGTCCCAGAAGCGTGCTGACCGGATCGACCGCTTCGCAGCCGAACGCCTGACCATCAGTTTCGCGCCGCTCAACTGCTGTTCAAGCGGATAGATATGCACGCTCCCCGGCGAACGGTGGCTCGTGTCCGGCCGGGGTCACCTCACCGCCGGCAGAAAGAGAACCACCCCCACCGATTGACGGTGGGGGTGGTTCTCCGGTGGTGCTGAGGACGACGCCAGGGGCGACTACGGCTTGACTGTTCCCGTCCCGCCGGTGGCGACGCAGGCCTGGTTCACGGTGCCGAACAGGTTGGCGCTCCACGTGTTGCTGTCGCAGGGCGGGGTGATCGTGTTGTCATGCCCATCGTGCTCGAAGTTGAGCGTTCCGCGGTTGCCGAGCAGCTTGTTGTTCCCGGCCACGGTACTGGGGCCTCCGACGAAGACGCCGTCTCTTCCGTTGCCGTCGACGCGGTTGTTCTGAACGAGGTTGTCGTGCGATCCCGACGGTACGGAGATCCCGTCGCCACCGGGGTTGTTGTTGGCGACGTTGGACGAGATCGTGTTGCCGAACGCCCTCAGTCCCGGGCCCGTGGCCAAGATGGCGATGCCGCTGCCGTTGCCGCTGGGTGTGCTCGGGACCGTCACGTTCGTGGTGTTGGTGACGATGTGAACGGTCACCGGGCCCGCCAGGGTGAGTTGGTACAGCGCTTTACCCACCGCGAAGGTCGTGCCCAGTACCGGGATGGTCGTCGGGTCGACACCGGCGGTGAGGAGGGCCGTGCGGCCAGTGGAGCCCTCGTTGAATATGACGACGCCGACGGCTCCGGCCGCCTTGGCGTTTGCGACCTTCGTCGCCCGGCCGCAGAAACCCCGCTGGACGAGAGCAATGGCACCCACAGGGAACCCGGCGAAGTCGCTCGGCAAGCAGCCACTGGCCACCGAGTCGAGGGGAATGGTCGCGCTGACGTTGATGGGGCCTACGGCCACCAGCCTGGCGGTGACGTCACCGCTCCCCGAGCCGGTCAGGACCGCGTAGTCGGTATTCAGGACGAACGGCGCCCTGGGGGGTGTCACCTGCTGGAACAGGCTCGGGCCGACGTTCGTGAACCGGTTCGTGGTGGTCAGCCCGTTGTTCACGACGGTGTTGCCCACGACGATGGTCTTGGTGTTCGGCAGCTGGGGTGGGGTGGTGCCTGTGTCCACAGCGTGGAGGGCGATACCAGCCAGGAGGTTGCGGTTGACAGTGTTGTACTTCACCTGGTTGTTGTCGGCGCCGGGGCCCTCGATCCGGATGCCCTCGTCCTGCTGTGGGTTGTCGATACAGGCAGGCGTCACGCCCCCGGGGTTGGCGGGGATCCGGGCGATGATGTCGTTGCCGGTGGAGGTGTTGAAGGTGATCCGGTTTCCGTCCGAGTTATCGACGACCGAGATCCCGCCGTAGGGACCGTTGTGGGCGACGGTGTTCCCCGTGATCAGGTTGTTCGACGAACCGAAGAGGGAGATGCCGTCACCGTTGTCGCACGTCGGCCCGGTTCCGCCGCCAAGGTCGCTGATGTTGTTGACCGCGGTGATCCCTTTGACGGTGTTCGCAGAGCCGCCGATGATCGACACGCCGCCGTTGAAGCCGTCGACGGTGCCGTTGATCACCGTCACCCCTGTGACGCCGATCAGGCGGATGCCGACGATGTCGCCGACAGCAGGTTGTTTGGCGAAGACCCGCTTGCCGTTGAGGTTGAGGGTGATGTTGCTGGCCCTGACAATCAGGCCGTCGCCCGTGCAGGGCCCCACGTCGGCGGTGAGCGTGGTGCTCACGGTGATGGTCGAGCCACAACCCACGGCAGCAGCGGCCGGCTGCGCCGACACCGCCAGCCCCGTCAGGCCCAACGCCAGTGCGGAAAGCCCGCCGACGAACGTCCTCGATCTGCTCATAAATTCTCGTCCTCTACTTAGGGCCGCCAGGCAACGCTCTGCGCGCGCTCGCGGCTGTTTGGAAAAAACGCCCTAGATGTTACGAATCTATAGGCAAAAAGCCCTTACCAGTCCCCCACTGACGATTGCCTGGTAACTGACCAGCTTAGTGATGAGGATATACGAGCTTGGCCGCCTGCACAATCGCACCCTGAGCTTTTATTTCGTTGCCGTTGCCTCTTCTGGTCACCTGGACAGGTGCAACCGACGCGGCGACACCAAGAGGGGTCAGTGAGAGCCGAACCCCCGGCGACGGCGGCGGGCGGCGACGAGGAGGAGGCCGCCCAAGGCGACCAGGCTCGCCGCTTCGCCGGCCCAACGGCCGCTGTCGACGCCGGTGGTGGGCATGGCGGCGGTGGTCGTCGGCGGGGAGGTCGGTATTGTGGAAACCACCGTGGTGGTGGTCGTCGTGTTTGTGGCGAGAGTGGTCGTGGTATCGGCGGCGCCCGGCGTGTTCGCCGGGGTCTGGGCGTGCCAGCGCAGGCCGTCGCTGCCCCCGCCGTTGTCGAGCATGGTGGTGCACACGAGCGCCCGCCCGCTCGTCGAGCTGACCGCTGTGGCCCCCGTCACCGTACAGGTCTCGCCTTCGCTGACCGTGGCCTGGGCGAGGGCACTGCTCTCGAACACCAGCGCCACGACCACGACAACGAGGCCCACCACCAACCGCCTCGACATCCCGATGGATCTCATGTCACATGCCACCTCTCGGTCAAGTCGCCAACCCTAGCGTTGCGACGAGGACGATCGCGGAACCGCCGAAGTGGCCGCGCTTAGCCGACATGTCGGCGACGATTGCGGGCCTTGGGCCCGGGCCCGTGGTTTCGTCGCCCCGCGCCGGATCGGCCGGGTCGGCTGGGAGCGGGACGGGGGGCGACCTGTACGGGTGTGCGACCTTCGACCCCGGCAGGCGGGCTGCGATGGTCGACACGCTGGGGAAAGCCAAGGGCGCGCTGCATCGCCCGCACCGACGAGCGGTGTTCTGCGCCGACGAGGGAGACCACGGTGCCGGTGGCGCCGGCCCGGCCGGTGCGGCCGGAACGGTGCACGTAGTCCTTGTGGTCGCCGGGCGGATCGAAATGGACCACACACGGGACCGCCTCGACGTGAATCCCCCGGGCGGCGACGTCGGTGGCCACAAGGGCATCGGCGGCCCCGTTGGTGAAGGCGGCGAGGGCCCGGTCGCGCTGTGACTGGCTGCGGCTGCCGTGGATGACCACGGCCCGCACGCCGGCCCGCCCCAGCTGGCCGACCAGACGGTCGGCACCGTGACGGGTGCGGCAGAATACGATGGCCCGCTCGTGGTGCTCGACCAGCTCGACGGTCATGGCCACCCGTTGAGCGCGGTCGGCCCACCAGAAGATGTGCTCGACGTCTTCGGCCGCCGTCTCGCCGGCCACGTCGTGGCGACGGGGGTTGCGCTGGTACCGGCGCACGAGCACGTCGATGTCGCCATCGAGGGTGGCCGAGTAGAGAAGGGTCTGGCGGTTGGGACGGGCGGCATCGAGGATGCGGCGCACGGCGGGTAGGAACCCCATGTCGGCCATGCGGTCGGCTTCGTCGACGACCACCAGGTCGACGGCGTCGAGTCGCAGGTCGCCCTGGGCCACCAGATCCTCCAGGCGTCCGGGAGTGGCTACGACGATGTCGACTCCCTTGCGCAACGTCCGGGCCTGGGCCGGGTAGGAGGTGCCGCCGTAGATGGCCGTGACGCTGCGGTTGCGGGTGGCGGCCAGCGGTGCGATCTCGCGCTGCACCTGGGCGCACAGCTCCCGGGTGGGGACCAGGACGAGGCCGCGCGGCCGGCGAGGCTGGGCCGAGCCGGTCTTGAGGGCGAGGGCCAGCCCGAACGCCAGCGTCTTACCGGAGCCGGTGGGGGCGCAGCCGCACACGTCGTGGCCGGCCAGGGCGTCGGGCAGGCTGGCCGCCTGCACCGGGAACGGGCTGGTGACGCCGCGGCGGGCGAGAAGGGTGACGAGGTCGGCGGGGACGCCGATGTCGGCAAAGGTCAAGGGCAAGGAAAACTCCGATCGAGGAAGCAGTAGGCCAACTCGAGGAGATTCCAGGAGGCCCCACCAGACCCCGTTGTTCTCCTCGGAGAGGAGTGGCGGGACCGGCGATGCGCCGGGCGAGTCCCGGGCGATACCTCATTGTACCCGATGGCGTGACAGGTTCCGTCACTCCACCGGCGGGGTCACTCGACGGTGAGGCGACCCATCAGTTCGGCCTTCTGCTCCTCGAAGTCGTCGTAGGACATGCCACCGTCGTCGAAGCGCTGGTGGAGCGCGCCGATGGCTTCGAGGAGCCTGGCCGTGGCCGCCTCCCCGCTGGCGGTGGTCTCAACCGTGACCTCGCTGCCTTCCACGGCCTCCTCGGCCCCTTCGGCGCCTTCGGCGGTGTCCGCCGACTTGTTCTGGCGCGCGTCACGCTTGGCCGCCGCCTTTTCCTTCTTTGCCCGCTCCCGATCCCGCTTGCCGAAGCTGGCCCGCCGCCCGCTCAGCGGGCGTTCCAGTCAGTCGGGCGACAGGACGGTAGAGCCGTCAATGCACCAAAGTTGACCACGTACTGTCTCCTGCAATCGACGAGACTGTCGGGAATGACGTCTCGCTGAGGCCCATCCTACCGGGTCGGCCCCGCTGCACCGATCGGGGGGGGCTGAGAAGCGGCGTGGTCGGCGGCCCGGGCGGTGAGGGCGCGCTCGACTCCGTCCTTGCCCTCGACCAGGATGCGCCGCAGGGGCGGAGCCAGCCCGTCGCCGGCCAGGACCGTGTCGACGGCGGCCACGACGGCCTCGTCGACGAGAGTCGAAGGGAACAACCCGCTGATCAGGTTGATGGCCTCCTCCCGGGAACGCTCGTCCCAGAGCTGGCGGAGCTGGGCGACGTAGGGATCCACCCACGGCCGCACCAGTTCCTCCTGTCCGAACGGGGCGAACCCTCCGGCGATGGCCCTGATCTGGGCCACGCTCACCTCGCCGCCGTGCAGGTGCTCCCAGGCATCGGCCTTGGCTTCGGGGGTGGGCCGGGCCGCCCGGCGGGTGTCGGCCCGCCGCTGGCCGATGTCGGTGGGGTCGCGCTCGAGCTCGGCCTCGATCAGGGCACCGTCGTCGTCGGCCGCGTTGGACGCCAGGACACCGACGATCTGCCACCGCAGGTCGGTGTCGACCACCAGCCCGGCCAGCTCGAAGGTGTCCTCCAGCAGGCCCCGGGCCCGGGACAGGTCGTCGGGGCTGTCGATGACGCTCAGCCAGTGCCGGGCCCAGATGAGCTGGCGGTCGCTGCCCGGTTCGGCTGCTCCCATCTGCGTCCACGCCGCCTCCGCCAGGCGGCCGCGGGCCGTGGCCCGGTTGGCCGGGTCGCCGTAGGCGTCCACGGCGACCACGGCATAGCCGAGGAGACGGCTCAGTTCGGAGTCGTCGGGCTCGTGGGCGACGTGGGAGATGACCAGTTCCACGAAGCGGCGGGTGGGCAGTTCGCCGTCGCGCACCATGTCCCAGGTGGCGGCCCAGCACAGGTTGCGGGCCAGGGGATCGGCGATGCGACCGAGGTTGGCCGCCAGGGTGGCGAGGGATCGGTCGTCGAAGCGGATCTTGGCGTAGGTGAGGTCGCCGTCGTTGAGGAGCAGCAGATCGGGCTGTGGACGCCCGGCCAGGTCGGGCACCTCGGTGCGGGGACCGACGACGTCGAGCCCCACCTGGTGGTCACGTACCAGCACGTCGTCGCTGAGCGAGTAGAGGCCGACGGCCACCCTGTGGGTGCGCAGGGTGGGGTGATCGGCGACGGCCTCCTGGATGACGTGGAAGAAGCGGTAGGAACCGGTGTCGTCGACCTCGAAGTCGGGCTTGAGGGTGTTGACCCCCGTCGTCTCCAGCCACTCCGTCGACCAGGCCCGCAGGTCGCGGCCGCTCGTGTGCTCCAGGGCGGCCAGGAAGTCGCCCAGCTCGGCGTTGGCCCACTCGTGTTCGGGGAAGTACCCCTGCAGGCCGGTGCGGAAGGCATCCGGCCCGACGCACGCGACGAGCTGGCGGAGGACCGAGGCTCCCTTGGCGTAGGTGATGCCGTCGAAGTGGAGGCGGACCGCGTCGGTATCGACGATGTCGGCCGAGATGGGATGGGTGGTGGGCAGCTGATCCTGGCTGGCCGCAGGGGCCTTCAGGTCCCAGGCGAAGCGCACCCAGGCCCGCACGAAACGGGTGGCGCTGGCCGCCGCGTGGGTGGCCATATAGGTGGCGAAGCTCTCGTTGAGCCACAGGTCGTCCCACCACCGCATGGTGACGAGATCGCCGAACCACATGTGGGCCATCTCGTGGAGGATCGTGTTGGCCCGTCTCTCACGGGCCGCTTCGGTGACCCGGGAACGGAACACGTAGTTCTCGTTGAACGTGATGCACCCCGGGTTCTCCATGGCCCCGAAGTTGAACTCGGGAACGAAGACCTGGTCGTACTTGAGGAAGGGGTAGGGGTAGTCGAACTCGGTGACGAAGAAGTCGAGGCCCTGGCCGGTGATGGTGAAGATCTCGTCGGGGTCGAGGTGGGGTACCAGCGATTCCCGGCAGTAGAGCCCGAGGTCGAGCCCGCCGTGGGCCTGGTGGACGCCGTAGTACGGACCGGCCACGACGGCGACCAGGTAGGTGGACAGCTCCGGGGTGGGGGCGAAGCGCCACACATTGGCGACATGGGACTCCACCGGGGAGTTGCTGATGACCGTCCAGGCGTCGGGAGCGGTGACGGTGAGGGTGAAGGTGGCTTTGAGATCGGGCTGGTCGAAGCACGCGAACACGCGATGGGCGTCGAACGGCTCGAACTGGGTGTGCAGGTAGACCCCGCCGTCGACGGGGTCGACGACGCGGTGGAGGCCCACGCCCGTGTGCTGGTAGGCGCAGTCGGCCACGATCCGCAGCTCGTTGTTGGCCAGCAGGCCTCGCACGGCGATGCGACCGCTGTCGGGGTCCCATGCCGTGAGCGGGAACGACCGCCCGTTGAAGGTGATCTCCCGCACGTCGGTGGCATCGAGGTCGATGAACGTGGCCTCGCCGACGAGGTTGGCAATGAAGCGGACCACGGTCTCGCTTCTGAACGTCTTGTCGCCGGTGGTGAGGTCGAGGGACACGTCATAAGACGCGGAGGCGACCTTGGACGTCCGCTCCTGGGCCTCGGCCCTCGTCAGGTTGTCGTCGGTCATCGGTCAGGTTTATCAGGCCACGACTACGCTCCGGACGTGCGTATCGGCCTGGTGTGCCCCTACAGCCTTTCCCTTCCGGGAGGGGTCCAGGGGCAGGTGCTGGGTTTGGCTCGTGCCCTCCGGGAGCTGGGCCACGAGGCCCGTGTGCTCGGCCCGTGCGACGGGCCGCCCCCCGAGGTGGGCGTGACACCGCTCGGCAACACTGTGGCCGCCCTGTTCAACGGGTCGGTGGCCCCGCTCGCCCCGGATTTCCCGTGTGTGCTGCGAACTATCCGGGCCGTTCGCGACGAGCGCTTCGACGTCCTCCACCTCCACGAGCCGATGGCTCCGGGACCGACGCTCACGAGCCTGGTGTGGTCGTCGGGCCCGCTCGTGGGCACCTTCCACGCAGCCGGGGCCACCGTCGCCTACCGGCGGCTGCTGCCTCTGGGCACCCGTTTGAGTCGGCGTCTCCATCTGCACTGCGCCGTCTCCGAGGATGCCCTCGACATGGCGGCGACGCTGGGCGGCGACTTCGAGCTCGTCTACAACGGCATCGATCTCGAACGCTTCGCCAAGGCCACGCCCTGGCCCACGAGCGGACCCACGATCGTGTTCCTGAGCCGCCACGAGACCCGGAAGGGCCTCGGCGTGCTCCTCGGTGCCCTCGCTCATCTCCCGCACGACGTGCACGTGTGGGTGGCCAGCGACGGGCCGGAGACCCGGCGCCTGCAAGCCGAGGTGGCCGGAGATCCTCGCGTCGAGTGGCTCGGACGCCTCACCGAGGAGGAGAAGGCCCAGCGGTTGCGCGGTGCCGACGTCCTCTGCGCCCCGTCGCTGCGGGGCGAGTCGTTCGGGATGGTCCTGCTCGAAGGCATGGCTGCCCAGACCCCCATCGTGGCCAGCGACCTTCCCGGTTACCGCAATGTCGCCCGTCACGGCCGGGAAGCCCTGCTCGTTCCCCCGGGTGATGCCAGGGCCCTCGGGCGGGCGCTGACCAGGGTGTTGCGGGAGCGGTCCACCGCCGGCTCCCTGGTGGCCGAAGGCGAGGCCCGGGCGGCGTGCTTTTCCATGGAGCGGCTGGCCGAGCGCTACGTGGAGTTGTACGACGTGGCCATCGCCCGGGCCCGAGCGGCCCCCTGAGGGTCAGTACCGGGCGCCGAGAATTGTGTGGTGTATCGTAGGTGTATGGCCCGTACCAACATCGATCTCGACGATGGCGCGTGCCGAGCCGTCATGGAGCGGTACCACCTGTCGACCAAGCGAGATGCGGTCAACTTCGCGCTGCGGACCCTGGCGGCTGAGCCCCTCGACCTCGAGGCCGCCCGCCGGCTCCGAGGATCTGGGTGGGATGGCGATCTCACCCAGATGCGGGCGGGCCGCGCCGGTTGATCCTCGTCGACACCTCGGCGTGGGTGGAGTTCCTGCGAGACACCGGCAGTGCGGTCTGCAGGAAGGTCGATGCGCTCCTCGAAGACGACATGGTCACGTGCGACCCGATCCGTATGGAGGTCCTTGCCGGCGCGAGGGACGAGAACCATCTCAACGGCCTTCGTCGGCTGCTGGCCCGAGCGGCGTTCGTGGCGGCCGAGCCCGTCGACTACGAGGAGGCAGCAGCCCTCTATCGCACGTGTCGCCGGGGCGGTGACACTGTCCGGAAGTTGATCGACTGCCTCATCGCCGCCGTGGCCATCCGGGTCGACGTAGCAGTGCTGCACGCCGACACGGACTTCGACGTCCTCGCCTGGCACACCGCGCTCCGGGTTCACCAGCCGTAACGGTCGCTGGGAACAAGATCGCCGCGACCGGGACATGCCAGGCTTCGGGCACACCACAACCTGGAGGCGGCATCGATGTACATAGAAAAGCGTTGGCTCGTCCCAGCCGGTTTGAGTCTGCTCCTTGTCGGAGCGTTCTTCGCCGGTGCGCTCCTGCTGCTCGGCTCGCCGTTCGGTCAGGCGCCGGGCACGCTGAGCCCAGCCCAGATCAAAAGTATCGAGGCTCAGGCCAAGGTCCCCAAACC
>JBBSHU010000050.1:0-21591 GCA_038232455.1 Acidimicrobiales bacterium
AGGTCTCGCCCACGACATCAGCGACACGATTGACCCCACGTCGGAGCGGCTTCGACGACTGGCGGTGATCACGTGGGCGCCCGGTTCCCGCCAGCGGTGGTTCCGCATCGTGCCCGATCGGATCACCGGCCGGCGGCTCCGGGCGTACCCCGACGCGCTCTGAGGCTTGCGGGGCACGCGCTAAGCCGGTCCGATGCGGTGTACATCAGGCGAAGGCGAGGTGCGCTCGAGATCTGTCGACCGATGGGGAGCGGTGATCAAGGACCCGAGATGCCTTGGGCCGGCGGGCAGCAGCGATTGCCCTTCCCCCACAGTGCGCCTGCATTCACCTCTGAGACCAGAGGCCTTCGACCCTTGGGGGAGGTGACAATCGGCCTCTCGTGGCAGCCGGGCTGCGCCCGGCGCGGCGAAAGGCCCCGGACGCCAGTTGGCGTCCGGGGCCGATTCGCGTGTGGTCGCCCGCCCGACCCGACAGGGTGGATCCTCAGGCCACCTGCCTCGGGGTGCTCATCGGATAGGCCGGAAGTGCATGATGCACCGTGGGTCGGTGGGCAAGCTCGGTCCGCACCTCGTTCTCGGCGATGGTGATCACATGGCCGTGGTCGTCGATCATGTCGCGGGTGGGGTCGGGCATGGCCGTGCGCCAATTGGTCTGCGACTCTCCGGGCATGGCCCCAGCCATGGAGAACGAGGGCCCGCGGCAACCGTGTCGACCGCTGGCGTGGCCGGCGTCGGGGTTCGGGTAGGCGGTCTTCCAGGACATCTCGGAGCCGCCCGGCATGGCGCCGGCGATCGAGAACACGGGGCTGCAATCTTCTGCGACGGGTGCGACGTGTCGCTGGTCCATGACATTCCTGCTTTCGTTCCGAGGAGGTTGTTCTTTCGATCTCAGTGTGCGCCCACCCCCGCCGTCGCAACAGGGCCGAACGTCCCGAGTACGTGCGCCGAAAGGCCTCGGGCGATCCTCATCCGGCCGGCTGGCACGATGGGGGGATGACAACGCGCGTCTTCCTGCTCGACGACCACGAGTTGGTGCGGCGAGGGGTGCGCGACCTGGTGTCGGCCGAGGACGACATCGTCGTCGTGGGCGAATCGGCCACCGGCGAGGATGCTCTCCAGCGGATCCCGGCTGCGAAACCCGACGTTGCCGTCCTCGATGTTCGCTTGGGAGAGGCCGGGACCGGCACCACCGGCATAGAAGTCTGTCGAGACGTCCGCTCGGCCCATCCCGAGACCGCCTGCGTGATGCTGACGAGCTATGCCGACGACGACGCCCTCTTCGCGTCGATCATGGCCGGAGCGGCCGGCTACGTCCTCAAGCAGATCCGGGGATCCGACCTCGTCGACGCCATCCGCCGGGTCGCTGCGGGCGAGAGCCTGCTGGACCCTGCGGTCACCGCCCGGGTGCTCGAACGGCTCCGCTCGCCGGTAGCCGATCCCCTGGCCGCCCTCACCCCCCAGGAGCGCCGGATCCTCGATCTGATCACCGAGGGCATGACCAACCGCCAGATCGGCGAAGAAATGTTCCTGGCCGAGAAGACCGTCAAGAACTACGTGAGCCATTTGCTGACCAAGCTCGGCATGGAACGCCGGACCGAAGCGGCGGCATACGCGGCGACGCTGGCCGAGCGCCGGAGAGCCAACCCGTGAGCCCACTGCGGGGCATCAAGGATCCAGAACGACTGCGGGGCCTTGTCGCCGCCGTTCTGGCCATCGGGTCCGACCTGTCGCTTCCCTCGGTGCTCCGCCACATCGTCGAGTCCGCCACCACGCTCGTCGGCGCCCGCTACGGCGCCCTCGGCGTGCTCGATACAGCCGGCAAGGGGCTCTCGGAGTTCGTCTACGTCGGCATGAGCCCTGAACAGGTGGCCGGCATCGGGCACCTGCCCGAGGGTCACGGCATCCTCGGGTTGCTCATCCTGGAGCCGGAGCCACTACGCCTCCATGTGCTCGGCGACCATCCCGACAGCTTCGGCTTTCCCGACAACCATCCACCGATGGGGTCGTTTCTGGGTGTGCCCATCCGCGTGCGCGGCCAGGTGTTCGGCAACCTGTATCTCACCGACAAGCGCGGTGCCGCCGAGTTCTCCGAAGAGGACGAGATCCTGGCCGTCGCCCTGGCTGGGGCGGCGGGGATCGCCGTCGAGAACTCCCGCCTGGCTGCCCGGGTACGAGAGCTCTCCCTGGTCGAGGACAGGGAGCGCATCGCCGCCGACCTCCACGACACGGTCATTCAGCGTCTGTTCGCCACGGGGCTCGGGTTGCAGGCCACTGTCCGAACCATCGACAACCCCGCCGCGAGAATCCGCCTTCAGGAGGCCGTCGATGACTTGGACGAGACGATCCGCCAGATCCGTTCGACCATCTTCGCGTTGCAGAGCCCCATGGCGGCCGGGCGCAGTCTGCGAGACGAAGTCGTGGCCCTGGCCACCGAAGCCGCGGCCATCCTCGGTTTCGAGCCCAGAGTGCGCGTCGACGGCCTGATCAACGAACGCGTGAGCGCCGCCACGGGCGTTCAGATGCTCGCCGTCCTGCGTGAGGCACTCTCCAACGTGGTCCGCCACGCCGGCGCATCGAGAGCATCGGTAGCGGTGAAGATGACCGACACCGACTTGGTCGTCACCGTCATCGACGACGGCGTCGGCGCTGGTGCTGGGGAACGGCTCGGCGGACAGGGGCTCGCCAGCCTGCACCATCGGGCCGAGGCCCTCGGAGGAATCCTCGAAGTCGGGGCCGGTGCCGATGGGACAGGCACCACCGTGCGCTGGCAGGTCCCCCTCGGAACTGACCGATAGTGACCTACCGGGACCCGTGCCGCACGCCTTGGTCGCAACGGCGGCGTACCTGAGCGATGCGCACCCGAACGGTGGTCCTGGCCGGCCTCGGGGGGCTCGGCACGGCGACCGTCGTGGAGCATCGACGAGCGCGCCGCGCGGCGAGGATCTGGCAGCAACCGGCCGGCGATCACCACCGCTCCGGAGCGCTGGCCGTACGCACGCTGGGCGACACTGGTTCACCCGTGCTGCTTCTCCACGGCCTGGTGGCGTCCGGCGTCTTCTGGGGCGCCGGCTACGACCTGCTGGCTGAACACCACCGCCTAGTCGTTCCTGACCTCCTGGGTTTCGGCCGTTCCGACCGCCCGGACCACGGCTACGGTCCCGATGACCACGTTGAAGCTCTCATCGGATGCCTTGATGCCTTAGGCATCGAGGAGCCCGTCACGATCGGCGCCCACTCGCTGGGCTGCTTGCTAGCGCTACGCATGGCTTCCTCCCACCCGCAACGCGTCGCTGGTGTGGTGGGCTTCGGACCGCCCCTCTATACCGACCTCGCCGATGCCAGAGCGCGCATCGGTGCCTCGGGCCCCATGGCTCGGCTCTTCGCCCTTCCTGGCCCGATAGCGGAATTCTCCTGCGGCTGGCTGTGCGACCACCACGCGATCGCAACTCGCCTTGCCGTGCTCACCCATCCCCGTCTGCCGGCGGCTGTGGCAGCCGACGCGGTGGAGCACAACTGGACCTCGTACTCCCAGACCCTGACGAAGGTGATCCTCGACGCAGGCGGAGCCGAGTGGTTGAGGACCGTCGACGCACCCGTGCAATTCGTTGCGGGCGACCGCGATCGGGTCGTCGACCGCCGATTCCTCGTCCATCTCCGAGCTTCGCACCGTGTCGCCGTACAGATTTGGCCCGGTCGTCATGACCTTCCGCTTGTCGATCCCGACCGGTGTGCGACGACCATTGCGGACTTCGTGGCAAGGGGCATCCCATCGCCCGGCGGCTGAGTCGGGAGGACTCCGCCCATCACATGCGGTCGGCGACCGAGACGCCGGCTCTCCACCCTGGAGCGCGGCCACCGGCAGGCGGCCTGATGGAACCTGCGTCGAGACCACTTCGTGCGACGAGCCAAGCGATCACCGAGTTGGAGTTCCACATCCCACCGGCCCCAAGCTCATCGCGGCCCCACACCGGAGTCCGGGCCTGAGCTTGGTCGCGGCGACGGAGCGACTGACGCTCGTTCGCGCCGCGCTGGCAGAAGCCCCCGAGCACGTATCGATTACCGTCGGACTCGCGGAACCCTTACCAGGCGAATTACCCGAAGACGTCGTCGCAGGCGTCGTTGCCGCACTCCTTCGGGAACGGGAACGGTGAACACCGGCAGCACGGTCAGTGGCGTCGGTGGCCTTTGGCCAGGCTCGAACCGGTCCCTATCGGCACGGCTGCCGTGGTCCTCGCCCTACGGGTCGTCGCCCATTTGGAGTGGCGGTGCCTGGAATAGAACCTGTGGGTCACCTTCTGGGCGGTGGTGACCCGCCCGGAGCCCGGCGCGGTCTCCCTGGCACCATTCCAGCGGGACGACATACTCGCATCGACCTTGGACACGGTGCGCATGCGCCGAATCGCCCCGCCGACCACCCGAGAGGTGGCGGAGGAGCTGAGGCTGCCCGTGGGGGTGGCGGTGATGGGACTGAACTTGTCGGGGAACCCGGGCATGGTGCAGCCAATGCAGATGCCGCCCATCTGCATGCAGCCACCGTGGCCGTCGACCATGCCCCGCTGGTCGATGTTGCACTGCACCACCGGGCCCCAACAGCCCAGCTCCACCAGACACTCCCTGTCGCCGTAGTCCCGGGCGAACACGCCCTCTTCGTAGTAGCCGGCCCTCGGGCAATGGCTGTGCACGGTCTCGCCGAACAGCCACGCCGGGCGGCCCAGCTCGTCGAACTCGGGCAGGGGGGCCAGGCCGTTGAGGAACAGGCACACGGCCGTCAGCGTCTCCAGCACGTTGTCGCCGATGGGAGCACAACCGGGCACGTTGACCACGGGCACCCCGAACGCCGAGCGGTAGCCCTTGCCCAGATAGTCCTTGACCCCCATGGAGTTGGTGACGTTCCCCTTGGCCGCGGGGATGCCGCCCCAGGTTGCACAGGTACCAACGGCGATCAGCGCCGCTGCTCCCGGGGCCAGGCGGTCGAGCCACTCCAAGGAGGTGATCTGCCGCCCGGTCTCGGGATCTTCGCCCAGGCCCATCCAGTAGCCGTCGCCGGCGATGGCTTCGTCCATGATCGAGCCCTCCCAGCAGATCAGGTAGGGGGCGTCGAGCTCGCCGCGCTCGGCCATGAACAGGTTGTGGACCCACTCCGAGCCCACCTCCACCGACAGCACGGTGGAGATCAGCTCCACCCTGGGCAGGCCGGGAATGCTGCCGGCCTGGAGGTGCTCAACCCGAGGGTGGGTGGCACCGGTGGCGGCCACAGTGCAGCCATCGCAGGACGCGCCGGCCATCCAGATGAGGTAGATCTTCTCCAGCGGCCCCAGGCGCAGCCGCGAGGTGTCAGGCTGCACCGCCCGGGAGCGGATCCCGATGGCCGCCATGGGATCGAGGGGGTTCTCCCGCCAGTTCTCCATCTGACCGCCGCCGGGGCTGGAACTCACCTGGAATCTCCTTGGGCCCAAACATGGGGTCAGTGAGGCTTCAGAGGCGCTGACCCACGACCTTCGATGTCCCCATCGTACTCCCAAAGGACGGCCCTTTTGCCTTTTTCCAACAGAATCATTTGCGGTAGTCCGAAAGGACTATTCCGACTGGCTCGACAGAACCACTAGTGCCGACGGAGAGTCCCCAGGACGGCCTCGACGGCCTCCTCGGCGGATACCGCGACGCCGACTCCCGGTACCTCGGCACCGGCGACATTCACCACCGACCATCCCCGCACGGCAACCACCGCCACGCCCGACCGTACGGGCAGGGCCAGCTCACTGAGCGTCCCCCAACTGGCCCCCACGGCGATCACCGCATCGCTGGCCCGGACCACGAGAGCATTGCGCAACTCACCCATGCCCGTGGCCACCGCCATGGTGAGATACCGGTTGGCGGCGGAGCGATCGGCGCCCGGGAGGATCCCCAGGCTTGTGCCGCCCTGCTCCGCGGCCCCACGTGCCGCCGCTTCCATGACCCCGCCGAGCCCGCCGCACACGACGACCGCACCCCGGCCGGCGAGCAGCCCGCCCACCTGGCGGGCCAGATCGTACATTTCCCCATCGGCTTCCGACGGACCGATGACCGCCACGTACGGAGGCGTTGCACCCATCTGCGAGTCAGCCGCCGGAGATGACGGCCCGCCTGACGGCCCGGACGATCGTGTGCTCACCGGAGCGGGTCACCGTGACCACATCGGTGAGAGCCTCGACCACGTAGAGGCCCCGGCCCTGCTCGGCATCGGGGTCGGGCAGCTCGTCGTCGTAGCGACCCTCCAGCTCGAACCCGGCGCCGTCGTCCTCCACCTCCACGACCACGTCATCGGCCTCCGCCCACGCCCGCAACACCAGGGCACCGGGAGCGCCACTGGCGTGACGAACAGCGTTGGAGCACAACTCCGAGACCACCAGGAGCAGATCGGACCGCTCGGCATCGTCGACATCGAGATGGTCGATCCAGTCGGAGAACAGATGGCGACACAACGGGATGGTGGCCGGGCTGGGCGAGAACCGGTACTCGAACGGTGAGGGATGACGGGCGCCCACCGACGGCGGAGGCGTGCGGCGGCGAAGGACCAACGCCAACGAGTCGTCGCTGCGCTGGGCGCCGGCCAGGGCGCGCTGCACGAGGGCCCGGGCCAGATGGGTGGCCGGGTACTGGGCCGTCTGGGCGGCGGCCACGGTGAGGGCATCGAGGCCCTCGATGATGTTCTTGGTGGCCTCGATGAGCCCGTCGGTGTAGAGCACGATCGTGTCCCGCCGGTCGAGGACCAGGCTGACCACCTCGGACGAGCCGGCACCCGGCCATCCGATGGCCACGCCGGGAGCCGAGACCAGACGGACGCCGCCCGATCCGGAGATCACCAGCGCCGGGGGGTGGCCGCCGCCGGCCATCAACAGGGTGCCGTCGCTGGGCCGGTACCGCAGCACCAGCACCGTGGCCACCAAATCGGCGTTCTGGGCGGTGACCAGTTCGCCCGCCCGGGCGACGAGGTGGTCCATCGTGCAGCCGTCGAGGGCCAGCAGACGGAGGGCGTGGGTGACGCCGACGGCGTCCTTGGTGGCGGCCACCCCCTTGCCCATGACGTCGACCACGGCCACGTGGAGATCGCCGTCGGGCAGGACCAGCCAGTCGTAGAGGTCGCCACCGGTGGGCGCCCCCGGATCGGCGGGGAGATAGTGGACGCCGAGCTCCACGCCGCCGACTTGGGGCATCGGCGGGCGGACCGCCTCTTGGAGCTGGTGGACGACCTGGCGGTGGGCCGCCTGCAACTCGGTGAGGCGCGTCACCGTCTCGAGGTTGTCGAGGGCCACGCCCAAGTGCGAGGCCAGGGCCACGACGGCGGACTCCTGGTCGGCCTCGAAGCCGGCTGCGCCACCCGGTCCCCCGGCGAGGAGGAGCGCACCATGGGGCAGTCCGTCGGCCCCGAGCACGGGCACGAACAGGCTCGGGGCATCGTCGTCGAGGCCGGCCCGGTGCACGAAGCTGAGAAACCGGGGATCGCCCAGGAGCTCCTCGCCCCGTCGCACCCCGGGCGTCGCCGGGCCGGTGTCGAGAAGCGAGCGCACGGCGGGCCGGGCAAAGCGTTCGACATCGGTGGGCCTGACCCCCGACACGGTGGCGCCCGGGCCCGCTCCGCTCCGAAGATCGAGGTAGACGACCACCGACGCGTTCGAGATCGTCCGGGCCGTCTCCACGACCCACTCCACCTTCTGGGCGTCACCGCATGGCCCGTGCACGGCCGCGGCAGCGTGCGCCAGCAACTCGAGAACGGAGGGCTCGACGGAAGTGGCGGGGACGCCCGTGTCGAACATTTGCCTTGAGGGTAGTTCCGGCGTCCCCGGTAGGCTCCGGCGACCGTGACCAATCAGGCGCTTCGATGGGTGGGCGAACCGCTGGTATCCGACGGTGTCGCCGAGCGACGGTTCGACCTCGACGTCGACGGTCGCGTCATACCCGGCATCCTGTGGACGCCCGCCGGCTCGGCTGGTCCGCGGTCGCTGGTGCTGCTGGCCCATGGCGCCACCCGTCATAAGCGGGTCGACCACATCCTGGAAATCGCCCGTCAGCTCGTGCGCGGCTTCGGCTTCGCGGCCATGGCCATCGATGCCCCGTTCCACGGTGACCGTCGCCCCGATCCCGACGCCGACGAGTTCACCGTCTTCAGCGAGTTCCTCACCGAATGGTCGAGGGAAGGCACCGTCGAGGACATGCTGGCCGAATGGCAGGCGGCACTGGAGGCGGTGCGGGATCTCGATGAGGTGGGCGACGGTCCCCTCGGCTACTGGGGACTGTCCATGGGCACGATCTACGGCATCCCCTTCGTGGCCACCGAGCAGCGCGTGCAGGCTGCCGTCTTCGGGCTCATGGGCCTGGTCGGGCCCACCTCCGAGCGGTTGGTTACCGATGCCGCCAAAATCACCTGCCCGGTCGCGTTCATCCAGCAGTGGGACGACTCCCTCCTTCCCCGCCAACCGGTGCTCGACTTGTTCGACGCCCTGGCGTCGGTCGACAAGCGTCTCCATGTCCACCCGGGCGAGCACGCGGCCGTGCCCGTGGAGGAGCTGGAGTTCTCCATCGCGTTCCTGGCTCGCCACCTTGCCCCGATGTGAGCCACGTAGGACCCGTGGGTAAACTTGTCACATGGACAGCAGTGCCCTCCTTAGCGAACTGCGGCCGACCTTCGACCAACTTCTGAACCGCCACCTCAAGACGTCCAAGGAGTGGTTCCCCCACGAAATGGTGCCCTGGTCGCGCGGTCGCGACTACGTGGCCGGCGAGCCCTGGGACCCCGAGGAGTTCCCCCTCCCCGACCCGGTGCGCCGGGCCCTGCTGCTCAACCTGCTCACCGAGGACAATCTCCCCTATTACTTCTCCACCATCCATGGCATTTTCAGCTGCGAGGCATTCGACGTCTGGACCCGGCGGTGGACGGCCGAGGAGATGCGCCACGCCACGGTGATCCGCGACTGGCTGATGATCACCCGGGCCATCGACGCCGTGGAGTTGGAGCGAGGCCGCATGGCCCAGGTATCCACCGGCCAGACGCCTCAGCCGCAGACGGTGGCCGACGCTGTTGTGTACCTCTGCCTTCAGGAGTTGGCCACCCGGATCTCCCACCGCAACACCGGCAAGTTGCTCGACGACCCAATCGGTTACGACGTGATGGCTCGGGTGGCCGCCGACGAGAACCTTCATTACCTGTTCTACCGCGACCTCGGAATTGCCACCCTGGCCGTCGACCCGTCGGCCATGGTGCTGGCCATCGAGCGCCAGGTACGTGAGTTCGAGATGCCCGGCACGGGCATCCCCGGCTTCGCCACCCACGCCGCCGTCATCGCCAAGGCCGGCATCTACGACCTCGGCATCCACCACGACCAGATCCTCGTGCCCGTGATCCTTCGTCACTGGACGCTCACCGATCTGGAGGGGCTGTCCCCTGAGGCCGAGCAGGCTCGCGATCGCATCGTCAGGTTCATCGACCGGATGGGATCGATTGCCCGCCGACTCGAGGCCAAACGAGCACGCGAACACGATGACGGCGCTTCGCCCACTCCGGCGCTGGCGGCTCAGTCCTCCTGACTACCCGGTCGGCGGGCGAAAACCTCTCCGTGCTCGCGGCAGCGAGCCATCCATGCTGTGGGCGTGACCTGCACGGCCAGGCTCCGGCCGCACTGTGGACAGAACCGGGGAGGGTCGAGGGCGCCCGTGCACCCGGCACACCGGTCGGTCGGCTGCCCGCACCCGGTGCAGTACCCAGGGCTCACAGGACGCCGGACAGGGCTCCAACGGGCATGCCGAGGTCCTCGAGCATGCGCAGGTCCGACTCGGGTGGGCGCCCCAGCGTGGTGAGGTAATTGCCGACGATGAGGGCATTGATGCCCGCCGTCATCCCCATGGCCTGGAGATCGCGGAGGGTGACCTCCCGGCCGCCGGCATAACGCAGGATCACCTCGGGCAACGCCAGCCGGAAGAGGGCGATCCAGCGGATGGCCTCGAGGGGCGGCACCAGCGGTCGGTCGCCGAGCGGCGTCCCCGGGCGGGGATTGAGGAAGTTGACCGGGACCTCGGCGGGATCGACGGCGGCCAACTCGTCGAGTAGCTCCAGTCGCTGGTCGTCGGTCTCGCCCATGCCGACGATGGCCCCGCAGCACAACTGCATGCCGACCTCGCGCACCAGCCGGCAGGTCTCCACCCGCTCCTCCCACGTGTGGGTGGTGACGACGCTGGTGAAGAACGACCGCGCTGTCTCCAGGTTGTGGTTGTACCGGTGTACCCCTGCATCGGCCAGGCGGCGGGCCTGGTCTTGCGACAGGATCCCCAGGCTCACGGCCACGTTCAACCCGGTGCGCTCGCGCACCCGGGGAACGAGCTCCACGACCTGGGCCAGGAGGCGCTCGTCGGGACCCCGCACGGCGGCGACAATGCAGAACTCCGACGCCCCCAGGGTAGCGGTCTCCTCCGCCGCAGCGAGGACCTCGTCGGGGACGAGCATGCGCCTGGCCCGGACCGGTGTGGGGAACAGCGCCGACTGACTGCAGAAGTGACAGTCCTCGGGGCACCCGCCGGTGCGGGCCGACAGGATGCCCTCCACCTCGACCAGCGGCCCGCATCGGGCCAGGCGGACTTCGTGGGCCAGCGCGGCCAGAGCCGGCACCAACTCGCCCGGAAGCTGGGCGAGAGAGCGCAGCTCGGCCTGGGTCAGGCGGCGCCTTGCGTCGACGAGAGCCCGGCCCGCCGACGCCAAGATCGCCCGTGCCTCCATGGTGTCAGCCTGCCGACGCACTGCCGACCGGCGCCACGGCACGCCGGCGGGGCCGGGTCAGGAAGGCCAGCCCGTACAGCAGGGCGACCACCCACCGGATGAGGGCCAGCTCGACGAGAAGCATGAGGGCGCTCAGCAGCACCAGCCGCGGGCGGCTCCCCAATCTCATTGGCAGGCATGATGGCATCGACCCTGCCCTCACGCCACCCTGCTTGGTCGTCACTGCCTCAGGCCGGCGGCCCCGTTCAACCGCCGAATCGCCGGCTGACCCGGTACCCGGCCAGCCCGGTCGCCACGACCAACAGGAGGGCGAGGGCGAGCCACGGGGTCCGGTCCCGGACGGCCGGGGCGCCGCCGGCGGCAGTGACCACGCCGGGGGCGGCTTCAGTCGTCGCCCGGGGGAGATCGCCGATACGGAACTCCAGGGGCACCGAGACGTTGCTGTCAGGGCCCCCGACCGCTTCGATGACCACCTTGTACTTGCCGTCACCGACGGCCGGCGGGAGGGACTCGGACACCTCCCCCACGTCGACCAGCTTGGCCGGGACGTCGCCCGTCACGCCTGCCGGCGTGACGTAGTGCACGGTGACGACGGCCGGGGCATTGAGGTCGTAGTGGACCACCGGGTCGGGCGCCGTCGCACCCGGGGGGTCGACGACGGCCTTTTTCAACGCCAACGGCTCGCGCCCTTCGGGCGGGATCACCCGCACACCTCCGCCCGCGGGGACGACGCGCCAGGCCCCCTTCTCGATGCCGCCGATCTGGCTGCCGGAACCGGCGATGGCCCGGAAATAGTGCTCGGGGGTCACCGTGACCGAGCCTTTGCCCGTGGCCACCTCGACCCGGATCGAAGGCAGCTGGTCGGCGCCCACGGTCTCCGGAGTGATGCCGCCGTAATAGGCCGCCAGGATCTCGTCGGCGGACATGCCCCGCTGGGCCTTGACCAGGGCCCCCTCCTGGCTCATGCCCACGCCGTGGCCCCAGCCCCCGCCGTCGAAGACCACGCTGTCGCCTTCGACACCGACGGTGTAGTCGGGCGCCGGGAGGGGCGACGGGAGCCCGGGCGGCACCGGCAGCGCACCGTTGACGCGGGCACGGAACTCGTCGGCCGGCATCGTGCCCGGGGCCGTCAACCCGTCGGGCCCGGTGACGGTGAAATCGATGACGCCGCCGTTGCGGCCAACGGCCGTGAGAGCGAGGGTCGGGTCCACGTTGAGCAGGGGGGCGACGGCTGCCAAAGAGGCCCCCCAGTGCCAGTGGCCGACGGCGGTGCTGGCGTCGTCGGGGTCGTCGACCGATTGGAGATAGGGCTGGCTCCCGGCCACCGAGTGCCCGCCATTGGAATCGGAGTACTGGGCGAAGATCGGCTTCCCACCGTAGAGCAGCACCTGCCCGGCGGTGGCGTCGACGGCAGCCGCCCAGGCCCCGCCTTCAGGGCCCTTCTCCTTGGCCAGACCGGCGTAGACCTGGCAGGAGTCGGTGTTGCAGATGTCGGCGCCGTCGGCCTTCCAGGGCCCCGGCGACGGGGTGTTCTTGGCGTTGAGGGCGTAGGTACGGGCGGCGATGGCCTGGGCCTTGAGGGCCTCGGCCGGCCAGGAGCTGGGCACCTCGGCGATGCCCTTGACGTAGTCCTGAAGGCCGACGTCGTTGATCACCGCCAGGCCTCCCCCGGACGGCACCACCTCGATGGCACCGCTGTAGGCGCCGACGCCTTCCGCGGTGAGCGGGCCGGCGCCGGGGTCGGTGGGCTCGAAACGCACGCGGTCGACCACCCACCCGGGTGGGTCCTCGGCGGACGCGGAGCCTGAAACGGGCACGACCGAGACGAGGACGAGCGCCGTCAGCAACGCGCACGAAGTGGCGGCGGGACGGAAGCGCATTTGGTGGCAGAAAGACTACCTTGGCCGGACCGATGCGCTCGATCCTGAACGACTACACACCGCTGTCGAGCCACTTGGAGCTGAGTCTGTCCGCTCGTCGCCCCAGGCCACGGCGTGGCTGCGGTGGACGACCTTGGGCCAAGGCGGCCGAGGTCGGGTAGAAGAACACGACCCCGACGATCGCCGCCCACCAGCGGCTGGTGGCCGAGGTGCTGAGTGGTCGAGATGGACGACACCGAGATGGCACTGATCCCGACGTTGTTCAGGGTCTTCTCGGCCGAGCTGCCGCTGGCCCGGAGGAACCCCAGCCCGGCCACGGTCACCAGGGTGAGCGGCAGCATCCCGAGGACGGAGTCCCGGGCCCGCCGCTCGACGCTACAGGGCCGTCGGACGACGACCTAGAGGCGAACGCCGAGCAACTCGGCAGCCTCGGTGGCCGAACCGCCGTCGTCGGCGGCCCGATCGACGGCGGCCAGCGCGCTCACCAGGTCGAGGTCGTCGTCGAGAGCGGCCCGCACGTCGGCGGCCGATGCTGCGCCGCAGCTCGCGTCCGTCCCTGCGGCGGTCGAGCGCCACCGGGCCAGCCGGTCGGTGGCCGACACCAGGAGGTCTCCGTACCACTCCCAGGGCTCGCGCCAGCCGTGGTCGAGAAGGGCCAGGCGGATGGCCATCGGCTCCCAGTCCTTGAGCAGCTCGCTCACGAAGACCAGGTTGCCGAGGGACTTGGACATCTTCTCCCCCTGGTAGCGGACCATCGGGGCATGCATCCAGTGGCGCACGAAGGGCTCGCCGGTAGCCGCCTCGGACTGGGCGGCCTCACACTCGTGGTGGGGAAAGACCAAGTCGGTGCCGCCGCCGTGGAGGTCGATGGTGGTGTCCAGCTCCCGCAGCGCCAGGGCCGAGCATTCGACGTGCCAGCCCGGCCGGCCCGGGCCCCACAGCGACTCCCACGACGGCTCGTCGGGTGCCGAAGGCTGCCACAGGACGAAGTCGAGGGGGTCGCGCTTGGCCGGGTCGTCGGGGTTTCCCCCGTGCTCGGCAGCCAGGGCCAACATGGCCGGACGATCGAGATGGCTCACCTGGCCGAAGCGCTCGAAGCTGCTCACGCTGAAGTACACCGCGCCCCCCGAACGGTAGGCGTGCCCGCGGTCGAGGACCATGCCGACGAAGCCGAGGATGTCGTGGATGGCCGAGGTGGCCGTCGGTTCGCTGTAGACCGGCAACACGTTGAGGGCCCGCATGTCGGCCTGGAAGCGAGCCGTCTCGTCGGCGGCCAACTCGAGGTAGTCGACACCGAGTTGACGGGCCCGCCGGAGCATGTCGTCGTCGACATCGGTGACGTTGCGCACGCATCGGGTCTCGTGGCCCAGGTCGCGCAGGCGGCGCTGGAGGACGTCGTAGAGCAGGTAGGTGGCGGCGTGGCCGGCGTGGGTGGCGTCGTAGGGCGTGATGCCACAGGTGTAGAGGGTGACCACCGGTCCGGGGTTGAAGTCGACCACTGCCCGCCTGGCGGTGTCGTAGAGCCGCATGGTCAGGTCATTCGGGGATGCCGGTGAGACACATCACCGCACGGGCCTTGTACCGCCGGTTCACTCCGAGCAACACGGCGGTGAAGGCTTCCACCGGTCCGGCACTGGCCAGCGATCCGCCGTGGAGAGGGCGCAGGTCGGGGATCATGGCCACCAGCTCGGCGGTGGCGTCGAACGCCGACTGGTGATCGGAGCACACGATGACGTCGCCCTCGATGGGTGTGTCTATGTCGGCCAGGGCCCGGGCCGGCACGTGGTGGAAGGCGGCGGCGACCAGGGCGTCGGGAACGGCTTCCTGCACGCCGGCCGCCACCGATCCCGTCGGGGGGATGACGGCCACCAGCTCGTCACCCTGGCGCTCGATGGCGTTGGCCATGGAGATGACGACCTTGCCTCCGAGGACGGCAGCCACCGAGGTGGCGATGGAGGCGGCGGCATCCCAGGGAGTGGCCACCACGACCACCTGCGATCGGGCCGCCTCGGTGTTGTCGCCCGGCTCGAACCACAGCTGATGAGCGGGCCACTTCTTGCGCAGGCCGTCGCAGACATCGCCGGCCCGCTCGACGGATCGGGAACCGATCACCACGTCGAGGCCGACCGAGGCCAGCCGGACGGCCAGGGCCCGGCCCGCCGGTCCCGTTCCTCCGAGGATCCCTACGCGCACGGCCGACACACTCTCACGCTGGAGCAGAGTGGTCGAAACGCCGGAGCCGGCTGCAACCATGCCCAACCCTCATTCTGTGTGCGATATCCAACGACGGATGTTGGATATCGCACGCGGAACAGCAGGAGGTCATGGCGCGGCGCCGAGGTAGGCGGCCTCGACGGCTTCGGGACGGGCGGCCAAGTCGGCGGCGGTCCCGGCAAGAGCTATTCGCCCCCGGCGCAGGACGTAGGCCCGGTCGGCCACCGAGAGGGCGAGGGACGCGAACTGCTCCACGACCAGCACGGCCATGCCGTCGTCGGCCAGACCCCGGAGCACGGCGAGGGCGGCGTTCACCGCTGCCGGAGCCAGGCCCACGCTGAGCTCGTCGACCAGGAGCAGGCGAGGTCGGGCGGCGATGGCGCGGCCCAGGGACACCTGTTGCTGTTCACCGCCGGAGAGGAGCCGGCCACGCCGCCCGAGGATCGGCCGCAGGGCGGGGAGCCGTTCGAGGGCGGAGCTGACGCCCGATCGTCCGGCAGGTCCCGGGCCTGCCGCCAGGCGGAGTTGCTCGGCCACGGTGAGGCCGCCGAGCACCCCCCGGTCCTGGGGGGCATGGGCCACGCCCCGCCGGGCCATCTCGTCGGGCCGGTCCACGACCGGCTGTCCTGCCACCCGGACGGCACCGCCGAGCAGGGCGAGGGCGCCGGAGATGGCCGACAACATGGAGGTCTTGCCGGCTCCGTTGGCCCCCAAGAGCGCGACCATCTCACCGTCGGCCACCGTGAGATCGGCCTCGTGCACGGCAGCGACACCCCCCCACCCCGTCGACATGGCCGCCACCTCCAGCACGGGCGGCCTCGAACCGGTACCGACCACGCCCGCCGCCGGCGAGGCAGTGTCGTGGCCCGGCGGCCGGGAGGCAGTGCCCGGGGCCGCCGGCCGGGAGACCGTGTCGGCAACGCCGAGCCAGGCCCGGGCCACCACCGGATCGGCGCGTACCTCGGCGGGTGGGCCGTGAGCCACCACTCGACCGGAATCGAGCACGGCCACCTGGTCGCACACGTCGAAGACCAGGTGCATGTCGTGGTCCACGAGCACCACGGCCAGACCTTCGCCGGCCAACTGGCGCAGGGTGGTGGCCAGGGCCCGGCGCTCGGCGCCGTCGAGCCCTGCGGCCGGCTCGTCGAGAAGTAGCACGGTCGGCTCCGAGGCCAGGGCCCGGGCCAGGGCCACCTGCTTGCGCCGGCCGTACGACAGGCGGCCGGGGATCACGTCGACGACATCGCCGACCCCTGCGGTGGTCGTCGCCCGAGCGACGCGCTCGGCCGGGGAGCGGGCCGCGCCGGCCCGGGAACCGCCGGCCTGGGCCGCCACCTCGAGGTTCTCGCCGACGGTGAGATCTTCGAACAGCTCGAGGGTCTGGAACGTTCGGGCCACGCCGAGGGCGACGCGAAGGTGGGGGCGGACGTGACCAGCCGGGTGCCCGGCGATGACGACCGTCCCCGACGAGGGCACGAAACCGGTGACGGCGTCGACGAACGTGGTCTTGCCCGCGCCGTTGGGCCCGACCACCCCGACGACCGTGCCCTGCTCGAAAGCGAGAGAGACGCTCCTGACCACCTCGGTGCGACCGAACGCCACGGTGAGGTCGCCCACCTCGAGAGCCGACGCGTGGCCCGCATCCGTCGTCATGGCCGGTTCCGCCGCCACCGGCCGAGCGCGGCTGTCGGCAACGAGATGCCGGCCAGGCCGTCAGGTCGCAGCACGGCCACTACGACCAGGCCCAACCCGGCGATGAGGGCCTGGTACCGCCCCCACCCGGCGTACCGGTCCAGAACAGTGAACACGATCCCGCCACCGGCCAGGGCCCCGCCGATCAGGGCACCGGGCACCGAGGCGATGCCGCCCACGTAGGCCACGGCCAGGAACGACAGCGACACGAACACACTGAACGAACTGAACGACAGCTGGCCCTGGGAGTAGCCCACCAGGACGCCGGCGCACCCGGCCACGAACGCCGACGCGGCGAAGGCGCCGAGCTTGGTGGTCACCACGTCGACACCAGCAGCTGCGGCACCGCGCTCGTTGGCCCGCACGGCCAGGCAGCGCCGGCCGATGTCGCCGCGGCGCACGGCCACCAGACCGAGGGCGAGCGCCGTCACGACCGCCAGGACCAGGAGGCCGAACACCGGGCTCGGATAGTCGCCGCCCCGAGTGATGCCGAGGTCGATGCCGGCCAGCGTGGGCGAGGGCACCTTGGTGCCCCCGAAGCCCCCGGTCAGCCGAGGGTTGCGGAAGATCAGCTCCTCGATGACCACGCCGCCGGCCAGAGTGACCACGGCCAGGTTCACCCCCCGGACCCGAAGGGCAGGAAAGGCCAGGAGCAACCCGGCCACGCCGGCCAGGGCGGCAGCGAGGATCGGGGCCAGGGGGAAGGGAATGCCCGCGCCCTGGCCCAGCTTGGACAGGGCGAAACCGGCCACACCGGCGAACGCCATCTGGGCGAGGGAGATCTGGCCCACCCATCCCGTCAGCAGCACCAGCGACAGGCACACGACGGCACCGATGAGGCTCGTGATCAGGCCGAGGCGAAGCTCGGCTCCGAGGACGAACAGGGCCACCGCGGTAGCCGCCACGACTGCAGCCGCGGCCAGCCCCGGCCTGCCGGGGCGCGGAGCCGACGGGAGCCGTCGCTCCACCTGGTCGGACCGCTCGGGGACGACCCGTCCCGCCACCGCCATGGCCACCACGATCACCACGAGGGGCAGGCCCTCGCGCAGGCCGACACTGGGCAACCAGCGGAACCGGTCCTGGAGTTGCACCAGCTCCGACTGAGCCATGCCCAGGGCCAGGGCGGCCGCCGTCGTGACGCCGAACGACGACAGCCGGCCCACGAGGGCGGCGGCCAGGGCAGGGACCACCAAGAGGGTGTAGGTGCCCGGGTTGAGGGCGGTGATGGGCGCGACGAGGATCCCCGCCACCCCGGCCAGGACACTGGCGACCACCCAGTTGGCCGCGGCCAAACGCCCGGTGGGCCGCCCCAGCAGGGCCGTGGTGGCGGGGTCGTCGGCCATGGCCCGGCTGGCCAGGCCGAAGCCGGTGAAGCGGTACACCGCCCACAGCACTGCGGTGATGGCCACCACCACGAGGGCGAGGAGCAGACGGTCACGGGGAACGATCGCCCCGGCCAGGGTGACGGGCCCATTGGGCAGGACGGGGGCGACGGCCCGGTCGGCGGGGCCGAAGCGCAGCACGATGATCGCCTGAAGGGCCACGAGCAGGCCGATGGAGGCCACCACCCGGGCCAGGGCGGGGGCATTGCGCAGGGGCCTGAAGATCAGGGCGTAGACGATCAGCCCGATGGCTGCTGCGACCACCAGGGCCCCGACCAGGCTCAGCCAGAAGGCCGGACGATCGGCGAGGTGGATCCGTCCGGGGATGCCGACCACCGGCAACACGACGTCGCCGCTGGCGCGGAGCTCGACGAAGACATAGGTCGCATAGGCGGCGATGGCCCCCTGGGCGAAGTTGACGACCCCGGACACCCGATGCTCCAGCACCAGACCCACGGCGAGGGCGGCGTACACCGCTCCCGTGCCAAGTCCCAGTACGGCAAATACGAAGTATGGTTCGATGCTCGTGACCTTTCCAGCCCGTCGGAGGCTAGCGACGGGTTCCCGTCCTGGAGGATCATGTCGCTGAAAATCCGGCCGGCGAGCGCCGGCCCGACGAGCATCAGGCCTGGGCGCAACGCCCCGAGTCGCATCATGGCCCTCGCCGTCGTCGCCGTGGTGCTGGCGGCCTGTTCGGGTGGCGGCTCGAGCGGCGGGAAGAAGGCCTCGGGGTCGCCGCTGGTCGTGGGCTTCATCAACCAGGAGAACTCCGCCACCGGCTCGTTCCCCGAAGTGCGTACCGACGCCGAGGCCGCCGTCCGCTACGTGAACGAGGCGTTGGGCGGGGTGCGGGGCCATCCCATCCGCCTGGAGACCTGCGCCACCGACGGATCGCCCGAGTCGTCGCAGGCGTGTGCCAACCGCCTCCGCCTGAAGCAGCCGATCGCCGTGCTCGGCGGCCTCGACCTGGGGGCGGCGGCGTCGATCCCCGTCCTCGACTCCGCCGGCATCCCCTACGTCGGCGCCTCCCCCACCCTGGGCGACGAGTTGACTGCCAGCGCCTCGTTCATGCTCACCGGCGGCGCCGCTGCCGACCTCCTGGGCCAGGCCCAGTACGTAACCGACACCTTGCACGCCAAGAAGGTCGCCGTCGTCTACATCGACCTGCCCGGCCTCCTGGCGACGGCCGTGGAGGCGGCCAAGGACGTGCTGGGCAAGAAGGGCGTGTCCGACGTGAAGTTGTTGGCCGAGAAGGCCGACACCGCCGACTTCACCCCGGCGCTCAACGACGCGGCCCGCAACAACCCCGACGTCATCCTGGCCGTCTTCCCGCCCCAGGGTTGCTCACGCATCATGCAGGCCCGCCAGGCGCTGTCCATCAAGGCCAAGGTGATGTTCCCCGGGGCCTGCGCCGCCCAGACCGTGATCGACGCCTCCGGTGGGGGCGCCGACGGCGCCTACTTCACCTCCGGCTTCCTGGCCTACGACAGCACCGACCCCGACGTCGTCACCTACCGCGACGAACGCAAGAAGTACGGAGCCAAGGAGGCCCCGTCGGCCCTGGCCCAGGCCGGCTTCGCCGAGGTCATGGACCTCCACAACGTGCTGGCGGCGATGACCCTCGACATCAACCCGTCCACTGTCATCGCCGCCCTACGCACCACCAAGGACCATCCCGGCTTCATGAGCCACACCTACACCTGCGACCGCCAACAGGTGTTCCTCCTGAGCGCCGTGTGCAACGCCAACGTGCGCCTCCTCCAGTACGGCGACGGCCACTTCACCGACGTGGCCAACGACTGGATCAACGGTGCCGACCTGATCAAGTTGTTCACCAGCTAGAGCCGCGCCCTGGCCGGCGTGAGGGGGCCAGACATTGTCCGACGCGGCTCCAGAAGTGACACCCGGTACGCGATCGGCCATGAGGGGTTGAGAACACCCGTGACCATCACCCTTCCCCGGACCTGGCCCGAGCGGCCGCCGTCGATCTTCGCGCCGGCGGAAGGCGCGCGCCCACATCGCCCGATCACCGTGGGTGCCACAATGAGCAATGTGATGGGTCCAACCCCGTCGAAGCTGTCGACCGCCGAGATCCAGGCTCTCGTTGACCGGGCCCGACGTGACGACCCCGATGCCTGGGAGGCGCTCTACCGCCTCTCCTACGCCGGCCTGCTGGCCTACGCCCGCCGCCGGCTGTGGGGGCTGACCGAGGCCGACGACGCCGTCAGCGAGACCTTCGCCCGGGCCTATCCCCGCATCGCCGACTTCGAGTGGACGGGCAGCGGTTTCAACGCCTGGCTGTTCGGGATCCTGCGCAATGTGATGCTCGAGGCCCAACGCAGCGACCAACGGGCCCACGTCGTCGACGGCCAGCCCGGCCGGGTCGAGGACGACTGCATCGACGGCCTGCTCCACCACGAGGAGGTCACCGCGATGAGGGCGGCATTCGCCACCCTCGGCCCCGACGATCGGGAGATCCTGGAGCTCCGCGTCGTCGGCGGCCTGTGCGCCGAAGAGGTCGGCCTCGTCCTGGGCAACGGGCGGGAGCGGTGCGCATGGCCCAGTCGAGGGCCCTGGCCCGCCTGCGAGCCGCTCTGGAGAGTGTTTCGACCGGTGGCTGACGACGAGCGCCTCCTCGAGTTGCTAGAACAGGCCCTGGCGCCGGAACCGGCCGAGCCCTCGCCCGAGCGGGTCGTCGCCGTGCGGCTCCTGGCCGAACAGTCCCGAATCCCTGCCTCTCGGCCGGCGGGCCGGAGTCCTGCCTCTCGGCCGGCAGGCCGGAGTCCTGCCGCTCGGCCGGCGGGCCGGGATCTTGCCTTTCGGCCGGCGGGCCGGAGTCCTGCCTTTCGGCCGGCGGGCCAGGACGACTCACGGAACTGGTCGCATCGAGCCGGGTGGGTGGCGGCCGGGGTCTCGGTCGCCGCCGCTGCCGTAGTGATCGCCATGCTGGCGGTGCCCACCCTCGTCGGCTCCGGCCACGACACCACCTCTTCGACCGTTGCGGCCATGCCGCCCTCGGTCGCTCGTCTCCGCGTGGCCCTGTCGTCCGGGAACGCCATCGACGTCGCCCGCGCCGACGCCAACCTCCTGCGGGAGGCCAAGACCATCGCCGGCCCGAAACAAGGCGATGCCGTCGCCGCCCACGTGGAGGCCATCCAGTTCCTGCGCGACCATCCGTCAGCGGCCGCCGCGGCCGAGCTTCCGCCACCGTCCACCGTCTCGCCGGTGAGCCCCACCCCGCCGTCGACCACTCTCGCCCCCGGGCATGACCCCGGCCCGAGTCCGGACGCCGCCCCACCCGGCGTGGCCCCCCCGGTGCCCGTCCCGACCACCCAGGCCGACGGGCCTCCGAACGTCGCCATCGTGGCCGTCGCCGCCCGGCTCGACGGTACCTTCGACGTGGAATTCGCCGTCTCCGGTTTCACCCCCGATGCCAGCGGGGCGCCGGGCAGCCATTCGGTGAAATTCTCCTTCGACAACGGCGGGCGCCGACGGTCTGGGACGGTCCCTCGCCCTGGTCGTTCCCCCTGAGCGCCGGTGTCACCTACCGTCAGGTGTGCGCCCACGTGACCGACGCCGTCGGTGTCGAGGATCCCTCGACCGGCGGCTGCCACGACATCGTCTGACTGCGCTCACTCGGGCTCCGGGCGGCCCCGACCGCGCTTGATGTCGCCCCGCC
>JBBSHU010000051.1:0-21316 GCA_038232455.1 Acidimicrobiales bacterium
CCGATCGGCCATCACGTGATCGACACCCTCGGTGCCGCCCGACTCGCCGAGGACTTCGCGGCGGCCGAACCGAGTGGCGAACATCCACTCGTGGAGCCGATGCCCGGCGTGGCCGAACGGCGTGTCGAGGGCCTGGCCCTCACCGGTGGCGAACCCGTCGAGCGAGATCGAGAAGTTGTGGATGCGGACGCGCGACATGGCGGCTCCTTCGGGTGGTGGTGGTCGGTCGGACTGGTTGACCTGTCCCGCGGCGAGATTTCATCGGCCGGGGGATTCAGGCGACCCCGAGATGGTGAGCGAGCTTCTGCATCGTCTGCACACCGAGCTCGACAGCGCCGAAGCCGATGGTTGCATCTCGCTGCTCGACGGTTGGGTGAAGCTGCCGCAGCGTCAACACCGACTTTCCATCGGCTTGTTCATCGAGGACAATCGTCACTCGGAAGCGTGCCGGGTCCACATCGCTCCAAAGGCCCACCGTCGCCTGACCCGCTCGTGTCGGCTACGGCTCGACGAACGTCGGTCGGCCGGCTCCGGCACCTCCGTGTCGCGCTCCCATCCCTCGTTCTCGAGCTTGACGCTCTGGATCGCCGTGGCGTTGGCGTTGGCGTCGAGATCGGGGAGCGCCTACTCCGACACCCAGGCACGGAAGACCTTGTAGGCCAGGACCACCTGCCCGTATCATCGAGGTCTACAACGAGGCTTCGCGGTGCTCGACGACCCTCGGTGGTGCGCTTGAGGGCCCCCACGTTGCTGACGCCGGCCACGTAACGACCGTCCCACTTCACGCGGAACTTGAAGTTCTTGTACGGGTCGAGACGCTGGGCGTTCACGCTGAACTGTGCCATCACGCGGCTCCTCGGGCCCGGGTGTTCACGTGGTTGTCTGGCCGGCCAACTGCTGCAGCCGGATCACGACGAACTCCGCCGGCTTGAGCGGCGCGAAGCCGACGTGGATGTTGACGATGCCGAGGTCGATGTCGGCCTGGGTCGTTGTCTCCTTGTCGCACTTGACGAAGTAGGCCTCCCGCGGCGTGGCGCCCTGGAAGGCACCCTGCCGGAAGAGGTTGTTCATGAAGGTGCCCACGTTGAGCCGGATCTGCGACCAGAGCGGCTCGTCGTTGGGCTCGAAGACCACCCACTGGGTGCCCCGGAACAGGCTCTCCTCGAGGAAGAGGGCGGTGCGCCGGACGGGGACGTACTTCCATTCCGACGCCAGCCTGTCGGAGCCCTGCATGGTGCGCGAGCCCCAAACGACCCGGCCGGCCGCCGGCACGGCCCGCAGGCAGTTGACGCCGACGGGGTTGAGCTGGTCGATGTCACCGTCGGTGAGCGGCACCGACAGGTCGGGTACGCCGACCAGGGTGGCGTCGAGCCCGGCCGGTGCCTTCCACACGCCCCGCTGGGCGTCGGTGCGGGCCATCACCCCGGCCACCGCTCCGGACGGAGCGAACGACTCGACCTGGTTGGCCTTCAACGGGTTCGGCTGGCGCAGGCTGGGGAAGAAGAGCGCGGCGTTCTTTGAGGTGGTACCCAGGCCGGCTCCCCCGAGGGTGGTCTTGACCGCGGCGACGTCGGTCCACGTCGGCAATGGGTCGACCAGGATCATGGCCCGTCGCTGCTCGCAGTAGATCGCCGCCGCCGTCACCACCCCGGGGTCGACCGTGGCATCGGTCTTGTAGGGCGGGATCACCAGCAGGTTGAACAGGTCGGCGTTCTCCAGGGCGAACAGGCCCTTCTTGGCTGCCGCCTTGCCCGGACCGTTGAACTCGACGTCGGTCAGGATCTCCCCGTCGGATGCCTGGTTGGCCGCCGCGACCTTGGTGTTCGTCGGGGTGGTGTTGTCGTCCCAGACGGTCTTACCGGGGTCGACGGTGTCGACGCTCGCGGGGGGACGGGCCGTCGGAATGGCTGCGACCCGCACGAGGCGCGATTCGTTCTCGAGCACCTTCGACACCAGGCGCGGGTGGTCGGGCAGGTCGACGACGACGTTGCGGTGCTCCTCGACCACGCCGGTGGTGCCGTCGCGCACGAACAGGTTGAACAGCGACGTCGCCGTCTCGCCCAGGGTGGCATCGACGGGCCGGGTGACGTAGTCGACCCTGACTCGCAACTGGTTGCCCCAAGCCCCCTCCTCGACCGCATCGAGCTGAAGGGTGCCGACGGCGACCTTGGCTTTGGCCGGTTTGGCGCCCCCGCCGGTCTCGGCCCGGTACAGGCGGACGATCACGGCCTGCCCACCGCCGTTGAGGAAGAAGTCGCGCACGGCGAAGCCCAGCCGGCTGGTGGTGGACAAGCCGCCGAACCGGCGCTCGTACTCACCGAAGCTGGTGACCGTCACCGGCGTGTCGCTCGGCCCCCGTGGCGCTCGCCCCACGAACGCGGTAATCGACGTGGCCACACCCGTGATCGTGCGAACACCGCTCGGAACCTCATCGATGTACACACCGAGATAGCTCGACTGAACCGGCATCCCGCCACCTCCCGCTTACCACGCCGCCGAGGGCGCTCGTCCTAGAATGGAACCATGGAGTGGACCCGACCGGCTCCCACGCCTGTCACCCTCCCGTCCTGCCGTCAACCCCAATCCACGCCGGATCATACGCTCCCGACTCGCCGTTTGTCACCCGGCGTCTGTCGGGACTCGGGAGGTCTCCGCGGACACGTCCCCGGCGAACCGGGCGAGAGCGAGAACCTCTTCTACGCCCTGCGCATCCGCCTCGATTCCGAAGGCGAACTGCATGGCGGGCTTCCTCCTGCACTTCCGCAGCGTCGATCATCAGTCGGGTGGCCACGTCTCGGCGCCAGGCGGTGGACGCCTCCTCGCACTCCCGGCGCGTCGGCGGTCCGTCCTCGCTGTGGTCGATGTTCAGCCGAAAGCGGGTGACGACGGCAAACGGCGTCAGGTCGTCACCGGAGACCGCCGTGACACTTCCATTACTGCGAAGGTGGAAGAACCTCGCCTCCAGGACGACCATCTCGCCGTCCAGGGCATCGAACGTGCCGATGCCACGAGCTTCTGGTGTAGGCCTCGAAGGGGTCGAAGCAGAACGCCGAGCCCCCGGCCAGCAGGTCGGTGCCGAGAACCACGCCCCGCCCCCCCAGGCCCTCGGCCGACTGGAACGGATAGGTCGAGCGCAGGTGAGCGGTGGTCGAACGGTGCAGCGGCACCAGCCAGCGGTCGTATGCCTTCTCGGGTCGATCCAGGCGCACGACGTACTGGAGCACGACGTAGCCGATCGGCTGCATCGCGCCTCGGGGGGCGTCGATGGACGCGGGAACCTTCGGCACCCCGAGTTCCTGCCAGGCCCGGCGCCAGTCGCGCAGGGTGGGACCGAGATTTCGCAACCCCTGGAGCGAGAAGAGACGCTCGTTGCGGTACGGCGCGCACGCCTTCACCAGGACATCTCCCGGGACGACCTCGGCGGCGCGGCGGCGCGCCCTTCGCTCTGCGACCAACGTCATCGACCTGCGATCTCCAACCGTTCCGCTTGCCAGTGCTCGATCTCGCTGCGCAGCCAGAGCTTGCAGCGACCCTGACCCAGATCAACCACCGGACGGGGCATGGCCCGGGTAACGCCGCTGGTACGCCGACACAGTGTTGCGCTGGGCAAGGCTGAGGAGTTTGGCTACCGCCTGTGCGTCGATCAGGCCCCCGGGGATCCACGTTCCTGCTCACAGCGGCAGCCTGCAACCGTAGGCATGAAGGCCGAATCCAGGAGCGTTTGCGCCGTCATTCGGGCACGGCGGCGTAGCCCAGAGGTACCGTCACCGCTCGTGTTCGTCTCCGACCTTCGCCACTTCCTCGACCTGCCCCCGGAGGTCCCCGGGCCGGCGCGACGGATGGCCGACCATCTCAGCCGCCTCGTACGAGCCGTCACCGCAGCAAACGCTGGGTTCGTGTGGGTGAGTGCGCTCCCATGCTCGCCGACCCGGCCGTCGCCCATGTCCAGGTCGCATGCCTCTCCTGCGAACCGACGTGCCGCCGTCAATCGAGTGGAAATGCACCTCGTGTGGCGACGACGGCGTCATCAGCGGCTGGGGACGGTCACCGTTCCACCTGCGGCCCGCGCCGACGAGGATCAAGCGGACAGCAGCATCGACGCCCTGGAAGTGGTCATTGATCCTGAGGTCGCCGCCACACTGCGGACGCTCTTGCTCCTCGACACCGCCGCCGAGCGACTTGTGTACCGAGCCGAGGCCACGGAGCAGGGAATCGTGGTCGCCGGCGACGAGGACGCATTCGTGGAGCTGATCGAGTCCGTGGCCCCGGCGGCCAACCACGAGCAAGACCGCCGACGGCAGAAGCGGCTCGACACTGCCTTCCGGGCGCTCTCCGAGGCGCTCAGCCGGCCGCCACGGCGGTGAAGGTGAGGGCGGGCCCACACAGCCACGGCGCGTGCCTCGGAGTCGACGGTGAGGGTTGCCGTCGCCGCATTGCCCAGCCGCCGTCATGGGTGCCCCAGGCGGCACGCGCGAACACCAGCCGGCCTTGTGGGCCGTGACAGGGCCTAACACGAGATGTATGCTGATTTGCATGCAGAGCACGAGTGTACGTATCGATGCCGCTACCCATGAGGAGCTCAAGCGACTCGCGGCTCAGCTGAACACGACGGTCGGCAACACCGTGTCCTTGGCGGTCCGTGCGCTCCGGCAGGACCGCGTCGGCGCAGAGTTGACGACAGCGCTGCGGGACGAGGAAGCCCTCTGGCTCGATGCCGACCTCGGGTGATGTGGTTGATCTCGATTTGGGTACGCCGGAGGGACGAGAAGCGGGCTTCCGCCACCCAGCGGTCCTCGTCACGGCCCAGAGGATCCTTGATGCTGGTCCCTCGGTCCTCCACGCGGTCCCGCTGACGACCACGATTCGTCAGTTCGAATCGGAGATCGTCATTGAACCCGACGAGACCAATGGTCTCCATGACACCTCCGCTGCCCAGTGCCAACACCTCCGGGCCGTGTCGCCACGGCGGATCCTCGCCGTGCGCGGCAACGTCGGAGCGGCCGTGCTGGCACAACTACGAGAGACGATCGCGGTGATCCTCGACGTGCGCTGATCACTTGGGTCCGTGGCCTTGTCGGCGTTTGGGGCAGCGCACCGCGGACAGCTACCCCCAGAAGGAGGACCACACTGGAGCGGTGAGTGCTCACGACGATGTTCGCCGCTGGCGAAGCTCGCCGGCACAGTCGTGGACGGCGTCCCCGAGAAGCCACTTGCTGGGTTACCACGCGACGTGTTGCACCCCGACTCGGTGGCGAAGTCCTTCGCTCGGGCCGCGCGCCGAGCTGGCGTGCCGGTCATCCGCTTCCACGATTATGCCGACCTCCGCCACTGCGCCCACCTGATCGCTGCCGGGCGCAACCCCAAAGAGGTCAGCCGACGCCTGGGGCACGCCAGCGTCGCATTCACGCTCGACCGCTATGGCCACCTCATGCCCGAAGCCGACAGCGACGCGGCTACAGCGGTGGCCGCTCTCGTCAACGGGGCGGTCGGATGATGAGCCGCTCCCCCAGCCTCCGCAGCCAGCTCTACAGGACAGCCAGGCTCAGGGGCAACATCACCGCCGCCAGCAAGGGCCCGCGGCTTACGGTGCCCGCGTCGCTCGCAAGGGCGTCTACCGACAGTCGATCAAGATCACGCGCCGCCTTCTAAGAGGGTTCGGGCTGTGAGCGGTACCCAGAACCGCCACCCGAGTCGTGGCTGACTTCAGTACTGCCCTGATCGGCCTCCTCGGCGTTGGCGTGGGGCCGCCGGCGCTGGCGTTGTTGGCTACGTCACTGTTCGGTCACGAGCGACTTGTGCAGGCTCGGCTACGACACGAAGAACGGATGGCCGAGGCCTAGCGCAAGGTGGAGGCCGCTCGCTCATGGTGGGAGTTTCAGCAGACGACGCTGCTAGAGCTGCAGGAAGCCCTCAGAGTTCTTCCGAGACACCGGCGCCGCCCACGAAGACGACGTACAGACGGGTCGCCCGACGGGGCTTACCGGAGCACTCCCTTGCCGGAGGATCTGGACACACGGCTGCAGCCATCAGCCTCGAGTGATGGTCCTGAAGTGTCGGGTTGAGGACGACCTGACGCGCTCCCTCGTCGACGACATCGTCCGTACGGCGTGGAGCGGAATCATGGCCAAATCGGAGACCGACGCAGTAGCGTTCAACGAGGCGATGATGGCTCCTTACGCAGGCGTCCACGAGCGCATCGGTGAGCTACTACGTCAGCCTCCGAGCGGGATCCGATGAGCGACACGGGCAACACACCCCCGGGCCTCGGCCCCTCCCCCGGGCCCGGCTGGTGGCTCGCATCCGACGACCGGTGGTACCCGCCGCCCGCCTCTGAGCGCCCGCCGCCTCCGACGTCGCAGGGCCCACACCCGGCACCCGCAGCGCCGCCCACGTGGTCGACGAGTGAGCAGGCGCAGAAGCGCATCTCGTCGAGGGCCGAGCGAGTACGCCTGCGGCGGGCCTGGTGGGCCGGGCTCGGGCGCCGCCGCCAAGTCGTGCTGGTCGTCGTCATAGCCGTGCTCGCCGTCGGTCTGGCCGTCGGCGTGAACTCGGTCGACAACACCCGCACCCCGCCCGCACTTACCGGCACCGGCGAGGCGTGCCAGTCCTTCTGGGTCGAGGCGCACAACCTCCTGGGCGGCGGCTACACCGCGTCAGGGGTGAGCGATACGGCGGGCAACGCCAGGGTGCAAGCTGACCTCGACCAACTGGCCATCGACGCCGCCGACGCCATCCCGTCCGTGCGGGCTGCCGCGAACCGGCTGCAGCACAGGGCCAGCGAGTTCATGGCGTCGAAGGCATCGGGACAGGCCGAGTTCCTGGCCTTCACCCACGCCATCGGAGACATGGGCGGCGCCTGCACCGACGCTGGCCACCCGGCACCGGCGCCATAAGCGACAACGGCCAACGCCCCCCTGAACCATCTCCCAGGCGGCCAAGGCCCCGGGGGTCGACCTGCGCACCATCCGCCGCCGCCTCGCTCAGGGCAACGGCAGCCGTTCCGTACACACCCCTCGGACCGCTCTTGTGACCAATCCGTGACCACGGGGCCTTCTCGGGGGTGTCCTCTCGGAAGCTACACCCCCCCTGACCTGGTGTTTCTTGGTCGGGCTGGGGAGATTTGAACTCCCGACCTCTTGACCCCCAGTCAAGCGCGCTAACCAAGCTGCGCCACAGCCCGAGACCTGCACTCTAGCTTCCAGGCAGGGCAGGCCTTCCCGCCTGAGCGCAACGCAGGCCTCAACCACGCCAGCCCGGTAAGAGGGCAGCGGCGTGGACACATCCCGCTTAGTCGGGCTCGCTCCTCCTAGATTTGCAATCGATGGCCCAGGAGAAGGTTCGTCTTCGTATCGGCAACCTGGCCAAGGCCGTACTGGTGACCGGCCAGGCCTACCAGGATCCGAAGGACGCGCTGAACGAGTTCGTGTCCAACGCCGCCGACGAGTACGCGCAGGCCGACCGTCGCGGGGAACGCATCCGCGTCGTGCTCCGGCGCCGGGGCAGATACCCGATGATCGCCATTGACGATGTCGGCAGGGGCATGGACGCAGACCGGCTCCGTCAGATGGCTCGCAGCCTCTTCGAATCGGCCAAGGTAGGCGACCAGCGGACGCTGGGCGAGAAGGCCATCGGCATCCTGGCCTTTCAGCAACTGGGTGGGCGTTGCGACATCGTCACCCGCCCCGAGGACGGGACCGCCACGCATACCCTCCGTCTGGAGCGAGGCAAGGCGACCGCCACCCTGGACCCCAACGAGCGGCGCCGAGCCCGCCAGGTTCCTGGCACGACCGTGTACCTCTCCGAACTCGATCCCGAAGTGCTGCGGGTCCTCACCCAGCGCAAGGTGGTCGAGTACCTACGCCGCCGGCGTGGCCCGGCTCTCGCCCGGGGCGACTACTCGATCGAGGTCGTCGAGGGCCGGACGGCGGAGTTGGTGACTCCCGAGGCGCCTGAGGGGGTCCGCCTCGACATCGCCGCCCACCCAACCCTGTGGGGTCGGATCGAGTTCGCCGTCTACGTCGTACCGAAGGACGCCAAGCGCCGGCGATTGGCGGTGGTCGGCCGAGCGGGCACCACGATCATCGACGATCTGGCCGAGCTGGAGGAGTTCGACCGGCCGCCCTGGACGTCGGACCAGATCTCCGGGCAGGTCGTGTTCGAGGCCCTGCAGCAGACGGCCGGGCGACGGGCGATCCTTCGGGAGCGGGACGCCTTTCCCATCTTCGTCGATGCGTTGCGCGCCATCGAGCCTGCCATCATCCGGACTCTTGAGCGCGTGAACAAGGAGGTGGACGAGGCCACCGTCGGGCGGCTGTCCGATGCGGTACGACAGATCTTCGCCCGGGTGCTGAAGGAGCTGGCCGATCTCGAGAACCCCATGCGGACCCTGGTCGGCTCCGATCCCGACGGCAACGGGATGATGGGCGAATCCGAATCGGACGGCACGAACGGCACCGGTTCGGGCCCGCCGACGCCACCCCCCCAGACCGAGCCACCTGGTCTGGACGAGCTGGCGCCGAGCGGCGATCCACCCCCACCGGCTCCCCCGGAGGCGGGCGGAGGAAACGGGCAACGCTCCCGACATCTTCCAACGGTGCTGGCCGACCCCTCGCCGGGCGAAGCCCGTAGCCGCTTCGACCCTGACGCAAGGGTCGTCCTCTACAACGAAGGCCACCCCGACTACCTGCTGGTCAAGGACGAGGAAGGCCTGCTGCTCGACTATCTGGCGACGTTGGTCGCCAAGGAGTACGTCCTGTACAACAACCCCCGAGCGTCGGGTATCGAGCTCGCCGAGGAGATGGTGGGCATGCTGATCCGTGTCCGTCGCCATCTTCCCCGCCGGCGCTGACCGAACCGGGGTCGCGTGAACCCCCTACAGGTTGTGGACCAGCCACTCGATGCCCTGCACCGCCCGCCAGCCCAGATAGACCACGGTGGCCAACAACAACAGCTTGAAGTGCCACGGCGTGCCGGCCGGCTTACCGATGACGGCGTCGCAATCGGGGCACTCTCCGCCCTCGCCCAACTGGCTGCCGGGCCAGTAGCGGCTACAGGGCTCGCACCAGGGCAGAGCTCAGACCCTGCGAATGGCCAGGATGGCCACGTCGTCGGTGAGGGGGGCGCTGGCGAAGTTGCGGGCCGCGGCCAGCAGGGACTTGCACAGCACGTCGGCCTGCATCCGCGGCTCACGGCGGATGGCGCCGGCAATGCGGTCCTCGCCGAACAACGACCCGCCCGAGCGAGCCTCGGCCAGACCGTCGGTGTAGAAGAGCACGAGATCGCCCATCTCCAGGGGCACCTCCCGGCTGAGGTAGGTGCCCTTGGGGTCGAGGGTGAGCATGGGTCCGGTGGAGCGCAGGGGACGGACGTCGCCGTCGTGCCACAGCCACGCCGGAGGGTGGCCGGCCGAGGCCCAGCGCAACGTGCCCGCCTCCACGTCGACCACGGCCACGCACATGGAGACGAACTCCTCCTGGCGGACCTGAGGCGAGATCTGGGCGTTCAGCTCCTCCAACGCCTGGGCCGGGTCGCGGTACTGGCGCAGGAACACGCGCAGCAGGTACTTGACCTGGAAGGCGGTAATCGAGGGCTCGATGCCGTGCCCGGACACGTCGCCGATCACCACGGCCAGCCGTCCGTCACCGGAGGGGAACACGTCGTAGAAGTCGCCGGCCATGAGCCCGGTGCCGGCCTCGTACACCTGGCCCACCTCGAAGCCCTCCACCGGAGGCAGGTCCTGGGGGGCGAGGCGGGCGGCCCAGCGGCGGGGGGCCAGCTCGTCCTGGGACAGGGTCTCCTCAGCCTTGCGCTCCAGGCTGGCCCGCTCCTCGATGAGGTCGGCCTCCTGGATGAACCGGCGCCCATAGATGATGGTCATGGCGATGGGGACGGCGAGCAGCAGCCGGACTGCGCTCAACCAGCCGTTGGTGCTCACCGCCCCGAGGGCGGCCGTCACCGCGGCAATGGCGTAGAGGAGGGTGTTGTGGACCTCCTTGCGGTACGCCGAGCGGGCCAGGTCGGCGGCCACCGAAGGACCGGGTCCGCTCATCTCCCTGATGCGCCGCCACGAGCGTTCCAGGCGCAACGCCGAACGGCCCCAGATGGCGCCCGCCACCAAGCACCCCAAGGCCACCACCAGCAGAACTGGGGTTGCGATCATAGCGTTGGCAATGTTACGACGATCGGGCCGGCCATGCCGACCCTTACCCGGCCCGCTTGCGGACGCGCAGCTTCAGCGGAGTGGGTCCGAACCCGAAATGCTCCCGGATGCGGCGCTCCAAAAACCGCAGCCAGGTGGGATGCAGGGTCTTGTCGCTGAACAGGGTGAACGTCGGCGGGTCGACGGCTCCCTGGGTGGCGTAGAGCACCCGGGCACCTGGGGCCGGGTGGGCCGCCTGGGCGGCCTGGACCACGTCGTTGAGCTCGCGGGTCGGCACCCGGCGGTGGTAGGCCTCGATGGCCTCGGCGAGAGCGGGCATCAGCTTGTGCACGCCCATGCCCGACAGGGCACTGGTCTTGAGGACGGGCGCGTAGCCCAGGAACGCCAGGCGGTCCTCCAGGTCGATGGTGGCCTTCAGCCGACCGTCGGCATCGAGGCGGTCCCATTTGTTCAACACGATCACCACGGGGCTCCCGGCGGCGTCGATCCGTTCGGCCAGACGCTGGTCCTGATGGGTGACCCCCTCGAAGGCGTCGATCACCAGCAGGGCGGCGTTGGCCCGGTCGATCGACTGGAGGGCCCGGACCAGCGAATAGTACTCGGGGCCCTCGCCGATGCGGCTGCGCCGACGCATCCCTGCGGTGTCCACGAAACGAATGGGCCCGTCGGGCGTCTCCACGATCGTGTCGATGCTGTCGCGGGTGGTGCCGGGGGCATCGTGGACCACCGAGCGCTCGTCGCCGATGAGGCGGTTGAACAGTGTCGACTTGCCCACGTTGGGCCGCCCCACGATGGCCACCGCCGGCACCCCGGCGTCGGCATCCGGGTCCGCCTCGGCCGCCTCCTCGGGCGACAGGACGGGCAGGGCCTCCACCACGATGTCGAGGAGGTCGCCGCTGCCCCGCCCGTGCAGGGCGCTGACCGGGAACGGTGCCCCCAGCCCGAGTCGCCCGAAATCCCAGGCGTCGGCCTCCCGGTTGGCGTTGTCGACCTTGTTGACCACCACGACCACCGCCGGCGCCCGTTCCTTGGCCCGCAGGGCCTTGCGCAGGACGGCGGCCACCCGATCGTCGTCGTCGGTGACCCCCACGGTGACGTCGACCACCAGCAGCACGACGGCGGCACCCGACAGGGCCCGCTCGGCCTGTCGGCTCACCTGGGCGTCGAGGAGGTCGGAGCTGTCGAGCCACCCCCCGGTGTCGACGATCTGGAAGTGTCGACCGGACCACTCGGCTTCGAGGACCTTGCGGTCGCGCGTGACGCCGGGGCGCTCCTCGACGATGGCCTCGCGCCGGCCGACGATGCGGTTCACCAACGTGGACTTGCCGACGTTTGGGCGTCCGAGGACGGCCACCACGGGGAGGGCCACCTCAGGCTCCGGCGCCGGCTGAGGCGTCGACCGGGACACGCCCGATGGCCCGACGCAGCGCCACCCCGTCGGTGGCCAGGATCTCGACGGGCCGAGGGAGGTCGGAAGGGCTGGTGCCGTCGAGGAACACACCCTTGGACAGGCACGCGTCGGGGAGCAGGTAACGGTGGCCCTCAGGTTCGGCGGCCAGCACCGCCGCCAGGTCGGCGCCGACGAGCAGCCCGGTGACGGCGATGTTGCCGCCGAAGAAGTTGTTGGGCACCGCCAACACCCGCACGTCGGAACGGCCCAGGTCGGCCACGAGCGGAGCCAGCACGCGGGCGCCGTACTCACCGGTGAGAATGGTGACCGGGCGCGTGTCGTCGACTGCCGCCTCCGGTGGCGCCGCCGGTTCGACGGCACCGTCGGTCCTCGGAGCCCGGTACCCGTCGGGACCGGCACCGTCGACCCAGGCGAAGAAGCCCGGTTGGGCACCCAGGGCTTCGTCGGAGTCGCCCAGGAGCTCGGCCTCGAAGGCCCGGGCCATGCCCACGCCGTCCTCGTGCTGGGGAAAGCCCTCGTAGGACTCGGCCGACGGGAACGGACGATCGGCCAGCAGGTAGTACTCGTCGGCCGCGAACACCACCCGTCGGCCCACCACCGACTGGAAGGTCTCCTGCCAGGTGGTGACGGTGTCGACCACGGCCGCGGCCTCGGCGACGGTGTGCTCCCGCAGCGACGCCGCCGGCGACCACCGGCTGATGCCGAGGGGGACCACGCACACGGTGGCCAGCTCCGGGAAGCGGTCCAGGACGCCGCAGAGGGTGTCTTCCAGGACGTCTCCGTCGTTGACCCCGGGACACACCACGACCTGGCCGTGGACCTCGATGCCGTGGTCGAGCAGGGCCCGCAGCCAGCGCAGGCTGGTGGCGCCCCGGCGGTTGCTGAGCATCCGGGAGCGCACCTCGGGATCGGTGGCGTGGATACTCACGTTGAGCGGACCGAGGCGTTCGGCGACCACCCGTTCCAGGTCGAGCTCGGTGAAACGGGTGAGGGTGGTGTAGTTGCCGTAGAGGAACGACAGGCGGTAGTCGTCGTCCTTCACATAGAGGCTCTTCCGCAGCCCCGGCGGCAGTTGGAAGATGAAGCAGAACTCGCAGTGGTTGTCACAGGTCCGCACCTGGTCGAAGAGCGCCGACGAGACCTCCAAGCCCAGGGCCTGCCCGTCGACCTTGGTCACGATCACGTCGAGGTCGAGCCCTCCTCGGCTCACCTCCAGGGAGAGCTCGCCCTCGTCGGTGAGGAGCTGCCATTCGATGACGTCGCGCGGCCGTACCCCGTTGAGCGAGACGATCTCGTCGCCGGCCAGGAGGCCGGCGGCGGCGGCCGGCGAACCGGGCGCGACAGCTACGACCAGAGGAGAGGGCACACCCAACGATACGGCGCCCCGGGTGCCCCCCGTTCCCGGCAGCGTCTGGTCGAGCGCCGCCGCCGCGGCGATCATCGTCGGGTCGCCCAGCGGCTGACCGATCTACTGCCGGCTGCGCTTGCCCTTCTTGGGCCCGATGGCCGAGGCCAGCTCGGCCTCGGTGAACCGGCCGACGACCATGCCGCTCGACGCGTAGCGGTAGAGAGCCACGCCGAACACCTGCCGGGCCGCCGTCTGGCGAACCACGCCCACCACGATGAGCGCCACGCCGGCCAGCCCCAGGATCACTCCCAGGGAGACGCCGATCATGCCGCCGACTCCCAGCGCCAGGCCGACTCCGGCAGCAAGCAGGACGATACCGGGGAGCAGGAAGGTCAACAGGATGCGTATCCCGATCCTGAACGAACCCGTGACGGCTTCGCCCCACTTGTCGCGAATGACGGTCATCGACCTCTTCATGGCCGCCGGGGCGCCAACGTCTTCGAGGACGATCACCGGCAGCACGAAGAACGTGATCAGCGACCAAGCCGCCGAGAGAATGCTGGCGACGACCACCCGGACGATCGTGACCACGACGTTGTCGTCGCCGCCGCCCTCGATCGCCCCCAGGATCCACCCCACGATCACGCTGATCAGGGCCCAGAGGCCGAGGGCCTGAGTCCGCTCGGCGGCGATGCGCATCCCGTCGTCGAACGTGGCCACCTCGCCCCGCATCAGGCTGTCGGCCACGAACACCAGCGCGGCCATGTAGCGAAGACCCACGAAGGTTGCCGCCCAGGCGCCGATGAAGAAGAGCACGCCTGCCGCGATGTAGGCGGGGGCGGCCTTGGACAACGCCACCAACGCCAACGCCGGGGCCATGAAGATGAACGCGGCGAGAATGCCGTACACCGCGGCCAGCGCCGGAAACCGCAGCAACTGGGGATTCTCCTTGATGACGGCCCACGTCTTGTCGGTCATCTCACCGCTTCGTTTCCAGCTACTCATGTGCACTCCTTCGCCAGTCAACTCCAGCGTACGACTTAGCCAGGCGAAATGTGGCCCTGTTCACCCCACCAGGGTGTACCGGCCCGCCGTGCGCTCGCTGAGAGCCCATTCGAGGTAGGCGTCCGGAAGCTTGGCCAGGCCGGCCACCACCCGCCCACCGTCGAGGGTCGCCAGGGCCTCGGTGGCGGTGCGGTTGAACCGGCGGGCCACGTCGAGGGCCTGCTCCACGGCGCCATTGGCCTTCACCAGCTCGAGCAGCTCGCTCACCGACGCCGGGTCATTGATGAGCTGACCCAGTCGCGAGCGCAGGAGGTCGTCGTGGTCGTCCCGGAGGGCGTAGAGCACGGGGAGCGTGTACACGCCTTCCTTCAGGTCGTTGCCCACGGGCTTGCCCATGACCCTCGTGGTCGAGACGATGTCGAGCACGTCGTCGACGATCTGGAAGGCCATCCCGAAGGCTTCGCCGAACCGGCTCAGCGCCTCCACCTGCTCTCCGGTGCAGCCGGTACAGAGAGCTCCGATGCGACACGACGCCCGCATCAGGGCGGCGGTCTTGCCCTTCACCGACTTGAGCACCGAATCGACCTGGCGGTCGACGTTGAACAGGTCGACGGTTTCGCGGCTCTGCCCGTCGCACAGGTCGGCGATGGTCTCGGCCAACACCTCGGCCACTTCCTTGGAGACCCGGGCCGCTTCCACGCCCGCCCTGGCCAGCAGGTAGTCGCCCACGAGGATGGCGTGACTCGAGCCCTCGATGCAGTTGACCGTCGGCACCCCGCGACGCTCGTCGGCATCGTCGATGATGTCGTCGTGCACCAGGGAGCCGACATGAACGAGCTCCACCGATACCGCCCCTGACCGCACCGGCGGGCTCCACGACGCCTCACCGGCGACTGCGGCGGCGGCGGCGATAGCGAGCACCGGTCGGAGCCTCTTGCCCCCCGCCTCGACCACGCGCAGCCCCGGTTCGAACAGGTAGGTATTGTCCGAGCGCAATGCCTGGCCCAAGCCTCGCTCGACCTCGACGAGGTGATCGGCCAGATCGGGCAGGCCCAGCAGGGCGGCCAGGTCCTGGGTTCTCATCGGGCATCCACGGTGGCCGCGCCCATCCGCCGCCGGCGGGTCTGGTACTCGGCCACCGCCGAATAGAGATGCCACCCCCGGAAATCGGGCCACAGGGTCTCGGTGAAGACGAATTCGGCGTAGGTGCTGTGCCAGATGAAGAAGTTGGACAGGCGGTGTTCGGCCGAGGTGCGAATGACCAGGTCGAGGTCGGGCATCTCGGAAACGTAGAGGTGACCGGCGAACTCCTCCTCGGTGAGCTCGGCGATCGACTGACCGGTGGCTGCGAAAGACCTGACGGCGTCCACGATCTCCGCTCGCCCCCCGTAGTTGAAGGCGATACACAGCTGCATCCGGTCGTTACCCTTGGTGAGATCCTCGGTCTCGAGGAGCCAGTCGCGCGATTTCTGGGGGATCTGGGGGTCGTCGAGGCGACCGGCGAAGCGGATGCGGACCCCCTTTTCGTTGAGCTCGTCCCGGCGCGCCCGCCGCAGCAGCCACTCGTCGAAGCTCATCAAGAAGGTGACCTCGGCCCGATCGCGGGTCCAGTTCTCGGTGGAGAAGGCGTACACCGACAACCAGGAGATCCCGAGCTCGAGTGCGGCGTCGACCGTGGACACCACCGACTCCTCGGCCGCCTGGTGACCATGGATGCGCGCCATGTCCCGCATGAGGGCCCAGCGACCGTTCCCGTCCATGATGCACCCGACGTGGGCGGGAATCTCGCCCTCGCGGACGGTGGCGAGCTGGGCCTCCTCGATGATCCTCACAGCCCAGTCAACCTAGCCGAGCCCCAATTCCTACAAACCTCGCCACGGTCGTCGGGGGTCGCCCGGGCGACCGTGGAGCGACCGGCAGGCCGGTAGCCTGGTGACAAGTGGACGAGATCGCCCCCGGCCGGCCAGCTCCCGTGCGACCCCCCGTTGCGGCAGCGGGCGACGTGCAGCGGGTGCTGCTCGCCTCGCCCCGTGGCTTTTGCGCCGGCGTGGAAATGGCCATCAAGGCCCTGGCCTGGATGCTGCGGGTGTTCGAGCCGCCGGTCTACTGCTATCACGAGATCGTCCACAACCGCCTGGTGGTCGACCGCTTCCGGAACCTCGGCGTGGTCTTCGTCGAGACGATCGACGATGTACCCAACGGTGCCCCCCTGATGCTCAGCGCCCACGGGTCCAGCCCCGAGGTCGTGGCCGCCGCCCGCGCCAACGGGGGCTTCGTCATCGACGCCGTCTGCCCGCTGGTGACCAAGGTTCACCACGAAGTGAAAGTGCGGGCAGGCAAGGGCTACTCGATCGTCTACGTGGGCCACGAGGGCCACGACGAGGCCGTGGGCACCATGGCGGTTGCCCCCGAAGCGGTGCACCTCGTCGAGACCGAGGCCGATGTGCAGGCCCTGGCGGCTCCGGAAGGCCCCGTGGCCCTGCTGGCCCAGACCACCCTCAGCCATCAGGACTGGGCCGGGGTGCTCGAGGCCGCTCGGGAGCGGTTCCCCGACGTCTGGGTTCCGGGTCGCAGTGACCTGTGCTTCGCCACAACCAATCGCCAGGCCGCGCTCACCGAGATCGCCCGGCGCGCCGATGCGATCGTGGTCATCGGCTCGGCCAACTCGTCGAACACGGTCGCCCTCGAGAAGGTGGCCCGGGCCGTGGGCTGCCCCCGGGTGTACCGGGTCAACGCCGCCGCCGAGCTTCCCGATGACCTGTCGGGCGTGGTGGGAGTCACCGCCGGGGCGTCGGCTCCCGACGAGCTCGTGCGGGCGGTGGTCGACGCCCTCGCCCCAGCCGACGGTATCGAGTTGGTGGCGGTAACCGACGAGGACGAGTATTTCCCGCCCCCCCGCGAGCTGCGCGAGCTGCTCACCGCCCTCGACTCGGTCGTCAGCCTCGCCCTGGGCGCGCCCCACCCGCCGTCCTCGGCCCTCGCCGACGATCGCCGGGTGGCCGCCAGCGACGTGCTCGACAGGATCAGGACCCAACCGTTCATGTCGCGCTGAGCTGCTGGCGGCTCGCCGCTCCCGGGCGGGGCCCCTCCCCGGCTACCGGCCGTGTCGTCGGGGCCTGCTACTCCGCGATGGTGCTCCGGGCCTGGTCGAAGAGCCGCTGCACCTCGGAATGGAGGGCGGCGGTGAGCGCCCGGAGGGCGGAGCGCGACGGATGGCCGCTGGCCTTGGGCGGCGGGGGAACGAGCGGCGCCCCCACCACCACGTGCACCTTCACCGGTCGGGGGAGGCGTTTGCCCTTCTCGAGAGCCCGTTCTGAGCCACCGATACCGACGGGGACGATGGGCACGCCGGCGCGAATGGCCACGTAGGCCGCGCCCTCGTATAGGTCATGGACGGCGGGGCCCGACCGGCGGGTGCCTTCGGGGAACAGGACCAGTGGTTCGCCACTGCGGATGATCTCCAGGCAACGGCGAAGGGCCTCGCGGTCGGCCGCCCCCCGGCGTACGGGAAACGCCCCCAGGGCGGAAATGAAGCTGCCGAACCAGGACACTTTCCAGAGCGAGTCCTTGCCCATGTAGCGGATCCGCCGCCTGGACACGGCCGCCACCAGGCCGAAGTCGATGAAGGAGCGATGCACGGGCGCCAGGATGAAGGCTCCCGTCGACGGGATGTGCTCGAGACCCTCGTAGGTGGCTCGCCAGTACGTCCGGCAGATGCCGTTCACCAGCACTCGAACCGCCCCATAGAGGGCCCGGGCTGCTCCCGTGGGTGGACCGGTCACCGCCGGGTCTGTCTGGTCACTCAGAGGGCCCTCGGGGAGGCTTGTCGACGGCGCAGGCGGGGACGGCTCGCCCGGGGGCGCCTCGGCGGCGGGAACACGGGCGACGATGTCGTCGACAATGTCGTCGATGGAGCGCCCCGTGGTGTCGAGAACCCATGCGTCGTCGGCCACGGCGAGCGGCGACGTTGCTCGGGTCGAGTCGAGGCGGTCGCGACGGGCCAGGGCGGCAGGGTCCTCGTCGGATGACCGGCGCCGGGCCCGCTCCTCGTCGGTGGCCGTGAGGAACACCTTCAGGGTGGCGTCGGGGAAGACCACGCTGGCGATGTCGCGGCCCTCCACCACTCCCCCGCCGCGCTCGGCCGCCCATGCCCGCTGACGCTTCACCAACTCGGTGCGCACCCCGGCGCACGCGGCCACCGTGCTCACCGCCCGGCCCACCTCGGGGATGCGCAGCAGGTCGGTGATGTCGTCGCCGTCGAGTAGCACCCGGTCATCAGCCTCGATGACAACGTGGCGCACCACCTCGACCAGCTCCTCGGCCGAGGCCGCTTCGGGGTCGAGGTTGCGGCGCATGACGGCGACGGCTGCGGCGCGGTACATGGCCCCGGTGTCGAGGTGGTCGAGGCCCAAGCGACGGGCGACGGCCTTCGAGACCGTCGACTTGCCCGACCCCACCGGTCCGTCGATAGCGATCACAGTCGGTGCCTCAGGCCTCGGCTCGGTCATGACCGACCCTCGCCGCCGAGGGCGGTGAGGTGGGCCTCGAAAGTCGGGTAGCTGGTGGCCACTGACTCCCACCCGTCGATCAGCGAGTCGCCGTCGGCGGCCATCGCCGCCACTGCCATCGCCATGGCCACCCGGTGGTCACCCTGGGCATCGGCGCGGGCTCCGACGAGCGCCCCTCCCCCATTGACGATGAAGCCGTCGGCCTTGGTCTCGACCTGGGCGCCGAACGCCCGGAGCCCGTCGGCCACCGTGGCGATCCGGTCACTCTCCTTCACTCGCAACTCGGCCGCACCTCCGAACAGCGTGGGCCCCTCGGCTGCCGCCGCCGCCACCGCCAAAACGGGGATCTCGTCGATGAGACCGGGCACCTCGACACCGCCGACCTCGGTTCCCCGCAGCGGGCCGTACCGGGCCCGCACCTCGTTGTCGCCGACCCGCTCGACGTCGGCCCCCATGCGGCCCAGCACGTCGAGAAAGCCGGTCCGACCCGGCCCCAGGTACACGTTTTCGACCACCACGTCGCTGCCCGGCGTCACGCATGCCGCGACCACCCAAAAGGCGGCCTGCGACGGGTCGCCGGGCACGTCGAGCTGAAACGGGCGGAGGCGTGAGCGGCGCACCCGCACGGCCCGTCCCCCGCCGTCATGATCGTGGGTGACCTCGGCGTCGGCCTCGCACAGGGCCAGCAGCTCCTCGGTGTGGGCCCGGGTGGGAACGGGCTCGCGCACCACTGTCTCGCCCTCGGCTCCCAGCCCGGCGAGCAGAACCGCCGACTTCACTTGGGCGCTGGCGACCGGTGGGGTGTAGTCGATGCCGACAAGACTGCCACCGCGCACGGACAGGGGCGGGTAGTGCCCGTCCTCGCGACCGTCGATCAGGGCCCCCATCGCCCGCAGGGGATCGACCACCCGGTCCATGGGCCGGTGGGCAACCGAGGAATCGCCGGCGAGCACGGTGAGCCAGTCGAAGCCGGCACAGAACCCGGCCAGGAGGCGGATCCCCGTGCCCGAGTTGCCCACGTCGAGCACACACTCGGGCTCGTGCAACCGATCGGTGCCACCGGTGATCCGCTCACGGTCGATCCCGGCACCCATGACCTCCACGGCGACTTGCGTGCGCCGCACGTCGTCCCCGTCGGACAGGCCCCGCACGAGCGATGTGCCCTCGGCCCGGGCGGCGAAGAGCAGGGCCCGGTGGGAGATGGACTTGTCGCCGGGAACCTGCACTCGTCCCCGCAACGACCGGCCGCCGGTCACCCGTAGACCCGTCATGTGATCAATCAAGCGGAGACGCCGACGGCCGGAACCCGCGATCACCGAGCGCGGCCAACACCCGTTCGTCGGCCGACCTCTCGACGACCATCACCAGCACACCGCGGGAACCCTCGTTTGAGTGGGCGATCTCGAGGTCGGCGATGTTGACGTCGAGCTCGGCCAACAGGGTGGTGATCTCGGCCACGACTCCGGGGCGGTCGGGCACAGGAATACGCACCTCCACCAGGCCGGCGGCCCGGTCGAGGCGGGCAGGAAGGTTCACCCGGGCGTGGCGCGAGCGCTCGAGCGACGACCGCAGGGCCTCCTGGTCACCCGTGGCCACCCGCTGGCGCATGTCCCCGAGTGCGCGCATCAGCCGGTCGAGGCCGTCGAGGATGGCCTCGCTGTTCTGGGCACAGATGTCGAGCCAGATCCCGGGGTTGCCCGCCGCCACCCTGGTCATGTCACGGAAGCCACCAGCCACCAGCCGCAGCATCGCCGGGTGCTCCACGGCACCGTCGGCGGCCAGGCCCATCAGAGTGGCGGCGGCCAGGTGGGGAACGTGGGAGACCATGGCCACGAGGGAATCGTGGCGGTCGGGCGGCAGGGCCACGACATCGGCACCGAACGAGCGAATCACCGATCGCACCCGGGTGTAGGCCTCGGAGTCGGTGTCGAGGGTGGGGGTGAGCACCCACGTGGCGCCCTCGAACAGCTCGGCATGGGCACCGTCGACACCGTCCTGTTCGGAGCCGGCCATCGGATGGCCTCCGACGAAGCAGGGATCAGCCACGGCCTCGACGACTGCGGCCTTCACCCCACCCACGTCGGTGACGACCCCCCCGCGCGCCAGGGCGGCCAGGGCCGCGCCCGGAATGGCCGCCACCGGTGTGGCCACGAATGTCACCTCGGCCTCGGGGTCGTCGCCCACTGCGTCGACAGCCTCGAGCTCGAGGGCTCGGGCGGCCCGGGCGGGATCGATGTCGGACCCGGTGACATGCCAACCCCGAGCCCGCAGGGCCAGTCCGATCGACCCCCCGATGAGCCCGGTGCCGATCACGGCCGCCCGTCGCCCAGGGCCCGAGCGGCCCTCTGAGCGGGGTTGAGCCTCAGGGGAGGTCATCGCGCAGGGCCTCGGCCCCCTCCAGGTACACATGGCGAAGCTCGGCGCGCGGAAGCTCGGTCGACAGGTGAACGAGGATCCGGATGCATCGCGGAGTCGCTCCCACCACCGACAGCTCCCGCGCGCACAGCAGGGGGACGTCACCGAGCCCGGCGGCCCGCGCCGCCGACGCCGGGAACATCGACACGATGTCGGCCGTCGCTGTGAAGATCATGCTGATGATGTCATCGTGGGGCACGCTGTTCTGGGACAGCATCCGGGCGATCAGCGTCTGGACGCGCTCGGCGACCTGGGTCGGGGTGTCCTCGTCGACGGTCGTGGCACCGCGCAACGCTCGTATGGCCACAGGCACGTCGGAGGAGGCTAGTGCTAGTGCCACATCAGGTGACGTTGGCGGGGCCCGGGCCCGGGGCAGTGGCGGCCCGGCCCGCGGCCGCCGTCTCCAACGCCCGGACCTCCGCAGGGGTGAGCGCCCGCCATGTGCCGGGAGCAAGGCTACGGTCGGCCAG
>JBBSHU010000052.1:0-20945 GCA_038232455.1 Acidimicrobiales bacterium
CGTGACCTGCGCCGGGCCCAGAATCGGTCGTTTCCTTGCCATGTAAGGACTTTCGCGACCACCCCGCGAATCTCCTGCCAGGAACTACAAGTTTCTCGAATGAACCCAACCGCCGCCATGTGCGGAACACGGGACTAGCCGGGGGGTCATTCGGCGGCCCCGCCTTGCCCGGAGGCGCCCAACTTGCGAACATGTGTTCGTGAATGGCGAGGAAGCCTCGATCCTGCACGCCGACCTGGACGCCTTCTACGCGTCGGTCGAGCAACGGGACGATCCTCGCCTCCGGGGTCGTCCGGTGATCGTCGGCGCGGGGGTCGTGCTGGCTGCGAGCTACGAGGCCAAGGCATACGGCGTCCGGACGGCGATGGGCGGAGCGCAGGCCCGGCGGATGTGCCCACCGGCCCTCGTGGTGGAGCCCCGGATGTCCGCCTACTCCGAGGCCAGCAAGGCGGTGTTCGAGGTGTTCGGACACACCACGCCGTTGGTTGAGGCGCTGTCGATCGACGAGGCGTTCCTCGACGTCGGCGGGCTCAGGCGGGTGTCGGGCACGCCGACGGAGATCGCCGTGCGGTTGCGCCGCGACGTCCTCGAGCGGGTGGGCCTACCCATCAGCGTGGGTGTGGCCCGGACCAAGTTTCTCGCCAAGGTTGCCAGTGCCGTGGCCAAACCCGACGGTCTGGTAGTGGTGCCCTCCGACGGCGAGCTGGCCTTCCTCCATCCGCTCCCGGTCGAGCGGCTCTGGGGTGTCGGGTCGGTCACCGCCCGCAAGCTCCACGAGCGCGGCATCACCACCGTCGGTGAGGTGGCCCGGGTGGCCGAGGCGGCGCTCGTCTCGATGCTCGGTCGGGCGTCAGGACGTCACCTCCACGCGCTGACCCACAACGACGATCCTCGTTCGGTGCGGGTCGGGCGCCGACGGGGCTCGATCGGCTCCCAGCGCGCCCTCGGGCGGGCGCCGAGATCGTCCGACGACATCGACGCCACCGCCGTGGCCCTGGTCGACCGCGTCACCCGCCGGATGCGAGCATCGGGGCGGGTCGGGCGCACCGTCGTTCTGCGGTTGCGGTTCGCCGACTTCTCGCGGGTGACCCGGTCACACACGCTGGCCCAGGCCACCGCTCAGACCCGGCCCATCCTCGCCACTGTGCGGGCACTGGTGACGACGGCCACGCCGATGATCGAGAGTCGAGGGCTGACGCTCCTCGGCGTGGCGGTGGCCAACCTCGACGACGACGGCGCGACGCAGCTGGCGCTGCCCTTCGACGGCCAGGACGACGCCGGTCTCGACCACGCCCTCGACGAGGTGCACGACCGGTTCGGGTCGGGCTCCGTCACCAGGGCCGTGCTGCTCGGTCGCCACGAGGGATTCTCGCCGCCGATGCTGCCGGACTGACCGGCCCGGCTGACCCACCGGGTGCCAGCCGCCGGAAACTCAGCCGATCTGGTCGCCCATGGGCCGGAACCCGTCGGTCTTGGCGAATGCATCGGGTACCGGGTACTGGCCGAGGACGAAGTTGAGGATGGCGGCGTGCTGCATCTCCACCGGCTGGATCGATGCGGCGATCTTGAGGGCGTTGTTGTTCTCGATCGTCCCGATGTGGTTGAGGTAGGTGGCGGCGGCCACGTTCTCGAGGACGAGGGCGAGCTTGGCCAGCCCGGCGACATCGGTCACCTGGCCAAACGCAGGATCGACGACACCGTTCTTGACGGTGAGGTCGACACCCGTGACCGGCTTCTTCCCGGCATTGGTGAGGATGCTGTTCCAGGCGGCCGCATGGTCGGCGTGTTGGGCCTTGGCCGTCGCTGCGAAGGTTGCGACGGCGGGCGGGACGTTGCCCAACTTGCCGGCGGTGGCGGCATCGAGGGCGGCCTGGTAGGTGCCGACGGCGAGGTTCTCGAGCGAGGCGGCAGAGGCGGCGATGGCGAAGTCGCCGGCGAGCGCGCCGTTGGGGGCGCCCGTTGGGTCGGTGGGGGTGGGGTTGCCGAGTCCGCCGGAGCCTTTGCTGCTGCCGCAGGCGACGAAGGCCAGCGCGCCGAGTGCCGCGCCCCCGCCTGCGAGGAACCGGCGACGGCTGGTGCGGGTCTGGCCCAGAGCGACGGCGTCAGCCCGCAGCTCGCCGGCCCACTCCACCGCGGCGGCTTGCATGGCCGGAAGGGTGGCGCGGTGCATCTCGTCGAGATCGGACGTGAGCTGGACCAGTTCTGTCTCGCTGATGGCCAGAACCTCGCGACGCCTCTTCCTCACTTGATTGCTCCCTCGCCCGGGGCCCGAGCCATGTCGGTCTTCTGGAACGACTCGGGAAAACCCACCTTGCCGGCGACATCGGGCAGGTTGGCCACGTTGCCGGGATCCAGGTTGATGAGGCCGGCCTTGTCGGCCTTGAGCAGAGCCTGCACCGCCAGCAGGATGGCCACATGCTGGGCCTCGACGCCCATGATGCTCGCAGTGACCATCTTGGCGTTGGCATCGCTGAGGGCGGCGATGTTGTTCTGGTAGGTCTGGGTGGCGCCCGTTTCCAGGGTGATGGCCAGGTCGACGACCTTGCTCGCGTCGGTGAGTGTGGGCTTGGCCTTGGTGACCACGTCGAGCAACACGGGGTCGGGGTTGGCCTGTGCCTTTCCGCCCAGCTTGGTGATGGCGTTGTTGAAGGCCACGGCGTGGTCGGCGTGCTGGCCCCGGGTCGTGGTGACGAAGGCCTTCACCGTTGCGTTGGCGCTGTCGCCGCCCACGAAGGGAAGGGTGAGCGCGGTGTCGTAGGTGGCCACGGCCAGGTTCTCCAGAGAGGCCGAGGTCTGGAGCATCTGCACGTCGAGCGCCTGGTCAGCGAAGGCCGGAGTCTCGAGCAGGCGGAGAAGGGCGCCGCCGAAGCCATAGGTGGCCAGAGCGCCTCCGGCCAGGAGGCTCCTGCGCATGAGCCGGCGGCGTTCGTCTCGGAACTGACCGGCCTCGGCAGGGTCGAACCCACCGGCCGCCCGCCGCTCGTGGCCCAACTCGACCATCTCGGCGAGAGGTTCGGTGGTGGCCACCATGGCGTCGGACTGGATGTCCTGGGACTCCTCAAGCAGGCCCGTCAGGGCCCGGTCGTCGAGGTACCGCTCTTCGTCAACAGCCAAGGGGGTGATACCTCCGCGTCGTCACTGATCCTACGGCTCTAGCCGGAAACCTGGATGAACCCGTGGGGCATGAAGCTGTGGACCTCGCACTTGAACTCGAAGCGGCCCGCCTTGTCGACCTTGAAGGTCTTGGTGCCACTCGAGAAGCGCCCCGTGTCGAAGGTGCCGTCGACGGCGGTGAGGGAGTGGTCGGTGCCGTCGGAGTTCGCCACAGTGATGGTGTCGCCCGCCTTGGCCTGCAGTTCCACGGGCTGGAAGGCGAAGCCCTTGATGGCGATCGACGTTCCTGCGGCGGCCGTCGGTGCCGCGAGGGTAGTGGGTGGGCTAACCGAGCTTCCCGAGGCGACGGTCGTCGCTGCCCCGCCAGTCGTCGCCGTGCCCTTCGACCCCGATGACGAACACGCCCCAGTGGCCATTATCGCTAGGACTACCAGCATCGTGACCGGTCGCGAGAGGTGTGGCATCGGGTGAGTCCTCCGGGGGTGCGGGGTCGGCGCCACACCGTACCGGGCCGCCGCCGGAGACGGCGACCCATCCAATGTGGCCTTTGGCGCCGAAGAGGCAACACTGTGACTGCCATGTCTTTGAGCGATGCGAGCGATGCCACTCTGGTAGTGGCGATAGGTCGTTGGCGCCAGGATGCGCTGGCCGAGGCCTACCGTCGCCACGCCGGTGCTTCCTTCGCACTGGCCCGCCGCCTCCTCGCCGACCGCCAGCTGGCCGAAGAGGTGCTGCAGGAGGTGTTCCTTCGCCTCTGGAACCAACCGGACCGGTTCGATTCTGAGCGGGGGAGCCTCCGTTCCTACCTCCTGGCCCAGACACACGGCCGGTCCGTGGACCTGTTGCGGTCGGAGACGTCGCGCCGGCGTCGCGAGGAGCGGGAGGCCCGGGAGACGGCCGAGCACGGCACCGACATCGAGCGCGAGGTCATGGACCATGCCGTGGCCGAGCAGGTGCAAGAGGTCGTGGCCGGGCTGCCGGTCGACGAACGAAAGGCCATCGAGCTGGCCTACTTCGGAGGGCACACGTACCGCCAGGTCGCCGTCCTTCTCGACGAGCCCGAAGGTACCGTGAAGAGCAGGATCCGGTCGGGGTTGCGCAAGATGCGCGTCTCCATGGTTGAGGCAGGGGTGAGTGTGTCGTGGGCAGAGAGTTGAGCCACTCCGACGCCGGCGAGCTGCTCGGGGTCTATGCCCTGGATGCCCTCGATCCCGACGAGCGTGACGCCGTTGAGGCGCACGCCGCCGAATGTGGGGCCTGCCAGGCCGAGATCACCCAGCACCGCGAGGTCGCGGCGTTTCTGGCCCCGGTGTGGACCCCCGCGCCCGATGGCCTGTGGGACCGCATCGTCGAGGGCCTCGAGGAGACACCGCCTCCGCTCGAGATGCCCCTCGCTCCCGTCGTCCCCATGCAGCGCCCCTCCCGGCGCTCACGCCCGATGGCGGCGGTGGCGGCCATGGTAGCGGTGGCGGCCGTGGCGGTCGTCGGGGTGCTCGGGTTCAAGGTGCTCGACGACGGCCGACGCATCGACAGCATGAACCAACAGGCGCTGGGCACCGAGTTCCAGCGGACGGTGAATGCTGCCCTGGCCGACCCCTCGGGCCATCGGGTGAACCTCCAGAGCGCCGACGGGGCGGTGAAGGCGGAGGCCGTGGTCCTGCCCGACGGTGCCGGTTTCCTGACCAACAAGAGCCTGGCTGGCCTCCCGTCCGACCACACCTACCAACTGTGGGCCCTGGTGGGTACCAGCCGCATCTCGGTTGGCGTACTCGGGCCCAAGGTCGCCTCGGCGGCGTTCCGGGCGCCCACCAATGCCGCTGGTTTCGCCCTCACCGACGAGACCGCGGGCGGCGTGGTGGTCAGCACCAACAACCCGGTGGTCGTCGGCAAGTTCTGAGCCGTCAGCCGGTGCTCGCAGGCTCAGGCTTGTTGCACGTCGCGCAGGGCTCGGTAGCCGATCAACGTGGCGCCGGCACGCTGCGCAACCGACCGCAGGGTGGAGTGGTCGGCGATCAGGTGGTGGTCGTCGACCCGGCCCGCCCAGTCGTCGGGCGCCAGGGCGCGGAGCTCGGCGGTGTCGACGGCGGGATGGACGACGAGCTCGGTGAGGCCGGGGGCCAGGTCTGAGAGCGCTCGCTCGATAGCCCGGCGGTTACCCACGCCGGAGGCACGCACGAGGTGGTCGGGCGACAGGATCCCCTCGTCGCGGGCCAGAGCCCGGAAGGGGAACCCGACCGACCGCTCCGTGGCCGCCGACCCGAGACGCATGGGAAGGCCGAAGTCGACGGCGAGTTCGAGGTAGACGTCGAAGAACTCCGGCCTTAGCTCGAGGGTGGCCATGTGCGAGTCGAGGTGGCTGACGTCGAATCCCCAGTAGATGGCCCGTTCCACCTGGGCCCGGCACTCGCGACGGACCTCGTCGAGGTCGGCGTGGTCCCAGGCGTCCTGCACCGTGCGGGGGAAGCCGCCGTCGCCGTCGAGCAGGGAGGGGGCGTGGGTGATGGGTGCCCAGCGGAAGAGATCGTGCTCGGCATTGAGGGTGAGATGGACGCCTACGTCTTCACCCCGGTAACGAGCAGCGGCATCGCGGGCCCACGGACAGGGGACCATGAGGCCGGCGCTGGTGGCCACGCCGTCGCGCAGGGCCTCGTAGACGCCCACGTTGGCCGCGTGGGAGGAGCCCAGGTCGTCGCAATTGACGATCAGCAGGCGGGCGTCGGGCGGATGGCCGAGGCGTTCGGCGACCGAGGTCACGGATACCGACGGTAGCGCTCCGTGCGAAAACGCTCAGCGTGCACCCTTGGTGGGGTCGATCGGGGTCGCAGGGTCGCGGCATCGCCCCCACAGGCCCCGCACGGCCTGGCGGGCCTCGGTGGCCGCGGCCACGAAGTCGTCGGCGTGGGCCACGTTGGGTGGGAAGGTGTACGGAAGTGCGAAGCCTTCCCGGGCCAGGACGAGGTTGACGAACAGGTCGTCGGGTTGGCGGTAGACGTAGGCCAGGAGGCGCTTGTAGCGGTCGCGCAGCTCGGCGTCGCGTTCGAGGCGCACGGCGGTACCGACCGGCAGCAGGGCCTTGGTGCGGGCCGACGCCTCGGTGGCGAAGCATTGCACCGGGGTGTTCGGTTTTACGGACTCCGGGGTGTCGATGCCGATGAGACGGATTCGCTCCTCGCCGCCCCCGACGCGGACCACGAGGGTGTCACCGTCGACCACCCGGACCACCGTTGCCTGGGCGGCCGGGGTGCCGGGCGATGTCGGGGCGGACCGTCCACAGGCGGGCACGGCGATGACGCCGGCCATGAAGACGGCGATGACGACGAAGCGACGAGGCACGGACACCTCCGGGGGCAGCCAGGGGGGCGACGCGGGAGGCGGCGGTAGCCGCGAGACGGGGAAGGGGGCGGACGCGAGGCCCCCATCGTGGCAGGCCGGGCACCGACGGTGCTCATGCTGCCTGGCGGGAGGCCCGCTGGAGGGCACGACGGGCGGCCTCCAGGCCTCGACGACCGATCTCGCGAGTGTGATCGTCGAGCTCCCAGGGGCGCTCGTCGGTCTCGACCAGGGTCAGCTGCTGTTGCATGTTCCAAAGGATGACAGGGGGGTATGACATCGACCTGGGCGAACAGCCGCACGCCCGAAGGCGGCCACCGTGGTGAACCGCCGTAATGAGGCCAAACCGAAGCCCACCTGGACTAGAGTGTGCTTCTGAGCTACAGGACCGTGCTGGTTGTGACGATCTTGTTTCGGAGCAGAGATTCGGAACAGGTCCGAGCCACCAGGCGTTGGAGAGAGCAATGAGCGAGACACTCGAAAACGACGCAATCAACCAGGCGCTGGAGATCATCGATCGAAGCCTGGGCACCCTCCACACGCGCGAGCTGGTGTCGGCGTCTGAGATGTCCGACCTCCTGCTCGACATGCGATCGCTTCTGGTCGCCGACCTGGCAGAGCTCGAGCGCGCCGGCGTCAGCTGAGTCCACTCAGCCTGTCCCGTCTGTCGTCGGCCCTGCGTGACTGCGGGTCGTCGGCCCACTGAGGGCTGCCAGGCGACTGAGGGGGACCAGGCGTCGGATGGTCAGGCCCATGGCCACACCGACTGCCACTCCGGCGGCCACGTCTGATGCATGGTGGATCTTGACGTAGACGCGGCTGCTGGCGATCACTGCGGCAACGCCCCAGTAGAGCGGCCACAGCGGGTCGTCCTCGGACAACAGGACGGCGGCGGTGAACGACGAGGTTGCGTGGCCGCTGGGGAAACTGCTGGTCAGCGGACGCCGTATGCCGCGGGGCCGGTGGACGTCCCATGGCGGCCGCGTGCGGCGGAACGTCGACTTGATGACGGCATTGACCACGAACGACTCGGCCATGAGAGCAACACCTAGACGTACGGCGGCCCGCTCGCCTTGTTCGGAGCGCAGCCCACGGAGGCAGCCGAGGATGAGCCACGCCAGGCTGAAGTCGCCCAGCTCGGTCGCCGCGTAGAAGACGCGATCCACCGGGCCGATCCCGCGCAGGTAGTCGAACCCGGCCTCGGCACAGGCATCGAACCGGCGGATCCGGTTCCGGGTGCCGGGAAAGTGACGGGTCACGGCCGCCGACGGTAGCGGCTGTCGGGACCGGTCCGACAGTCAGCCGACGGCCACGAGCTCCTGGGCCCGGGCCGGGTCGCCGCCGAACGCCGGGCAGTACTCGCGGAACGAGCACCAGTCGCACAGGCGGGAGGGATGCGGCCGGAAATCGTCGCGCTTGCAGGCGGTTTCCACCGCCTTCCAGACGGCCAGGGCCCGCTTCTCCATGGCCCGGATGGACTGGTCGGAGGGCTGGGCGACGATGGCCACCGGCTGGCTCAGGTAGAGCAACTGGATCCGCACGGGCCGACGGCCGAGAAGCTGCTCGCAGAGGAAGGCGTAGAAGTGCACGCCCCCCAGGCGGCTCTGCTCGTGCACGACTCCGGGAACCTTGCCGGTCTTGTAGTCGGTGACCACGAGACCACCGTCGGCGTCGAGGTCGAGGCGATCGATGACGCCTCGCAGGGTGAGCGACCCCAGGGCGACCTCGAGCCGTAGCTCCAGGCCGATTGGGTGCACCTGGGTGGGGTCTTCGAGCTCGAAATAGCGGCGGACGAGCGTCTCGGCCTCCTCGGCGAAGACGCCCTCGGCGTCGGTATCGAGGTTGAGCCCGACGAACTCGGGATCGGAGGCCATTTCCCGGCGGGCCGCGGCCAGGCACGACAGGGCGGTGGCCAGGGTGCGGCGGGATGGCGCTTCACAGAAGAGCAGCTCCAGAGCCCGGTGCACGAGCGTTCCCTTGGTGGCCCACGGCGACGGCGGCTCGGGCAGGCGGTCGATGGCCGAGAACCGGAAGGCCAGAGCGCAGTCCTTGAACGACGCCACCTTCGACGGGGTGAGCGAGATCGGAAGGGGCAGGGCCACGAGTCCAACCGTATTACAACGGTGTGACACTGGCGGCGGACCCGGAACGTGTCAGTGCCCGGGCCGCGCTACCGTGCCACGGCCGATCGAGGGAGGGACCACGGCCACGAGCGAGTCAAAGTCGCCAGAGGAGGCCAACCTGGCGTTCTACGCGGCGTTCGAAGCCCGCGACCTCGAATCGATGTCCCACCTCTGGGAGCACACCGACCGGGTGGTGTGCACCCATCCCGGCTGGGCGGTCCTGCGGGGCTGGGGCCAGGTGGCGGCGTCGTTCTTCGCCCTCTTCCAGAACGACCAGCATCTCCAGTTCATCCTCACCAACATCTCGGCCCAGTCCGAGGGCGACGTGGCGTGGGTGTCGGTCGACGAGAACATCCTGGCCGAGGCCGAGCCCGCCACCACCGTGGCTGCGCTCAACGTCTTTGTCCGCTCGCCGGGGCGTGACTGGCGGATGGTGGCCCATCACGCCTCACCGGTCACCGCCGACACCGACCTGAGCGGTTCCGGTCCCGACGGCGCCGACGACGTCTGACCGTCCTGGATCTGCCCGGAGGCGGTCAGGACTGCAGGAGGGCAGCCAGTTCGGCGGCGTTGTCGACGCCGTAGTCGCGGTAGCAGTTGTTCATGAGCAGGTGGACCTCCCGGGCCGACGCCGCCAGCTCTCGCACCTTCGGCAGCCACTCCCGCAGCTCGCGGTTGTCGTAGTGGTACCGGAATCGCTCGGCCGCGCTCGGGACCGGGCCCTCCCAGGTTTCGGTATTGCGGCCGTGGAAGCGAACGACGGCCAGGTCGGCGGTGGCGGCCACAACCGGGGGGACCGAGGAGGCGAACCCGGCGGGCTCGTCCACGCACACGAAGGTGAGTCCCAGTGACTCCAGGAACCCGAGTGCCGACTCGCACTCGTTGCCTTCGAGCCAGCGGCCGTGGCGGAACTCGACGCAGAGCCGGTAGTCGGGAAGGCGCTGGGCGGCCTGGCGGATCTCTTCCCGGTTGGCCTCCTTGGGCCCGAACCAGCGGGGGTACTGGAGCAGCACCGCCCCGAGGCGTCCGGCCGAGTGCAGCGGCATCAGTGAGTGGCGGAACCGGTCCCAGGCCTCGTCGAGCACGTCGGGGGGAAGGTGCTTTGCATAGAGGCGCCGCTTATCGCGTTGCTCGGGAGGGATCTCGCCCTGAAGGTCGGGCCACAGCGAGTGGGGAAAGGTCGGATGGCCGGTGAGCAACGACCATGCCTTGACGTTGATGGTGAAGCCGTCGGGCGTCCGTTGGACCCACGAGCCGCTCAGCTCGGGGGTCGGCGGGAAGTAGTAGGAGCTGTCCACCTCCACGACGGGGAAGCGGCTGGCGTAGTAGGCCAGGCGCTGGGCCGCCGTCATCGTCCGGCGCGGGTACCAGTCGGTCTCTTTGACCAGGGTGGCATCGGTCCACGAGCAGGTCCCCACCAGCACCCGGCAGCCATCGAGGTCGAGCACCGGCCCAAGCCCACCCCCCTCGTCGGCCATCCTCGCCAACGGTAGCGACTGCCGACTCCCGGTCCTACCCGTTCGGGGCGACCGGGCCTCCGTGGGCGAGCACGTCGGCGAAGGCCTTGGCCACGGCCTGGTGGCCGGCGGTGCTGGGGTGGAAGCCGTCGTTGCTCACGAGCGCCGCCGCGCCGCCGCCCTGGCGGGCGGCCAGACCGAGGGCGTGAAGGTCGACGACGGACGCCCCCTCCCTGGCGGCGACGCGGTCGGTGGCGGCGTTGTAGGAGTCGACGGTCTGGTTGAGGGCTGCGGGGGCGGGAAGGCTGGCCCCGTTCCCACACGCGCTCCGCGATGCGGTGCCGGCGCGGCAGGCCTGATAGGCGGGCAGCTCGTCGAGCGGGGGGACGTTCGCCATCAGGACCCGGGTGGCGCCGTTGGCCCGGAGGCCCCGCACGAGGCTGTCGAGGTCCCGCTCGAAGTCTGCGGCGGGGATGCCGGCCACGATGTCGTTGACGTTGAGCCAGACCGTGGCCAGGGCGGGGCGGACGGTGAGCGCCTGAGGGAGCTCGTCGCGCAGGGCCTGGGCCACCGTCGCGCCGGGGATGCCCATGTTGACGAACACGGCCGAGGTGGGCAGGGCGGTGCGGTACAGGACGCGCGGCCAACTGTCGCGAAGGGGTTCGTCGGCACCGAAGCCGGTCGTCTCGCTGGCCCCCACGGCCACGTAGACCACCGGTGTCCCGGTGGCGGGGGCGGCGGGGGGCAGGCCCCGGCGGGTGGGCGACGAGCAGGCGGCCACCAGGGCGACGAGCACGAAGATGATCGGTGCCGCTGACCGGCGGTTCACGCTGCCTCCATGGCTTCGCGAGCGGGCAGGCGGGCTGCCCGCCGGGCGGGGAGGGCGCCGGCGCCGAGGGCGAGCAGCGTCGACCCGAGGATCGACCCGACCACGATGGAGACGGGCAGGCCCAGGGTGACGCCGCCGAGGCCCTGGTCGGCCAGGTACCGGTTGACGATCTGGCTCACCCCGAACGCGATGGCGAACCCGGCAGCCGTGCCGATCACCCCCCCGGTGAAGCCGAGCACCGACGCGTCGAGGAGGAACACCCGCATCACGTCACGGTCGCGCGCACCGATCGCCTTCAGCACCCCGATCTCGCGCCGGCGTTCGCGGACGGCGGCGAGCAGGGCGTTGGTGATGCCGAGCGAGGCGATCACCAGGGCGATGAAGCCGATGGCTGCGAGCACGATCTCCACCACCCGGAGGTAGCGCTGAACCGATGCGATCAGGTTCTCTGGCGCGGTGGTGGCGAAACCCACGTCGGTGATGGCCTTGCGGACGCCCGTGATCTGATCGATCCCCTGGGCCACCACGAACAGCCCGCTGTAGGGCGACGTCGGGATCTCCAGTCGCCCGCCTCCGGTGCCACCGGCGGCGGTCCACTGCCGGGCCTGGCGGGCGGCCTCGATGGAGCCCAGGAACTGTCCGGGGGCCGCCTCCTGGGCGACGACCCCCACGATGGTGGCCTTCACCCACCGGCCCCGGAACCGGGGCTCGCCGGCGCCTTCGAAGATGCGAGGCGCCCCCATGGTGATCTCGGTGCCGACCACGGAGGCGGCCTGCTTCTTGGTGAGGCCCAGGCGCTCGAGGTAGCCCTGGGTGACGTCGACCTCGACGAGCGTGACCGCCGCCGGGAGACGCCCGGCCAGGACGGTGATCGGGAGTTGGTCGGCCCGGGCCAGGTCGACGCCCACCAGCGTGTCGCCGAAGGGACCGGGGGGACGGATGCCGCCCGCCGCCGTCACCGTCGTCGGCGCTTCCGCTTCCTGGTCGGGCGCCCCGGGTCGGGTCGTGGTCGATGCGGGTGGCGGAAGACGGGCCAGCACCCGGGAATCGACGGGCGGATCGGGAGCGACGATACGCATCTGGCTGGCGACGATCGGCACCACCGAGCCCACACCCGGGAGGCGGGCGATACGGGTCCGGGCCGCCTCGTCGAGGTCTTTGGGGGGCCCGGGCCTGGCATCGTCGTTGTCGAGCTGGGACGGGTCGGGCTCGGCGGCGGAGACCTTGATCCCGGCCAGGGGGCCTCCGTCGCCGAGCTGCTTGAGCACGCGGGTGCGGGCGGTTCCGGCGATGGTGATGAGGGCCGTGAGCAGGGTGGCGGCCAGGGCGACGGCCAGCACGGTGAGGATCGAATGCCCGAACCGTCGACGGAGGTTCTTCGCCGCCAGCGCCGCGGCATCGCGCCAACTCACGGAAGTCCGGGCCGGCTGGTCACGCCCCGAGCGTCGACTGGCACTCTGTTGTCGGCCATCGTCACGCGCCCGTCCTCGATAATGAAGCGCTGGTCGGCGCGGGTGGCGAGGGCCCGGCTGTGGGTGACGACCACCAACGTGCAGCCTTGTTCGAACCGCAGCCGCTCGAGGAGGTCGACCACCATGGCTGCGGCCTCGTCGTCGAGGTTTCCGGTGGGTTCGTCGGCGAGGAGGAGCTTGGGCCGGTTGACGAGCGCACGGGCGATGGCCACCCGTTGGCGCTCGCCGCCCGAGAGCTCGGCCGGGCGGTGACCGGCCCGCGAGCTCAGCCCCAGCGACTCGAGGACGTCGGCTGTCCGGATCCGCCGCCTGCGGGCGGGGAGCCCGGAAAGCGTCGAGGCCAGCTCCACGTTCTCGGTCGCCGTCAACGTGTCGAGGAGGCCGAAATGCTGGAACACGAAGCCCACCGTGGTACGTCGATAGGCGGCCAGATGATCACCGGTCAGGCCGGCGATGTCGAGCCCGCCCACCTCGACCTGCCCGGCCTGGGCCCGCTCCAACCCCCCGAGGATGGCCAGCAACGTGGTCTTTCCCGCCCCCGACGGGCCGGTGACGGCCGCATAGCCGTTGGCCGCCACGGCCATGTCGACACCGTCGAGCACCTGCACCTGGCCGGCCGCCGAGCGGTAGCCGTGGCGCAGCCCCCGCACCTGGATGCTCGCGCCGCGGTCGGGTGAGGCGGTATCGGCGGGCACCTCACCACTCTGGCCCAGCTGCGCCGCTTGGCGACCGCGGGTCAGACGGCGCCCTGGGAGGCGTTCGTCCGCGTCTGTCGAAACGCCCAGCCACAGATGCCTGCCACCAGCACCCAGATCCCCACCAACACGATCACCAGGCCTCGCCCGTAGTTGGCGGAAAGGGCGCTGGGCAGGTTCGGCGACCGTCCGAAGCGACGGACGAACGGATAGCTGTAGATGGTGATCACCGCGCTGGCGACCAGGCCGCCCCCGACGATGGCCCGAAAAGGCGGCTTGAACAGCCGGGCGATGAGCAGGCCGGCGGCGCAGGCGATCGGGGCCACGACCAGGTCGAGGATCAGCGCCGCCTCGACGATGTAACGGCCCACGACCGATGGTTTCGTGTCCATGTGGTCGTGCAACAGACCGCGAATACCGAGGATGATGACCGTCCAGCCGATGACCACGCCCACCCAGAACAACGGCCCACCCGTCGTCTTCGGCGAGGCCGTGTTGGTCCCCGGATCATGGGCCGGTGGTTTGGCAGTGGTCACTTGACCGCCAGTCGGCTGACCCACTTGGTCTGAAGCACGCCGGGGCGGTTGGGCGCGATCAGTCGTACGGGATACCCGTGGTCGACGTTGAGCACCTGGCCGTCGAGCTCGAGGGCGAGCAGGGTGTCGGCGTCGCCGGCCTGAAGGTGGTTCAGGTTGGAGGTGCGATACCTCCCTTGAGGCTCCAACGATTCCACGACCACGCTGGCCTCGTCGGCGGCACCTGCTGCCCTGAGGAGGTCGCGTACCCGCACGCCCCGCCAGGTGGCCGACGCGCTCCAACCCTCGACACAGGAGATGGGCAGGGTGGCCTCGTTCTGGGCCATGGCCCGAAGATCGTCGAGCGAGAGGCTGAGTGGCTTGCCGACCTTGCCGTCGACCGTGAGCCTGAAGGCCGGGTCGCGGGCCAGGTCGACGACAGCCGCCTCGATCGCCGGGCGGTTGACCGGTATGCCCTGGGACCCGACGTCGGGATCGCGGGGGGCGAGGATGCCGAGGCGCCGGAGGGGCCGGAACGTCTCCCCGGCCGTGGTGACGACGAGGGCGAGCGACGTGGCGGCCAGGGCGCCGAGGAATCCGCGCCGACCGAGATGGTCGGTGTCGCGGGGCACAGCCAGGTCGGGGCTGCGGGGCGAGAGGGCCAGACGCGTGATGGCGAGCTTGGCCCCGATGTGGATGATCATCGAGCCGATGAGGATGTAGGCCACCCAGTAGTGGGCGATGGTGAAGAAGAACGGCATGGGGGTGTACCACCGGGCGATGTTGATGGTGCCGGTGAAGACCATGAACACGCTGCCCCCGACGAGGGGCAACAGGCTGATCCTCTCCACTGCGTGGGCCGCGTCACGGACGGCGGGGCGGCCCCAGAAGTAGGGGTTGACGACCCAGAGCTTGCCGAAGAGCAGGGGAATCGACGCAAACCCGGTGATAACGTGGAGGCCCTGGGTGATCCGGTAGAACCCGGCCGGACGGGAAGGCAGGGTGAGCCAACCCGGGGGGTGTTGGGAGAAATGGGAGATGAGGCCGGTGAGAAACGTGATGGTGAAGCAGACCCCGAGGGCCAGGCCCAGGATGGCGGCGGTGCGCTCGCTGTGGAGGGGGCTGGTGAAGCTGTCCTGATCGGGTAGGCGATCGCGAGCCCGCAACAGCGCTGCGGGTGTTTTCAACGGAGGGCCGGCCAGGCGCTGGTGGACGCTTCTTCGATGGTGGCCAGCGTAACGGCGAAGTGGGAGTTGGGGATGGCAGCGGCCACGGCCCGGGCGTCGGCGATGCTGTCGACGTCGCGGAGGGCCGGGAGCTCGGCGACCCGAAGGCCCAGTTCGCCCAGCCGGTCACGTTGGGCGGAAAGGGTCAGCGGGCTGCTCATGGGGACGCCGACCACGGCGCAAGGCTCGGGCCGGCGCAGACCGAGAACCCAGTAGCCCTCGTCGTCGGTGGGCCCCAGCACGGCGTCGACACCCGGCTCGCCGAGGGTGGCGAGGGCCAGCCCGAGCAGTTCGGGCGTGACCTGGGGTGTGTCGGCGGCGATGACGATTGCCGGCGCGCCGGCATCGGCAAACGCCGCCGCCAGTCGCTCGTCGAGACCATCACCGCGCTGGGCCACGACACCAAACCCGGCCGGGAGCCAGTCACCGGCGTTGCCCTGGAGGGCGACGGTTCGCCACGCCGCCGGAGTGGCCGCCACTGCGGCCAGTGTGTCGACCAGAAGAGCGGTGGCCAGGGTGGCCGCTTCCTCCGGTGTGCAGGGCGGGCAGAGGCGGGTCTTGACCTTCCCGGCCACGGGCTCCTTGGCCATGACGATGATGCCGGCCCCGGTAGGGGTCATCGCAGCACTGCCGACATGTCGCGCACCGCCCGGAGGGTGCCGCCCACGGTGCCGGTGACCTTGGAGCGGCCGGTGCGGGCCCGATAGGCCACCGGGACATCGGTGATCCGCCAACCGGCCACGGCGGCCCGCAGCACCATCTCGAGGGGCCAGCCCGACCGCCGGTCTTCGATACCGAGGTCGACAAGAGGCTGGCGATGGGCCGCCCGCATGGGGCCGAGGTCGCGCAGATGCACCCCCGTCCGTCGCCGCAGCTCCACCGCCAGGACCCGGTTGGCCAACCGGGCGTGCAGCGGCCAGGCCCCCCGTTCGGCCACCCGTGCCCCCATGCACAGGTCGGACCGCCCCGTGCGCACGGGCTCCGTCACCGCTTCCAGCTCGGCGGGATCGAGCGAGCCGTCACAGTCCATGAAGCACACGATGTCGTCGGTCGCCGCTATCAACCCCGTCCAGCAGGCCGCCCCGAAGCCCTTCCGGGGCTCGGCCACCACCCGGGTGCCGAGCGACGCAGCGATGTCTGCGGAGCCGTCGGTGGAGCCGTTGTCGACCACGATGGGCCGGTACCCGGGCGGCATTCGGGCAAGCACCCAAGGCAGGGCCTCGGCTTCGTCGAGCACCGGCAGCACGACGTCTGGCATCCGGCAACGCTAACGGCTGCAACCGGTTCCACCCGGGCACCCGGCGGTGCTGCCGCTGGACCATGTCCGGCGGTGGGAAATGGCGCTGGATGTGTCGTCCGACGCCCGCGTCTGATCCACTGCACCTGTGAGGATCCTCGTCACCGGCGGAGCCGGGTTCATCGGCTCGCACCTGGTCGACGCCCTCGTCCACGACGGGTGGGAGGTCCGGGTGCTCGACCTGCCCGTCGACCAGGCCGGGCGGGAGCGGGCCGCGGCCGACCTGCATTCCCACGCCGAATACGTCTGGGGCGACATCCGTGACACCGCCGTCGTCGATCGGGCCTGCGAGGGCCTCGACGCCGTGTCCCACCATGCGGCCAAGGTCGGCCTGGAGGTAGGCATGGGCGATGGCGCCGACTACGTGGCCCACAACGACCTAGGAACCGCGGTTCTCCTGGGCGGCCTCGCTCGTTCGGGCTTCGCCGGTCGGATGGTCCTGGCCAGCAGCATGGTGGTGTACGGCGAGGGCCGCTACCGCTGCCGCACCCACGGCGTGAGCCGTCCTGAGCCCCGGCCCGCCGAGCGCCTGGCCGCCGGGGAGTTCGAGCCCCAGTGCCCGACCTGCGGCGAGGCTCTGGCCGTGGAGACCATCGACGAGGACGTCGGCCTCGATCCTCGCAACATCTATGCCGCCACCAAGGTCCATCAGGAACACCTCTGCCAGGTGTTCGGCCGGCAGCGCGCCGTCCCGGTGACGGCTCTGCGCTACCACAACGTGTACGGGCCGCGGATGCCCCGCGACACGCCGTACGCAGGCGTGGCGGCCATCTTCCGTAGCGCGCTGGAACGGGGGGAGGCCCCCCAGGTCTTCGAGGACGGCCGCCAGCAGCGTGATTTCGTCCACGTCGGCGATGTGGCTCAGGCGAATTTGCGCGCCATGGCGGCCGACCCCCCGGCGGATGGGGCGTTCAACGTGGCCAGTGGTACGGCCCACACAGTGGGGGAGATGGCCGAAGCGCTGTCCGATGCCTTCGGACCCTCCGCTCCTCGTCCCCGTGTCACCGGCGCCTTCCGGCTCGGCGACGTCCGTCACATCCTTGCGTCGCCGGCGCGTGCTCGAGCCGTCCTGGGCTTCGAGGCCCAAACCGACTTCGCCCGGGGCATGTCCGAGTTCGCAACGGCTCAGCTGCGATAAGCACCGGGCGCGGCGAACATCCCCCGGTGCCAGCGAGTGGGGGTCGTCACCGCGGCGCGCGGGTAGTCCTCGAACAGCCAGCGCGCGAAGTTCCGTCGCGTCCAGTCGTTGGTACCGGCGATGCGAATGACCGCCCGCGCCCCTTTGCGGTGGCTGATCACGCTGGACAGCCTCATGGCCAGGCGGTGGTCGGCGAACAACGCCCGACCCACCTCGGCCTCGTAGCGGCGCCGGGCCAACACCGGCCGGAGGGGCCCGGCCTCTTGGACCGCGCCGGCCGCGAGGCGTCCTGTGAGCATGGCCTGGGCGATGCCCTCGCCGGTGTGCGGGTCGGTGGCGGCGGCGGCGTCGCCCACGAACAACACCCGCCCCTCAGCCGCGGTCAGGGGCATCCGCTCGACGCGTGCCGGTATGGGCCAGGCCTTGTGCGGCCCCTCGGGGCGGGCGTCGTCGCCCAGGACCCGGCAGATCTCGGGCCGACTCAACAGATCGGGCCACAGGCGCTTCATGTCGCGAACGGCGATCCCCTTGTCGCGTTGGATGCCGAACCCGACGTTGGCTCGGCCACCGGGTAGGGGAAACGACCAGGCGTAGCCGGGCAGCAGGTCGGCCTCGAACCACACCCACAACGCGCCGGCGTCGGGGCCGACGTCGGTGAAGTACTGGCGGAAGGCGTGCCAGTCACCCAGGTAGCCGGGAACCTGAGCTCCAACGAAGCGCCGCAGTGGCGACCATGCCCCGTCGGCACCGATGGCGAACGGGGCCCGAATCGTGCCGACGCCCTCGACCTCGATCTCGACGGCTTCGGAGGTGGTCGTGGCCGAGACCATGGCGTGGCCGTCGTGGACGATGGCCCCGGCAGAGCGAGCCGCGTCGAGGACCACGGCATCGAGGGCAGCACGGGGCGCGACCGCCGCGAACAGCCCACGACCGCTCGGAAGGGGAAGGCGCACGGTGTAGCCCGACGGCGAGCAGACCCGGGCCTCGTCGACGACCTGCCAGCCCGCTACCGACTCGGGCCTGACGCCCAGGTCCTGCAGCTCGCGCAGGGCGGCTGCGGTGAGGCCGTCGCCACAGCACTTGTCGCGAGGGAAGGCGGCTTTGTCGACGACGACCACCTCGCGCCCGGCTCGAGCCAGCATGGTGGCGGCAGTCGCCCCGGCCGGACCCCCGCCCACGACCACCACGTCGGCCTGGAGGGTCGGGACGTTGTCGGCCACGGTCAACGATCCCACGAGTACGGCTGTACGTGGACCCGGCCGGGGGTCGTCGGCATGCCGAGTAGGTTCTGATGCTGTGCCCCGAGCTCTCGTAACCGGTATCACCGGCCAGGACGGCCGTTACCTGGCCCAACTCCTCGTGGAGAAGGGCTACGACGTGGTCGGCATGGTGCGGGGCCAGGCCAACCCCAAGATCCAGATGGTCCAGGAGGAAACCCCGGGCCTCGAGTTGGTCGAGGGCGATCTTCAGGACCTGTCATCGCTCATCGGGGTGGTCGAGCAGGTGCAGCCCGACGAGGTCTACAACCTGGGGGCCATCAGCTTCGTGGCCCTGTCGTTCCGCCAGCCCGAGCTCACCGCCGACATCACCGGCCTCGGCGTGCTGCGCATGCTCGAGGCCATCCGGGTGGTGGGCGGCTCGCGTGAGAACAGCATCCGCTTCTACCAGGCGTCGTCGTCGGAGATGTTCGGCAAGGTCCGGGAGACCCCGCAGACCGAGCGCACGCCGTTTCACCCGCGCTCGCCCTACGGCGCGGCCAAGGTCTTCGGCCACTACACCACCATCAACTACCGGGAGGCCTACGGGCTCTTCGCCGCCTCAGGGATCTGCTTCAACCACGAGTCGCCCCGGAGAGGCCTGGAGTTCGTGACCCGCAAGGTCACCAACGCGGTGGCCCGCATCAAGCTCGGCCTGCAGGACAAGATCGTCCTCGGCAATGTCGACGCCGCACGCGACTGGGGATATGCGGGCGACTTCGCCGAGGCCATGTGGCTGATGCTCCAACAAGACGTTGCCGACGACTACGTCATCGCCACTGGCGAGACCCACACGGTTCGCGAGCTCCTCGAGTTGTCCTTCGAGTCCGCCGGGCTCGGCTCCTGGCAGGACTACGTGGAGCGCGATCCGCGGTTCGAACGGCCGGCCGAGGTCGACGTGCTCACGGGCGACGCCACCAAGGCCAGGACCAACCTGGGTTGGAAGCCAAAGGTCGGCTTCGCCGAGCTGGTCGACATGATGGTGCGCTCGGACCTGGTGGCCGAAGCGGCGCGCAGCCCCCGCCCCCCCGCCGGGTAGGCGGCTTCGAGCACCCCGAGGGTCCACCGGCAGCCATGTGGCCCCATTCAGGCAGGCGGCTCCAGCCCCGCCAGGGTGACGTCGACCAGGCGCCGGACGGCGGCCTTCGAGGAGAGGTTGCCGGCGGCCGCGAGGGAGTGAACGCAGTAGTCGGCCAGCTCGTTGGCCGGGACGTCGCGGCGGATGCTGCCGCATCGGGCGGCGTCGGTGAGAAGCGCCCGGAACAGGTCGCGGAGCTGCCCTTCTGCTTGAGTGACCTGTTCGTCGCGGTGCATGAGAGCGGCCAGATCGTTGTCGGCGTGACCGTGTGAGCGGTGGGAGAGCAGGGCATAGGCCTCCAGCACTGCCCGCAGTTGGGTCCGCTGGTTTCCCGACCGGTCGCGAGCCGCCGTGAGCTGTTGCAGGTGATCGGCGATCTGGCGGCCGTGCCACGCCCGCAGAATTGCTTCGACATCGGGGTAGTACTTGTACAGGGTCGCCCGTCCGATGCCGGTCTCCTCGGCGATGCGCGACATCGTCACCGAGAGGAGCCCGTGATCAGCCACCAGGTGGGCAGTGGTGCGGAGAACGGCATCGCGCACGTCGCGGCGGTGCTCCTCGATCGTGTCGTTCCACAGCTTGGGCACGGCACCAGCATACGCAACGATCGGATAATGACAGTACGCATTGATAGCGACATAGTGCGTCGTGATAAATGTGGGTGGGCGGACCGTCGGGCTGCAATGACGAGACCTCGACCAGCGGCGGGGGTGGTTGGTGCAGAGAAGGTGCGTGGTCATCCGAACCACCGGACGGGCCCGAGATGTGGGCCGGCCAGTGCGAGAAGCCGTTCCTCGCCGCCCGGCCAGAGCGTCAGCCGGAGTTGGGTGTTGTTGTAGTCGGCGTCGAGGGCCTCGAACGAAAGGTGGGCGAGCGGAGCGTCGCTACTGGCTGCGGCACCGGCGTCGTGCAGGAGTTGCTGCGCTGTCGCGTCGTCGTCGGTGCTCAGGTACTGCCAGGCGTAGGAGTTCATCACCACCGTCACCGTTCCCGGCCGGAGAGGCGTCAGGTTGGCGGCCAGCCAGTCGGGGATCGACGCCTGTTCGACGGTTGCGGGGAACCTGGCAGCCACGTCAAGGGCAGACCGCAGGAGGCCGAAGCGAGCCGTCTCGTCGGGCCAGACGCAGGAGAGGAGATCCAGACGATCGTCCTCGCCAGCGGGATCGAGAGGGTGTTGGTCGCAGCCGCGGCGTTCGACGATCTCCAGCGGAGCGCCGAGGGGAGGCAAGCCTTCAACCCATGAGTCGACGAAGCGGACCGGCGACGACGGGTCAGAGTTATAACCGGAACCTGTGGATCGACCACCCGCTCGAGGGCGCGGCGTACCTTCCTCGTTGACCAAAACGAGATGTCGCTGGCGGTGGAACGCCGGCGAGGAAGGAACGCCGATGTTGAGAGTACTGACTGACGACACC
>JBBSHU010000053.1:0-20530 GCA_038232455.1 Acidimicrobiales bacterium
GACGGCAGGTAGGTTCTTGCTCATCGGTGGTGGTCCCCTTCCTTGTCAGGTTGTCTTTGGACGGACGCCCGACACCTACCAGAAGGCAGGTCTCAGGCGGGGGACCGTCACCTCACTTCAACAAGCTCCGGGACAACCTCCGCTGTTGGGTTACTCGGCGGAGGAGATGATCGGCCGCTCCATCGACGTGTTGATCCCGCCGGAGCGGAGGAGCGCGGAGGCGGATCTCCGGGCCCGGGTGGCCGGCGGGCTTGCCATCGAGGACCAGGAGAGCGTACGGCTGCGCAAGGACGGAACGCTCGTGGAGATCTCGGTGACCCAGTCGCCGATCGAGGACGCCGACGGCAGGATCTCCGGCATTGCCAGCATCTGGCGGGACATCAGCGAGCGAAAGCGAAGCCAGGCTGCGCTCCTCGAGCGGGAGGAGCAGCTCGCGGCGGCACGCGATCAGGCGGTCGAGGCCTCCCGTATGAAGAGCGACTTCCTCGCCAACATGAGCCACGAGATCCGGACCCCCATGAACGCCATCATCGGGATGACCGGCCTTCTGCTCGATTCTCCCCTCGGCGACCAGCAGCGTGAATACGCGGGAGCAGTGCGATCCGCCGGCGGGGCCCTCCTGGAGATCATCAACGACATCCTGGATTTCTCGAAGATCGAGGCGGGCAAGCTTCGGCTCGAGGTCCAGGACTTCGAGCTGCGCACGGTGGTCGAAGAGGTCGCCGACCTCTTGGCCGCCGAGGCCCACGAGAAGGGCCTGGAGCTCGCCGCCGATATCGCCCTCGAGGTCCCGCAATTCGTTCGGGGCGATCCCGGTCGTCTGCGGCAGATCCTCACAAATCTGGTGGGGAACGCGGTGAAGTTCACGGATCATGGCGAGGTGGTCGTCCGGGTGCTGGCGACGGCAATGGCCGATGCCGCGGTCGCGCTTCGATTCGAGGTGTCCGACACCGGGATCGGCATCTCGCCCGAAGAGCAGCGGGGACTGTTCCACGCGTTCGAGCAGGTCGACTCCTCCGCCACCCGTCGACATGGGGGTACCGGCCTGGGGCTGGCGATCTCCAAGCAGCTTGTCGACATGATGGGTGGCGAGATAGCGCTGGAGAGCACCCTCGGCGCCGGCAGCACGTTCTGGTTCAGTGTCTCGCTTCCTCCAGCGAGCCCATCGCCGGCGCCGATCATCCCCCGCTGGGACCTGACAGGCCTGCGGGTGCTCGTGGTCGACGACAACGCCACCAACCGGGCCATCCTCGCAGGCCAACTCGCGCCGTGGGGGGTGCTGTCCACGCTGGCCGAGTCCGGGGACGAGGCCTTGGCCCTGCTCCGGGCGGCGATGACCCGCGAGGAAGCTTTCGACCTGGCCATCCTCGACTTCAACATGTCGGGGATGGACGGGCTGACTCTCGCTACGGCTATCGCCGACGATCCTGCCCTCCGTCGCACCCGGCTCGTGATGCTGACTTCTTCGGGCAGCCACGGTGAGGTGGATCTCGTTCGCCACCCCGCCCGCGCCGCCTATCTTCCGAAACCGGTCCACGAGGCGCGGCTCCGCGAGATGCTGGCGCGGGTCATGGGACGCCTCGGCGAGACGCCCTCCTCGGAAGTCGTGGGCCACGATGGTCGAGGCGCCCCCAAGGCGCGTCCGGCAGGCCGCCTTCTCGTCGCCGAGGACAACCCGGTGAACCAGCTCGTCGCCGTACGGATGCTCGAGAAGTTGGGACACCGGGCCGATGTGGTCGCCAACGGGATGGAAGCGATCGACGCGCTGACGCGGATCGGTTATGCCGCCGTGCTCATGGACTGCCAGATGCCGGAAATGGATGGGTTCGAGGCCACGCGGGAGATCCGTCGTCGCCAGCCCTCCCCGCGGCACACCCCCGTGATCGCCATGACGGCCGCCGCCGGCCAGGGCGATCGAGAACGGTGCTTCGAGGCGGGAATGGACGACTACATCAGCAAGCCCGTCAAGATGGAGGAGCTCGGGGCTGTCCTGGACCGGTGGGTCACCGACGACGGATCTCCCGAATCCGAGTCATCCCTCGCGTCGGCACCCGACGGATCTCGCTGACCGGGGGGGACGATCCCCGGTCACTGATCATGTTCCTCTCGGTGCGCCTCGACCAGCAGGGCCTGCCTGGCTCGGTCCGACTCGGCCGCGACTCGTTGCAAGCCGTCGGGCACCTCCTCCATTCGTCCGGAGCGCGCGGCGTCTTCCACCTCGGCGCACGCCTGAGCCAACAGGGTCGCGCCCATGGTGGCCGCGCTCCCCTTCAGGGCGTGGGCGCACCGCTCCACCGCCTCGGCGTCCGCCCGATCCGACGCTTCCCGTAGCGCGACCAATCGATCCGTCGTCAGGCCCAGGAACTTCTCGACGAGCCCGGCTAGGAAGTCGGGTGCACCGGTGGAACCGAGGTGACGGAGGACACCGAGTTGGGCCGGGTCGAGAACGCTGTCAACCGGTCCTGGGTCGGGAACGGGTGTCTTCACGGTTGACTCTTGGTTCCGATCGCCGTGATCGCCATCACGATATCCATCATAGAGTGGACCTCATGGCGGCACGTCGGATGATGGGTCTCGCGGCTGGCCCGGCCTCGCCGCGATGAAGGTCATCGTCGTCGACGACGACATCGTCGCCCGCGTGGTGCTGCAACGTGTCGTCGAGGGGCTGGGCCACGAGTGTCTCGCGTTGGAGACGGGGTCGGCGGCGTTGGAGGAGTACGGGCGGGCCGGGGCCGACGTGATCGTCACGGATTGGATCATGCCCGGGGTCGACGGCCTCGAGTTGTGCCGAACTACCCGTAGCGGACGAGCCCGCGCGGTGTCGGCACGAAGCCGGCCGCTCGCAGCACCGGGGCGAGGGACTCGTCGAAGCGCTCGACGGCCAGGCGGCGCACCCGCCCGCTCGTCACCAGGTCGCCGAGGGCGGCCACCGCCTGGTCCTCCCAGGTGCCGTCGAACGGGCGCAGGGCCACCAGGCCTCTGGCCCCTCGCTCCAAGTAGAGCGCGGCCTCAGGCCCCACGAACACCACGTAGGCGCCGGCCACACGGCGGGGGCCGGCGACCGGCCACGACAGAGTCAGGCCGTAGACGTTGGCCGGGTCGGTCGCGGCCAGGACGAGGGTGCCGTCGACGGCGCGCTCCCGAGTGGACCGCAGACGGTCGACGGCACCGGGCAGGGCGAACTGGGCGCCGCCCATCCCGGCCACGAAGTACCCCCGCCGCACCCGGCCCGAGTCCTCCATGGCCCGGAGCACGGCGTAGACCGCGGCGAACCCGCCGGGGTGACCCTCGGCCCGCACCGCCTCGCGCATGAGGACGCCGTGGCGGTCGAGGAGGACCGAGGCCAGGGCGTGGGCGCGCTGGGTGGCACTCACGCCGTCGATGGGCAGGTCGGCTTCCACCAGTGACCACCGGCCCTGGGCCAGCGGAGGGCCGAGGGCGCTGAGCGACCCCATGTTGGGACGGCGGGAGCGGCGGTGCGTGCCGCGACCGGAACGTCCGCCGCCGGCCAGGGCCCGTACCGGTGCGAACGAGTCGTTGGTGACCTCGCCGGCCCACACCAGGTCCCAGAGAGCGTCGAGCGAGGACTTGTCGCTCCCCCCGCTCAACTCGCGGAAGAAGCATGCCCCCCGCCGGCTCAGGATCTCGCGCAGGCGATCGTGCTCGGCGGACTCGGGACGCTCGCCCGCGGCGCCCGCCAGGGGCCGTAGCAACGGGGCCCGGTCGCGCAGGAAGACCATGACCTTGCCGTCGTCGGTGCCGAGCGGCCCAGCGCCCACCCACACCACCTCACCGGCGGCGGTCAGGTCGTCGAGCAGCCGGGGCGAGTAGTCGGCCACGCGCGCCGCCAGAACGTCGCGCTCGAGCACCGAGGCGGGAATGGCCACCCCCTGGATCTGGGCGATCACCTCGTAGAGGCGATCCAACCCACGTTGTCCGCCCACGGCCCCCGAGCCAGCGCCGGCCGCGCCCTGCCAGGCGGGAAGGAAGCGGGCCAGCACCCCGGCGTCGACGGGTTCCACCTCCTTGCGCAACGCCGCCAAAGACCGTTGACGAAGCGACCGCAACACGTCGGGGTCGCACCACTCCCGCCCCGTGCGCCCGGGCCGGAACTCGCCCTGCAGCAACAGGCCGGCGTCGGCCCGCCGACCGAGCAGGCCCTCGACCGCGCCCGCGGGCAGACCGAGGCGCTGGGCGGGCTCGTCGGTGACAAAGGGCCCGTGGGTGCGGGCCCAGCGACCCAGCAACGAGCCCAGGGGGTCGTCGACCGGTTCCAGGAAGGCGTCGGGTAGCCCGGCCGGGGGCATGACGCCCAAGGCGTCGCGGTAGCGGCCGGCATCGTCGGCCGCGATGAGGCGGGCCTCCCCCCCGATGCGCACCTCGACGGCGCGGCGACCGGAGACCAGCTCGTCGGCGAAATCGCCCACGGAACGGGCGGCCAGCTCCTGGCGGGTGAGGTCGCCCAGTCGGCGCAGGAGGTCGTGGGCCTCGTCGGCGTCGCGGGCCCACCGCCGTTCGTCGAGGAGCTGGAGGTCGGCTTCTAGGGCGTCGAGGGCGTCGGGGTGGATCAGCTCGCGCAGCTCTTCGGCGCCCAGCAACTCGGCCAGCATCTCCCGGTCGAGGGTGAGGGCCTGGGCCCGGCGCTCGGCCAGCGGGGCGTCGCCTTCATAGAGGAAGTTGGCCACGTAGGCGAAGGCCAGCGACGACGCGAACGGCGACGGGCGGGCCGTGTCGACCGAGACCACCCGAACCGTGCGGGCCCGGATCGACGCCATCAGCTCGACCAGGGCGGGCAGGTCGAACACGTCGCGCAGGCACTCCCGATAGGTCTCCAACAGGATCGGGAAGGAGCCGTGCTTCGACGCCACGGCCAGCAGGTCGGCCGCCCGCTGACGTTGCTGCCACAACGGAGTGCGCGACCCCGGGCGCCGGCGGGGCAGGAGCAGGGCCCGGGCCGCGTTCTCGCGGAAGCGGGAGGCGAACAGGGCGCTGTTGGCCAGGTCGGCAACGACCAGGTCCTCGACGTCCTCGGGTTCCACGAGGATCGACTCCACGGCCGGCAACTCGTCGGCCTCGGGTAGGCGAACGACGATGCCCTCGTCGCTCCACATGGTCTGCACCTCGACGCCGAGGCGCTGGCGCACCTTGGCCTCGATGGCGATGGCCCAGGGGGCGTGGACCCGCCCACCCAGGGGCGACAGGATGCAGATGCGCCAGTCGCCCAGTTCGTCGCGGAAGCGCTCGACCACCACCTGGCGGTCGGTGGGCAGGACGCCGGTGATCGACCGCTCCTCGGCCAGGTAGGCCCGCAGGTTCTGCAGGGCGAGGGGGTCGAGTGAGCAGTCGTCGGCCAGGCGCTCGTCGGACCAGCCTTCGACCTCGCCCAGGAAGGCGCCGATCGCCCGGCCCAACTCGGCCGGCCGGCCCATGCCGTCGCCGTGCCAGAACGGCATCTTCCCGGGCTCGCCGGGGGCCGGCGTGACGATCACCCGATCGCGTGTGATCTCCTGGATGCGCCAGGTGGAGGCGCCCAGCACGAAGGTCTCGCCCACCCGGCTCTCGTAGACCATCTCCTCGTCGAGCTCGCCGACGCGGACGCCGTGACCGGTGCCCTCGGCGCCGGGCGTGAACACGCCGTAGAGGCCGCGGTCGGGGATGGTGCCGCCACTGGTGACGGCCAGCATCCGGGCACCGGCGCGGGCCCGCAGGGTGCCCTCGACCCGGTCCCAGTTGATGCGGGGCCGCAGCTCGGCGAACTCGTCGGACGGGTATCGCCCGGCCAGCATGTCGAGCACGTTCTCGAGCACAGCCTCGGTGCAGTCGGCGAAGGGGTAGGCACCCGCCACCACCTCGGCCACGTCGTCGACGGTGAGCTCCTCGATGGCACACATGGCCACGATCTGCTGGGCGAGCACGTCGAGAGGATTGCGGGGGACCGCAGTGGACTCGATCTGGGCCGACTTCATGCGCATGGCGACCACGGCCGCCTCCACCAGGTCGCCCCGGAACTTGGGGAAGATACGGCCGCGCGAGGGCTCACCCACCTGGTGGCCGGCCCGGCCGATGCGCTGTAGCCCACTGGCCACCGACGACGGCGACTCCACCTGCACGACCAGGTCGATGGCGCCCATGTCGATGCCCAGCTCGAGGCTGCTGGTAGCGACGAGGGCGGGAAGGCGACCGGCCTTGAGGGCGTCCTCGATCTCCAGGCGTTGCTCTCGGGCCACCGACCCGTGGTGGGCGCGCACCAGGTCGCGCCCGGCCAGGTCGTTGAGGCGCGCGGCCAGGCGCTCGGCCAGCCGCCGGGAGTTGACGAAGATCAGCGTCGACCGGTGGGCCTCGATGAGATCGAGGAGCACGGGATGGATGGCCGGCCAGATGGAGTGGCGGGCTTCGGGGTCGCCGGCCGCCGGCCCCGACAGGATGTCTCCGTTGTCGATGGGCTTGCCCATCTCGGCCATGTCCTCCACGGGCACGATCACCTGGAGCTCGAGGGGCTTGCGCACGCCCGCGTCGACCACGGTGACGGGCCGGGCCCGCCACTGGCCGGAGCCAGGCGGTACCTGCTCGCGGCCGCCCAGGAAGCGGGCGATCTCGTCGAGGGGGCGCTGGGTGGCCGACAGGCCGATGCGCTGGGGGCCGGTCGGCGCGGTAGTGATGCGCTCCAGGCGCTCCAGGGACAGGGCCAGGTGGGCACCGCGCTTGGTGCCGGCCACCGAGTGGATCTCGTCGACGATCACGTGGGTGACCGAGGCCAGCACCTCGCGGGCCGCCGAGGTGAGCATGAGGTAGAGCGACTCCGGGGTGGTGATGAGGATGTCGGGAGGGTGTCGGGCGATGTCGCGCCGGTCGGCCTGGGAGGTATCGCCGGTGCGGGTGGCCACCGAGATGACCGGTGGCGGCGAACCTCGCCGTTCAGCCTCCACGGCGATGCCGGCCAGGGGGGCCCGCAGGTTCCGCTCGACGTCGTAGCTGAGGGCCTTGAGGGGCGAGACATAGAGCACCCGGCAGCGCTTCCGGGGATCCTCGGGGGGCGGTGCTGCGGCCAGTAGGTCGAGGCACCACAGGAAGGCGGCCAGCGTCTTGCCCGATCCGGTGGGGGCGAGGATGAGGGTGTGGTCGCCCACGCTGATGGCCTGCCAACCGTCTTCCTGGGCCGGCGTGGGTGTGGCGAAGGTGGCATCGAACCAGGCCCGGGTGGCCGGCGAGAAGCAGTCGAGCGACGGGGCCATTCGTCCAGGCTACGACCGCCCTGAGACATTTGGGCCCCTGATGCGGCACTAGCGTCGCGGGATGGATCATGTGCAGTGGGACGACCGGCCCCGGCTGCGCCGACCGGTCCTCATCGTCGCCTTCGAGGGCTGGAACGACGCCGCCGACGCTGCGTCTGACGCCGCTCGCTACCTCTCGGTCCGCTGGGGGGCCCGGCCCTTCGCCACCATTGATCCCGAGGAGTTCTTCGACTTCTCGTCCACCCGGCCCGAGGCCAGGCTGGGCGACGGGCTGCGCCGCGAGATCGTCTGGCCCACCACCGAGTTCTCGGCGGCTTCGTTGCCCGACACGCCCCACGACGTGGTCGTCCTGGTGGGGAGCGAACCTCAACTGCGCTGGCGCACCTTCTGTTCCGAGGTGGTGGGAGTGGCCACCGAGCTACAGGCCGAGATGGTCATCACCTTGGGGGCCCTGCTGGCCGACGTGGCCCATACCCGGCCGGTCCGGGTCACGGGCACCGCCGCCGACTCCGAACTGGTGGCCAGCCTCGGTCTGGAGCGCTCGACCTACGAGGGGCCCACGGGCATCCTCGGGGTGCTCCAAGATGCCTTCCGCACGGCGGAGGTCCAGTCGGCGTCGTTGTGGGCCGCGGTTCCCCATTACGTGGCCGCCACCCCTTCGCCCAAGGCAACCCTGGCGTTGGTCCAGCGCGCCGCCGGCCTGCTGTCCACCCGGGTCATCACCGCCGACCTCGAGCAGCGGGCGGTCGACTACGAGCGCCAAGTCACCGAGGTGGTGGCCACCGACGACGACGTGTCGGCCTACGTGCGCCGGCTGGAAGAGACGGCCGACGCCACCGGCGAGGATCCCATGCAGCTCCAGACGGGCGACGTCCTGGCCGCCGAACTGGAGAAGTTCCTCCGTGAACAGCGCGGCGAGTAGCGCTTCATCCCGGCTGGTGCCGACCTGCGTCTGGCGGGCGACGCCGGACGTGGTGATCGCCCTCGACGACCGCTTCGGCCCTCCGGTCGACGCCTACGTCAACGGGGCCCAGGTCTGGCTGCGCGACGGGCCCTCGGGGTCGACGCTGGAATGGCGGCTGCATCCGGTGTCCGGCTACAAGCGACCTGGGGGAGTCGGCACCTACGAGGTGTTCGAGACCGTTGCCGATGCCCTGGCCCAGGGCGGGTCACCGCCCGCCGCGCTCGAAGAGCTGTGGGACGGCCTCGAGGCGTTTCCGGCCTACGGCGAGGAGATCGAACCGGCACCCCTGGCAGCCAGTTGTGCCGACGATCTCGGCGTGGCTCCCCACGCGTCGGGGCTGGTCGACCACGCCGACATCGGCAACCGGTGGGAGGCGACCCAGGGCCAGACGTCGATCGTGGCCGAGTTGTTCGCCCAGCTCCGACCGACGTCCGACGGTGAACCCGATCCGCCGACGGGGGACCCGGCGACGTCCTGACGACTGGCGGGGGCGGCGCCCCGTTGACGGGGGCGGGTGGCGCCGTCGGGCCGTTACGGCTCCCGGGCGCAGGCTGCAGGGCACGGAGTGACCGAGCCGTAGGCGGAACCAACCCGCCCAGGGCCAGCCTGCCGGTCCCCGTAAGGGTGACGACACCGGCCCGGTTCACGAGACGGCTGGGAACGGCGAAGAGGCGCACGTGGTGGGGTGCTGATCGCCAAGGTCGTCGCCGCCATGGTGGTGGCGTGCGTTTTCAGCCTCATGGCCTGGTTGCTGCTGTCGGCTGCCCTCCTGCCCTCCGCCTACCTTCACGGCACGACCGCCGGCACCGACGCTGCCTGAGTCCGGTCGGTCGGCGGCGTCATCCTCCGGGGCGAGCTGATGATCGCCTTCGCCACCGGCGTCGGGTTCGCGGTGGCCTCGATCGGTCGCAACACCGCCGCCGCCCTGGGAGTCGGCTTCGCCTATTTCCTCGTGATCGAGAACGTGGTGGGAACTTCCCCGAGGGGTTCCGGCGCTGGCTCATCCTCGGTAACTCCATCGTGTTCATCTCCGGCGACAACAGCGGCGGTGACGTCCCCGGGCGCGGCGTGATCGGGGCGGGCCTGTACCTGTCCGCCGTCGCCGCCGTCCCTCGTGATCGCCACACTCGTGTTCCAACGTCGCTACGTGGCGTAGCGCGAGGGCCCACGGCCGAATCTTTCTGTATCATCTCCCGGGTCCACGGCTCTCTTAGGGTCATGACGCCTGATTCCCTCGCCGTGGAGACCATCGTCGTTGGCATCGCTGACCTCTCGGCTTCCGGGGAGGCCTTCGCAAGGGCGGTCGTCCGGTCGATGTCGACGCCCTTCCGCCTTCACCTCGTGCACTCCTATCGGGACCTGGCCAACGTGTGGCTCTCGGTAGACGCTCTGGCGGCAGTCGAGCCGCTACGGCAGGACTGTGACTCGCAGTTGGCGGCCATGGCGGCTTCGCTGGAGACCGAGGCGGGTCCGGTCGGGTACGACTCGCGGCCGGGAAGCCCTGCCACCGTTCTGGCTTCGGTGGCCCGCGAACAAGGTGCGGACCTCATTGCCGTAGGCACGTCCGGGCGCCGGGGATGGGCCTGGGGACTGGGCGGGATCGTTCGCAGACTGTCCCGCTGCGCCCCTTGCCCGCTCCTGGTCGTGCCGGCCGTACCAGCGGCTGTCGTCGCCAACGGTGACGGCCATGCATCGGGCCTCTCGGAGGTCTCAGGCTTCCCTCCGCCGGCCTGGCCGATAGGGCGCGCCGAGCTAACTTCTGCGCAGTGATCCCGTCGCTCCTCGGAGCCTGTTCGGGGCCGGCGGTTGAGCGAACCCGACCGGCTTCTCGGCGTCTGGCGCCGCCACGGCCGACGTTGGCACGTGGTGATTACAAGCGTTGGCCTGGTGTCGGTGATGGCCATGGTCGTGGTCGCCTCGGCCGTGGCGGCAATGGTGAAGCCGGGGAACGAGAGCTTCGTTGCCAAGTGGGCCGACGTCTTGCGCGACCAGGACGCACGACCGCTGTCAGCTGTTCCGGTCACATCCAGCGGAGGCCGTCGGCCGGGTTGGTCGAGCCCTTCGACTTCTCTGACACTCGACCCGGGGTAGCCGTACGGTAAAGTCGGTGGCCGTGCTGATGGTCCCGGGTTGTGGGCACGCCGGGGACGAGGAGGAGAACTGCTGGCGCTCCTAGCGCTCCTCGTAGGCGCCCTACCCATACCTATGACGGCCACCGCCTCCCCCCCTCGACCACCGGCGGTGCTCGTCCTCGTCGCCGACCTGCGCTGGGCCGCCGCCTCCTCCGCCCTCGATGGCTGGGCCAAGGCCAGCCTGTCCGTCCGATCCGATCGCCAGCGAGGCGACGCCGCCGACGGCTACCTCACCGTGGGCAAGGGGGCCCGCTCGGCCACCCCCGGGCCCGGTTCGGGCGTCGGCCCGGTGGTACCCACGGGCGACGGTGGCGTGCGCGTGGCCGATTGGGCCCGCCTGCGGGACTACGACGCCACCACCAACTACGGCGGCACCCTCGGCGCCATGGGCCAGGCCCTCACCGGGGCCGATCGACGCTGGACCCTGGTCACCTCCGGCCCGGCCACTGCGGCCGCAGCGGCCGCCGTCGCCGATGCGGGTGGCGTGGTGGCCCGCGCCACCGACGGTGGCGCCCCCACGGTCGGCCGGGCCCTGGGCGACGGCGCCGACGCCGTCGTCGCTGCCGTTCCCGCTGCGGAGATCCCCGCGGTGGTGAGCGAGGCGGGATCGGCGTGCGTGGTCGTGGCCAGCGTCTCGTCCCCTGACTCCGACCGCCACCTCGGAGTCCTTGCCGCCTCGCCGGCGTGTGGTCTGGGTGAGGCCGGCCTGTCGTCGCCGTCGACCCGGCAGGCCCACCTCGCCACCATCGACGACGTGGCTCCGACGTTCCTGTCCCGAGCGGGCGCACCCCGACCTGCGACCATGGACGGGTCGGTGGTCCGACCGTCGGGGCCTGTCTCGGTGAAGGGCCTGATCGAGCGCGACCGTCGCAGCTTCACGGCCGACCGGATGCGGACCCCGCTCATCTGGCTGTTCATCGGGTTGAGCGCGGTCGGTGCCCTTCTGGCCGCCTGCTTCCGTCGGGCCCGACCGTCGGTGGCCTGGGTCCTGCTCGCCATCCCGCCGGCCAGCTTTCTGGTGATGGCCGTTCCGTGGTGGCGATGGGGCGGTGCGGGTGTTCTGGTGGCCGGCTCGGCCCTCGTCGGCGTCCTTGCGATCGCCGCCGCAGCTATCGGTCGTCGCCATGTCCGCCTCGGCGTGGCCGCACTTGTGGCGGTGACCGCCGCGGTGGTCGGTATCGACGCCCTGTTCGGGGGAAGGCTGGAGATCGATGCCCCCTTCGGCAACTCACCGATCACGGCCGGACGGTTCTACGGCGTGGGCAACATCGGGTCGGGCCTGCTCATGGCCGGCCTCATCGTGGCCGTGGGCTTGGCTCTCGATCACTGGGGCCGACCGGCGATGCTGCCCGTTGTCGCCGTTTTGACCGCCGGAGTGGTGGTAGGCGGGGCTCCGTGGTTCGGCGCCGACGTCGGTGGCGTCCTGGCCTCGGTCCCCGCCTACGGCACGCTCATCGCCGCCCGCAAGCGACCCTCGGCCCGCGTGGTGATCGGGTTGGTCGCCGCCACTGCCGCCGTGCTCGCCGTCTTCGTCGTCGCCGACCTGGCTCGTCCCGCGGCGGCGCGCACGCATCTCGGCCGGGTGCTGGCCGACGGAGGCCTGGGCGACGAGATCGTGCGCAAGGCGGGCCGGGCCGTGGAGACGCTGAAGAGCCCGCTGAGCCTTGTCGTCGCCATCGGGGTCGGCGCGGTCGTGGCCGTCCGTCCCCGGCTGGCGGAGCACCCGGGCCTGGCCGCGATGACCTGGGCCCTGGTCGTGGCGGGTGTGCTCGGATCGGTGCTCAACGACTCGGGCCTCATCGTGGGCGCGGCGGTGACCGCCGTCGCCTGGCCGTCGCTCGTGGCCGTCACGGCTGATCGCACATGAGCGTGCAGGAGGAACGCGCCGACACTCCGTTCGGGCCCGGAGCCGGTATGCCGCTCGATTCCGGAGCGAGCATCGACACGATCGAGGACGAGAGCCGACCCGAGACCCGGTCGCCCCGGCGCTGGGGCCTCATGGCGGTGGCCATCGTGATGTCGTTGGGCCTGCATCTGCCCGGGATGCTCGTCCACCTCTTCAACTCCGACGAATCCAGCATCGCCACCATGGCTATGGTCATCGACCGCGGTGGTCGCATGTACCACGAGACCGCCGACCGCAAGCCTCCGGTCGTGCCCTACGTGTATGCCGCCGTCTTCGGCGCCACCGGAAGTCGCGACCTGCGCCCGATCCGGGGTGTGGCCGCCCTGTCGGTCGCGGCCACGGCCATCCTGTTGGCGTTCGAGGCCGAGCGCCGGTACCGCAGCCGACGGGCGGCCTGGGCGTGCTTGGTCCTGTTCCTGCTCGGCACGGCCGCCTTCTTCCCGGCCGACACCCAGGCCGCGGGCTTCGAACTGTTCATGTTGTTGCCGATGACCGCGGCGATCGTGGCGGCCGGGCGCAAGCGCGCCCTGACGGCGGGTGTCTGCCTGGCCGTGGCCTGCCTGTGCAAGCAGACGGCCATCGTCACCGCAGTCCCCATCGTCTGGCTGCTCTGGAACGCCGGCGGTTGGCGCCAGGTCCTCCGGGCCGGGGTGGCCGGCGCGGCGGTGATCGGCGTGACCGCCCTCTACTTCGGGCCGTCGGAGTTCCTACTGTGGACGGTCACCGGCAACGGCGGGTACATGGCCCTCCGGGGCTCGATCACCGCCACCATCGGCCGGGGCATGGCCATGACCGGGGCCTTCATCGGCATCAACCTGGCCCTCGTCCTGTTGGCCGTCGTCGCCGCCCGACGCCGCTCGGCCACCCTCGACCAGTGGATGTGGCTGGCCGGAGGCGTGGTCAGCGTCCTGATCGGGCTCCGCTTCTTCGGTCACTACTACCTCCAGATCCTGCCGCCGTTGGCGCTCATCGGCGCGGGTGTCCTCCCCCTTCTCGCCCCCGCGTTCCGACGGCTGGCCTTCGGTTTCACCGCCCTGGCCGCAGCGGTGATGGTCGCGGTCGCCTTTCTCCCTGCCGACGAGCGCGGCCTACTGCCCTACGGCGCCGCCGCCGCCGAGGTCAGGCGCATCACCGGCCCCGACGACACCGTGTTCGTCTGGGGTGAGTTCCCCGAGATCTACTGGGCGTCGGGACGTGAGCCGGCCACCCGCTTCATCCACACCGGTTTTCTCACCGGCGTGACGGGTGGTCGCGACGATGGCGTGAACCGGCTGTCCGACGGGCTCCCGGGGGCCTGGGGCCTGCTCGACCAGGACTTCGCTGCCCATCCGGCGTCGCTCATCGTCGACACCAGCGGCACAAGGATCCGCGGCGCCCGGTTCTTCCCCCTCGAACGGTCCGAGCTGTGGCAGCGGATCAGCGGGAACTACGTGCTGCTGGCTACCGTCGACGGCGTCCGTTTCTACCGGAACAAGGCCGCCCCTGCCTCACCCTGAGGCCGTGCGCCTGGCCCGGCGTGGCGCGCCGACGGGAACCCGCGCTCAGTCCTTCCGCAAGGCCTTCCGCCACCGCGACAACCGCGGTTCCTGCTGCCGGCGACCGGTGTCGTACGACCGGGGGGCAGGCGGGTCCCGCTTGTCGTCGATGGAGGATGGTTCCTTGGTCCCGGATTTGGGCTCGGATTCGGCGCCGGTGTCGAACTCGGCGTTGACGACATCGGGCGGTGGGCTGTCGTCGGTCGTGGTCTCCAGATCGGGCTCCGCTGCGCTCTCGCCACCGCCCTGGTCGGCATCGGCGGGGTCGGTGGTCTCGGCACTGTCGGTTGCGATGTCGGCGGCGTCATCGGTGGCGGGGTCATCGGTGGCGGCGGCGGGGTCGTCGGCCGGGTCGCCGCCGAGGTCGGCGAAAGCGGAATCAGGAGGGGGGGCATCGCCGCCGCCGGCGTCCTTGTCGCCCCAGAGGTCGGCCAGAGATGCTCCGAGCGGCGTGGTCTCGTCCGCCGGCGACGGGGTGGGAAAGGACCGGGACGGCCCGACGAGTGTCTCCACCGGTCCTGCGTCGGGTTCGGGAACCTCGACGACACCCCCGGCCTCCGTCGAACTGGGGTCGACGAGGCGTAGCCCGGGGTCGGGCGCCGCCGCCGACTCGCTCGCCGTCTCGGGTTCCGACTCGCCCGACGCTTCGACCAGCCGTAGGGCGCCGTTCCCGACGCTCCCGGAGTCGCCGTCGTCGGCCTGGCCCACGGGGGAGGGGGTGGACAGGGCGCCATCGCCCGCGCCAGGCCGTTCGATGATGTCGGAGGCATACACGAAGCTCGGGACTGAGGGCTCGGCGGCGACCTCGCCGGGCCGGCCGGCACTCTCCGGGAGCTCTTCCTCCGGTGCCGCCTCGACCAGATCGCTGTAGACCCGGACCCATCTGATGCGGCCGTTCTCCACGCCGACGATGAAGATCCCCGCCGCCTCGGCGCTGTCGCCGGCACCGTGGAGCTCGACCCAGACCGTGTTGCCGGTGGTGGACGCCCGCAGGACGGTGAGCCGGAAGCCGGGTTCGGCCTCGAAGATCGCCTTCCAGTTGCTGATCAGCTGACCCGGGCCCCGGAAGTCGCGGTCGGGGTGCAGGGGCTGGAAGCTCTCGAACTCGGGATGAACGGTGGCGTAGAGCGTGTCGGAGTCGTGGTGGTTGGCGGCATCGAGGAACCGGTGGACCACGGCCATAGGATCATCCGGGCCCACCCTTCTCCGCTTGGCCAAACGCACGAAAATCCTCCTGTCGACACCCCGCCCCTCGAAGCAAAACTAGTCCCTCGACCGGCCGCCACGGCACTCGGCCTACCGCCCGGCGTCACCGGCGGCGTCCGGCCCGCGCCACGGGGGTTGGCGCGGCGTGTCGAACACCACGTCGAGAGGCTCGCCCCGGATGGCTCGGAACGCCTGTGCTACCCAGCGATTCTTTCCGGCGAGCGGGGAGGGCAGAGCATTTTCGGCGAACCAGCCCACGTCGCGGCACTCGAGGGGATGACCGGCCAGCGTGCCGCCGACGAGCCGGCAGTGGAACACCAACGAGTACAGCGGGATGCGGGTGAAGCCGAGCCGGAGGCCGTCGAGCAGGGCGATGAGGCGAGTGGGCTCGACCTGCATGCCGGTCTCTTCCAGCACCTCCTTCACGGCCACCTCCGAGGCTGAATAGCCCACGTCGGCCCAGCCCGTGGGGTAGAGCCAAGCGCCTGAGTCCGAGCGCTGTACCAGCAGGATCTCCTGGTGATCGTTGCCCACGACCGCCCCGACCGCCACCTTGGGCGTCACGTATCCGGCGACCCCGTCGCCCACCCGTCGCAGCCATTCCTGCACGAGGATCTCCGACTCGGGCGCCAGGCCGGCGGCCACCTGCATGTCGGCGGCGACGCGCAGGACCTCCTCGAAGCGCTCCCGTTCGTAGAGGTTGTCCGTGAACCCCAGGCCGGTACGGGCGATTCCCGCAAGGGCTTCGCTCCAGCGCAGGAGATCGTGGGGGCTCGCCGCATGGTTGTCGCCGCGGTGGCTCATGGCGACGGCGACGTGAACTGATCGACGGTGCCACAGCCACGGCCGGTGCCTGCGACAATGGAGCGATGTCCGCACGTGTCGATTGCCGCCACTACAGCAGTCGCAGCATGCCCACCGGCGATCGAATCGAGCGGTGCCGCCTCGACGTGGCCCAGTCCATGCCGTTCGACTGTCCGGACGACTGCCTGTTCTACGAGCAGCGTCCGATCAGCGACACCGGCTGGCAGCGCCCTCGCGGCGACCGGCGCTGACGCCAGGCCTTCAGGCGACATCAGGAGGAAGTAACTCGCCCAGGCGGGAGAAGAAGGCGGACCGGGCCAGCACGGTGGTGCAGCCGGCCGCCCGGGCCGAGTCCATGAGCTCGCGTTCGGTGTGGTTGGCGAAGCCGATCACCGGGCCGGCCAGGGTGGGGACCACCTCGAGCACACCGGCGCGCGTGAGGTCGACGACGACCAGGTCGGCGTCGGCGGCGGCGGCCGGCAGTGCGGCCAGGTCGCCCACGAAGGTGATCGCTCTCCCCGCCGCCGTCACCCGGGAGCGGTCCATGAGGTCGGGCACATAGGCCACGATCCGGCTCAACTGGCTGCCTGGTGACGCTGACGGTGGGTCCATGCCTTGGCCGCTCCCCACGCCATGCCCGGCTCGGCCAGGGCGGGGTCGACGTCGGCGAAGGTGGCGGGCGCAAGATCGTAGACGTCGTCGGGGAAGAGGCGGACCTGGGCCTCGTCACGATCGACCGGTGGCACCCCGGCGGCGGCCAGGACGGCGGCCGGGTAGCTCACGGCCGTGCGCAGCAGGGCCAGGGGAGTGCTGCGCTGCTCGTCGATGTCGGCGTCGAGCAGGGCGCGGATTTGGGGCCCGACCTCGGCCCGGGCGCGCGAGGCGGCCTCGATGGTCGCCGCCGCGACCCACTCCGGCGGGGGCCCGTCGGGGTCGTTGTCTCCGGGGAGCCGGCGAGCGACGGAGCGCTCGACCCAGCCGGGCAGGGCGCCCTCGATCGCATCGGCCAGCGCCGTAGCATGCTCGCGCATCCCACTATCCTGCCCCACTTCGACCGGCCGGCCCATCGCCAAGGTGGGTCACCGCAGGGAGAGCCACGAATGACGAAACCGGAGCCGATCCCCCCCGGGCCCGGCCAGGAGTCGGTCTGGGACTATCCGCGCCCGCCGCGCCTGGAGGCGGTCCGTCACCAGGTCGAGGTCATCCTCGGTGGTGAGACCATCGCTCTCACCTTGGAGCCGTTGCGGGTCCTGGAGACCAGCCACCCGCCCGGGTTCTACCTCCCACTCGACAGCATCGTTCCCGGCATCCTCACTCCCACCGGCCGCACGTCGTTCTGCGAGTTCAAGGGTGTGGCCGCCTATCTCAGCGTCTCAATGAAGGGCCAGACGGCCCCCGACGGGGCATGGACCTACGAGCACCCGTCGGCCGGCTACGAGGCCATGGCCGGTTACGTGTCGTTCTACCCGGGCCTCATGGAGGTGTGCCTCGTCGACGGCGAGTACGTCGAGGCCCAGCCCGGCGGCTTCTACGGCGGCTGGATCACCGGCAGCGTCGTCGGACCGTTCAAGGGAGGGCCTGGCACGGCCGGCTGGTAGGGACGGTGGCGGCGACGTCAGGATGAGGCCATGACTCTCACCATGGGAAGTGGCCCGTTCGGACATCAGCCCGCCGGAACCTTCAACTTCGTGCCGCCGGAAACGGTGGTGTTCGTCGAGCCTCTCGCCCGGCGGGTACGAGCCGTCGTCGATGGTGTGACCGTCGTCGACAGCGAACGGGTCCGCCTCGTCTACGAGAGCCGGACGTTGCCGCACTACGCCTTCCCCGCCGACGATGTCTCCGTTACCGTCGCCGATGAGCCCGAACGGCACGCCGAGGGACACGTCCGGGTCGCGTGGGATGCCGTCGACTCCTGGTACGAAGAAGACGAGGAGGTCTTCGTCCACCCTCGCGACCCGTACCACCGCATCGACACCCTGGCCACGTCGCGCCGGGTGCGCATCCTCCTCGCCGGGGAGGTGCTGGCCGACTCCACCTCGGCCCGGGCGCTCTACGAGACAGGTCTGCCCATCCGCTACTACCTCCCCTTCCGCGACGTGCGGTTGGCGATGATCGGGCCCTCCGACACCGTCACCCAGTGTGCCTACAAGGGCTCGGCCCGGCACTGGTCGGCGAAGGCGGCCGACGGTGAGTCCTTCGACGTGGCCTGGACCTACGACGACAGCGTCCGCCGGGAGGCGGAGGACGTCCGTGGGCGGATCGCGTTCTACAACGAGCGCACCGACGTCGAGATCGACGGCGTCACTCAGGAGCGGCCCCGGACCCCCTGGTCCCGGTGACGCTCGGCGTCAGGAACGAGGCCGGGACCTCACGACTCGACCACGTCGCCCAGCCGATCGACTTGGACGCCCTTCTGCTCCAACCAGGAGATGGCCTCCTCGACGGCGTGGGGCTCGCCGGCCAACTCGCACACGATCCACCCAACCTTCTCCTCGATGTTCGCCCGGCGGATGTTGGGCAGGACGTCGAACTGGCGGTCGAGGCGGCCCAGGAGGGGCTGCTTTATGAGCTGTTCAGGGAAGGTCAGCTTGATCCGAACGGTAGCCATCAGACCCGAAGCTTTGTCATGTCGACGGTCCCCGTCCACTCGGACGACCGGCGACGTGGGCGAGGTCGCCGTTTCCGTCGGCGGGGAGCGCGAGGGCATCGTTGAGATTGCCGGACCGGAAGCCCTCGAGATCGAGGGTCACATAGCGGTAACCGGCGCCCCGAACGGCGTCGACGACGGCCCGGCGTCGTTCCACCACGGCCTTCAGGTCGTCGGTGTCGACTTCTAGGCGGGCCAGGTCGCCGTAGTGGCGCACCCGCACCTGGGCGAACCCGAGGGCATGCAGGGCGCGCTCGGCGCGGCCCACCGTGGCGAGGGTGGTGACGGTGACCGGTGTGCCGTAAGGGACGCGGGAGGCCAGGCACGCTGCCGCGGGCTTGTCCCAGGTGCGCAGGCCGAGGATCCGTGACGTCTCCCGCACGTCGGCTTTGGTGAAGCCGGCGTCGACCAAGGGGAACGCCGCTCCTCTCGCCGCCGCGGCCTGCTGGCCGGGGCGGTGGTCGCCGAGGTCGTCGAGGTTTGTGCCCAGTACCACCGTGGCCCCCTCGGCCTCGGCAAGGGGGACGAGGGCGTCGAGCAGAGCCGACTTGCAGTGAAAGCATCGGTCGCCGCCGTTGGCCACGTAGTCGGGCCGTTCGAGCTCGTCGGTTTCCACCGCCGTCCAACGCAGGCCCCACTCCCCGGCCAGGGCGGCACAGTCGTGGCGTTCGCTGTCGGCGAGGGAGGCCGACACGGCTGTCACCGCGTGGGCCCCGGCCGCCCCGAGGGTGTCGTTGGCCACCCACGCCAGGAGGGCCGAGTCGGCACCGCCACTGAAGGCCACGGTCACCCGCCCGATCTCACTCAGCCCCAGCCTCAGTCGCTGCAGGTCACCCATGGGTCGCCACCCGATCAGGTTACCGGCGCGTCGGCGGCGCGGGCTCGTCAGCGAGAGACCCCTACCATCTTGGGCGTGGGGCGGTTTCGCTATCGGTCAAGCAGTTGATCAACGGCCGGCTCCGCGATGCCTTCGACCGGTGACGCTCGAGCTCGTCGCGGGGACGAGAGTGTTGACCCGCGAGCTCCTTGCGGCCGCCTCGGCCTCGGCCGAGGTGACGGCGACCGACGTGAACGACGCAATGGTCGATTTTGGTCGGAGCCGGGCGCCGGGCGCGGTGTGGCGGCACGCCGACGCAAGATCTTCCCTTGGACGACGCCCAGTACGATCTCGTCGCCTGCCGGTTCGGCGTGATGTTCTTCCCCGACAAGCCGGTAGCTTTCGCCGAGGCCCGACGAGTGCTCAGACCCGACGGGAGATTGCTCATGAGCGCATGGGCCACCGTCGAGACACACGATTTTCAGTCCGCCCTCGTGGCCGGCCTCCAGCGCGCCTTTCCCGAGGAGCCGCCCACCTTCATGACTTCGATCCCGCACGGGTATGCCGACGTCGATGTCGTCGTAGCCGATCTCAGGGCGCCGGCCTCCACTGCGTGGCTGTCGAGTCGGTGACGCTCGAAGGACACGCCGAGTCGGCCGCGGACCTCGCCTCGGGCTACTGCAACGGCACTCCTCTACGCGCCGAGATCGAAGCGCGTGGCGATTTCGCTACCGCGACGGCTGAGGTTGCCGCGGAGATGGAGGAGCGCCTCGGTTCGGCGAGGTGACAGGTTCGATGACGGCGGACGTCTTCGAGGCCCGAGCTTCGTAAGAGAGGCATCCGTCCGATCGAGCCTCAGGCAACGTGAGGATGTCTGAGATGACCCAGCGCGACTAGTTTAGCTATGTCGTTCGTCTGACGAAAGTCGGCTGGATCGTCGTGGTCGTCTCGGTAGCCCGCCGCCCGGTGGCGCAAGCCGTAGCAGCCCCTACGAATCAGCCCAGGCCGATGCGCTGGAGGGCTTCTTCGATGGGGACCACGAGGCCGACGAGGAACGGACCGAACTCGGCGTACACCGACGAGGCCTCGTCGAAGCGCAGTTCGTGGACGCACGCCTTGATGGACACGACGTCGTCGGCGAACAGGGTGACGGCCCACTCCCAGTCGTCGAGGCCGGTGGAGCCGGTGACCAGTTGCACGACCCGGCCACTGAACTCCCGGGCCTTCTTGCCGTGCCCGAACATGAGGCGTTCACGGTCCTCGTAGGGGAGCGCGTACCAGTTGCCC
>JBBSHU010000054.1:0-19637 GCA_038232455.1 Acidimicrobiales bacterium
ACAACGCCTCCCACCCGTTCAACTCCATCGATGAACTCAGCATCGCCCTCACCTAGGTAATACGCGGCGAGCGCCCGAAAACCCCCGCCCACCTGCGGAAACACCAAGCCACCGCGTAGCAGCCCGGAAACTCCCGCTAGGCGGGCGTCCTGCGGAGGGCATTCCACTAGTGCCAGAGCACATATAGTGCTCTGGGAGAACTTTCGTAGCCTCTTGTGTTCTCGGCCATGCTCCGTGATAGCGTCAACGACGTTCGGAGCCGCGGGCTCTCATGGTTCGGCCCGCAGGCAGGGTTGTTGGCGGCACAAGCACCGACGCACGCGATGCGGGTCGGAGGGGAGCACGAATGGTCCGTCATCACTGGTCAGGTGTCCGGAGGAGGGCAGCGGCACCTCTCGCCGGTCTTTTGGCGTTTGGCGCGACGACGTTGGGGTTCGCGGCTCCAGCCAGTGCCCAGACCGCCGAGGCCTCGGGCGCATATGGCTACGCCGCCACTGACATCATCCTTTTCAAAGGCCCCCAGACTCCCATTGGGCCGGCACCCGTCGTCACCCTTCCCGACGGCGGCTCGGCCACCCCTGTGACCGCCAGCGCCCCGAGCGCCGACGCAAGCTACGGGCCGGGCATCCTCTTCACGTCGGGGCCGCTCGAGGTCAGCACTCAGGGGACCACCGGATCGAGCGGATCGGTGACCAGCAAGGCCAAGGCCACGACCATCCCCACCCAGGGTTCCGGCGAGATCCTCTACGCCGGCAACGTCGAGTCCACCTGCACGGCGTCGGGCACCGGGACTACCGGCTCGGCGACCTTCGCGGGGCCAGGCGACGGCGGACGCACCGGCGCCACCCTACGGACGTCGGAGGGCGCCAACCTCGACAGCCCCGCCGACGACGTCTACTACGACATCCCGGCCAACCCACCTCCCAACACGGAGGTCTCCGGCGCCCTCGAGGGCGTGAAGGACACCTTCAGGGTCGTGTTCAACGAGCAGGTCTCCAACGGTGACGGCTCGATCACCGTGAACGCCGTGCACGAGTTCCTTCTCGGTCCCACGCTGACCGGCAACGTGATCGTCGCCCACTCCTCGTGCAACCTGGCAGGAGCGAGCGCGCCCACGACGGCCCCTCCGGACACGAGCACACCGGGTGCGGGCACCGGCAGCGGGACCACCGGTACGGGTTCGACCACCGGCAGCGGCACGGCCAACATGCCCACCACCGGAACCAACGTGATGCCCCTGGTGTTCATCGGCCTCGAGCTCGTGGGCGCCGGTGCCATCGCCATGCACTGGGCCAAGCGCCGACGTGTCTGGCCGCTTCGGTGACTGTGGCGCCGTCGGGTCACCAGGCGTAGGGAGCCCAGCGCGATCCGCCAGCTCCAGAGGTCCCATCAACCGGTGCCTGCAAGCGTTCCACCGCTGATGAGGGGGACGCATTGACCGACACCGGTGGTCGGATCAGCTCAGCGCTCGACGAGGGCGCGCTCATCGGGTTGACCACGCCGGAGCCGGAGTCTCCGCCGACCGCGACCACACCGCCGCGACCGCGCCGGCGGCGGACATGGCCGGCGGTGCTGGCCTCCTACCTGGGGATGATCTTCCTGCTGACCACCCTCAACTTCATGCTCCCCCGGGCCATGCCCGGCGACCCCATCACGTCCCTGGTCGCGAGGGGTTCGAGCAGCTTCAACTACGGCGAGGAGAGCAGGATCAAGATGGAGAAGTACTACAACCTCCACGGCCCCCTGATCTCCCAGTACGGCCACTACCTCAACCAGCTGGCCCATGGCGACCTCGGCCGCTCCATCTCCACGAACCAGCAGGTCACCCACGAGGTCGCCAAGGCCGCACCGTGGACCATCCTCCTCATCACCGCGTCGATGCTCTTCGCCTCGCTCATCGGTTGTGTCCTCGGCGTGCAAGCGGGCTGGCGACGCGACCGGCCCGCCGACAGAGCGCTCATGACCGGCCTGCTCTCCCTTCGGGAGTTCCCCCCCTTCCTGCTGGCGTCACTGCTGCTCTTCGGCTTCGCCGTCAATCTCAAGTGGTTTCCACTGGGCCTGTCCGAGACGCCGTTCTCGTCGTCGAACAGCTTCTTCCAGCGGGTGAGCGACATCGCCAGCCACGCCTTCCTGCCCGTGGTGGTGCTCACAGTGGGTCTCACCGTGGGGTACTACCTGGTGATGCGGGCGGGCATGGTGAGCGAGTTGGGCTCTGATTACCTGCAGATGGGCCGAGCCAAGGGGTTGCGCAACCGCCGTCTCAAGTACCGGTACGCCGCACGCAACGCCATGCTGCCGGTGGTGAGCCTGACCGCCGTCGAGATCGGCTTCGCGATCACCGCCAACCTGGTCGTCGAGCGTATCTTCTCCTATCCGGGGCTGGGCGGCCTCATGTTCAACTCGATTCCCACACGTGACTACCCGGTGATGCAGGGCACGTTCCTGGTGCTCAGCGTGGGCATCGTCACCATCAACGCCCTGGCCGACGTGGCCTACCGGCGCCTCGACCCCCGGGCAGTCGTATGACCCTGACCGCTGACGCTCCCGCCCTCCCGGCGGAACCAGCCCTGGAGCCCGAGGCCGAGCGCCCACGCCCGAGTCGCACCCGTGCCCTCCTGCGATCACCGTTGATGGTGGCCGGGCTCACCTTGATCACGCTCCTCGTGGTGACGGCCATCTTCGCCCCGTGGCTCGCGCCCTACAACCCCAAGGCCGTCACCGGTCCGGCCCTCCAGTTGCCCTCGGCCAGGCACCTGCTGGGCACCGACATCCCCGGGCGCGACATTCTCTCCCAACTCATCTACGGAGCCCGCACCTCCTTCGTAGTGGCGGTCGTGGGGGCATCGCTCGCGCTCCTGGGGGGGATCTTCCTCGGAGTGCTTCCCGCCCTGCTGGGGGGGAGGACCGACACGCTGTCCAACCGGACGACCGTGTTCCTGCTCGCCCTCCCGGGCCTTCCCCTGCTGGTGCTGATCAGCGCCCTGGCCGGCCCGAGCGAGACGGCGATCATCATCGTGGTCGCCACTTCGGGTATCGCGCCCAACGCCCGCATCCTGCGCAGCCAGGCCCTTGCCCTGCGCGACGCCGGATTCATCAGAGCGGCGCGGGGGTTCGGCGCCGGCCGACTGTACGTGCTGCGCCGCCACCTGGTGCCCGGCATGGGCCCCCTGCTGATCGTCCGCTGGGTCGAGTGGGCGAGCACCGCGGTGGCACTCGAAGCCGCCCTCACCTTCCTCGGTCTCGGCAACCCCAGCACCGCGAGCTGGGGGCTGATACTCAACCGGGCGACGGCCCAGCAGAGCATTTACTTCAGCCCCATGTGGCCGTGGTGGGCGTTGCCGCCCGGCTTCGCTGTCCTCCTCACCATCCTGGGCTTCGCCTTCGTGGGCATCGCCCTCGAGCCCGCATTCAATCCTCGTTGGCTTCGATCCTCGTGAGGGCCCGTCGCCGGGGCTCCAACACAGCACACTTCGACGAACTGGAGACTCCGTGACCGAAGTAACACCCGGGCCCTCTGGGCACCCCTACACCCTCGACCGTCGGCAGTTCCTGCTGGCAGCCCTGGGCGGCGCCGGTGCCCTGGCGCTCGCCGGCTGTACCGGCTCGGGGTCGTCCGGGTCACCCGGTGGCGGCCCCGGGGGTCGTCCCACGGTACGCCTGGCCGACGCGGCCGCCGGCTTTCCGTCGCCCTTCGCCAGCAATGCCGATTTCGGCTACAACCAGATGAGCCTCCTGTACGACACCCTGCTGTGGACGGAGGCCAGCGGCAAGCCCATCCCGTGGTTGGCCAAGTCGTTCAGCAGCTCTCCCGACCACCTCACCTACACCTTCGAGCTCCGAGACGGCGTGAAATGGAGCGACGGCAGGCCGTTCACGGCCGACGACGTGGTGTTCACCTACGAGTACTACGCCAAGCAGGGATCGCTGTTGCCGCCGGTGATCATCCAGCCTCCCAAGGGCATCAAGAAGGTCGTGGCCACCGACGCCAAGACGGTGGTGTTCACCCTCGACCAGCCGTCGGTGGTGTTCCCCAACTGGGTGGCGGCCGCCGTGCCGATCGTTCCCAGACACATCTGGGAGTCGATCAGGGACCCGGGCACGATCCTCGACCCCAAGGTGCTCGTGGGCACCGGGCCCTACACGCTCACCTCCCCCAACGATGACGGCAACCCGCTCCAGTTCACGGCCAAAGACGACTACTTCCTCGGGACGCCGTGGGTGAAGCGCATTGAGATGAACGCCATCACCGATCAGTTCGCCGCCCTGCTCTCCGGCCAGAGCGACCTTGCTGAGGGCTTCGGGGTGCGAGACGACATCTTGGCCCAGGTGAAGTCGAACAGCGAATACGGCATGGTCACCAACGTCGGCGACATCGTCCTGGCCCAGCTCTACTGGAACCTGGGCAAAGGAGGGGCGCTCGGCGACGTGCGGTTCCGCCAGGCGTGCGCCATGGCCATCGACCGCAAGGAGCTCCTGACCCGCCTCTCCGCCGGCAAGGGGGCAATCGGCAACCCCGGCTTCCTCGGCCCCAAGAACCCCTATTACAACCCAGAGGTTCGCCAATACGACCTCGACGTCGCCGGGGCCAACTCGCTCCTCGACGGCGCCGGCTACCGGATGGGAAGCGGTGGCATCCGCCAGGGACCGGACGGGAAACCCCTGAGCTTCGAGTTCCGCTACGACAGTGGCGACGGTGCTGCGATGTCGGAGATCGTCATTCCCGCCATCAAGCGCATCGGCGTGGAGCTCCGGCCCAAGCCGGCCACCCTCGGCCCCGAGCTGTTCGGCCCCAAGCTCTTCGGGGGCTACGACATGGCCGTGCTCATCTATCCGGGCCCATCGCCCGGGGGCCCCAACGCCGACCCGGAGATCCTGCGTGTGGTGTTCAGGGGCGCACCGGGCCAGTTCTCGCTCACCTCGGCCAGTAACTACGACAACCCGGCGTTCAACGCTCTGGCCGACAAGCAGTCGGTCACCTTCGACGACGCCCAGCGCAAGGGCATCGTCAACGAGATGCAGAAGATCATCGCCGACGACATCCCCATCCTTCCGCTCTACTATCCGGAGCGGTTCGAGGTCTTCCGCAAGCGGGTGCTCGACCAGTGGTACTTCACGCCGGGCGAGTTCCCGACCGCAGCGCACAACAAGCAGCTCTTCGTCACGGGCATGAAGACCGGCGACAGGATCCGCTCGACCCGCTAATGGGGGTCCAGGCGAGGGTGCCGCCGCCTACCAGCGGCCCCGGCGGTTCCACGGGGCTGCGTAGCGGCGGAACCGGGCAGCGCGTACGAGGCAGAATCCCAGGAACAGGGCGACGGCCGCCAGCACTGTGATCCTGGACGTCTCGGCGCCGGTGCGGACAAGGGCGTTCCCCCCACCGCTAACGGTGCCGCCACCACCGACGGTGCCGCCACCGCCCGTAGTGATGACACCCGGGGGCACCGACGTGGTAGTCGTCGACGACGGGACCCGCGTGCTCGACGTGGTGGTCGACGACGGGACCAGCGTGCTCGATGTGGTGGTCGACGACGGGACTAGCGTGCTCGACGTGGTGGTGGTGGGGGCGGCCGCGGTCACGCCACAGACCGACTGCCCCACGAAGAGGTCGCCCTTGGCGAACGGCCCGCGGAGGACAAGGTGGACGGCGGCGACGGTGATGGACCCGTCCGGGTTGGTCGTCTGCTCGTTGAAGATGTAGGTGAACGACTCGTTGCTGGCGCCGGCCACGACCGTGCCGTCGATAAAGGCGCCCACGGGCGGGTTCGCCGGCACCGGCTGGGTGGCGGTGACGACGCCGTCGGCGTCAGTGGCGGTGTTGACGACGCCGTCGACGATCGTGGTGGAGGCGCTCACCCCGGTCTCGCTCGCCGTACAGGTGCTCGACGCGCTGGTGGCAGCGAGTTGGCCCCCGAGGTCAGTGGAGATGTCGTTGACGGTGGCCGTGCTCATCACCGACCCGGTGGGCCCGGTCGTGCCCTGGGTGCTGACGTCGACCTGGCCCGACGAGAAGAATATGGCCGGCCCCGCACCCACCAACTCCGACGGCGAGGTGGCGGTCACCGGGACGGCGGAGCCGACCGCCGGCAGCGTGACCACGGGATCCGGGCCGACCGGGGGCTGGGCGCCCCCGCCGAGCGTAATGTTCTGTATCGAGACGCCGAAGGCGCTACCCGTCACGGCGGTCACGTCGGCCGACGATGGACCTGCGACCGTGACGTACACGCCCGCGCCGAGCGCCATCAATGCCGCCGCAACCTTCGTCTGCACACCAACTCGATCCCGCCTCACCATTTTGCTCCTCCATCCGCCCCGCACCCGGAGACATGATTATACGACCAGCGTTGCACATCACGGGCCCCCGTTACAATCACCGCCACTGCAGCGGGCTCCGGGCGCCCGCAGATCGTTCAGCCCTGCCCGTCGCCCCCCACGGCGGGAGCAAAGGCCGGCGACGCCTCCACGAGTAGCCGTGCGGTGGGGCTCTGCGGGTTGACGGACACGATCGACGACGGTCCCTCCTCCACCACCTTCCCGGCGTCGAGCACCACCATGCGGTCGGTCATCTTGCGCACCACGGCGATGTCGTGGGAGATGAACACCAGCCCGAGGCCCATCTCGGTCTGCCGTTCACGCAGCACCACCAGAAGACGAGCCTGCTCGGAGGCGTCGAGCATGGCTGTGGGCTCGTCGGCCACCAGAAGCTTCGGCCCGGAGACGAGGGCGCGAGCCAGGGCGATCCGCTGCAGCTGACCTCCGGACAGCTCGTGGGTGCGGGCGCGGAGGAATGAACCAGTACCCGGCAGTCCCACACTCTCGAGGGCCTCCGCCACAGCCGTCCGGCGCCCGGCGTCGTCGCCGTCGTTCATCAGGTCGAGCGGTTCGCGAACCAGCTCCTCGACGTCGAGCCGGGGCGACAGCGCGTCGGCCGGGTCCTGCATGACCAGCTGGATCCGGCGACGACGGAGGCGATCGGCCCCCTTCCACGACGTAGGCAGCGCCTCACCCTCTAACAGCACGTGCCCGGAGTCGAGGGCGAGATGCCCGGCGATGATGCGGGCGAACGTGGATTTCCCGCTGCCCGAAGGACCGACGATGCCGACCGACTCGCCTTCGGCGAGGGTGATGGAGACCCCGTCGACGGCCGGCACCGTCCTGCGGCCCCGACCGAACGACTTGGTCACGTCGCGAGCGCTCAGGAGCGTCTTCAGCCCGCCGAAGTGGCAGAAGACCTGGCGGTCGCGGGAAGCGACCAGCTCCGGGCGCTTCTCGGAGCAGACGGCCTCGGCCTGGGAGCAGCGTGGGTGGAACGGGCAGCCCGGGGGTACGGCGCGGGGGTCGGGGGGGATGCCTCGGATCGGTCGCAGGTCCTTGGTGGTGGTCATCACCGGAAACGTATTGATCAGGGCCCAGCTGTAGGGGTGAGCGGGTTCGCCGATGACCCGGGCCGTAGCGCCCTCCTCCATGGCCTCGCCTGCGTAGAGCACCATGGTGCGGGTGGCCAGGCTGGCTGCGTCCGGCAGGTCGTGAGAGATCACGACGAGGGCGAAGCCCCTGGCCTTGGCCAGCACGCCGAGTCGCTCGACGAGCTGATGGCGGGTGGCGGGGTCGAGGCCCGCGGTGGGCTCGTCGAGCACCACCAATACAGGGTCGAGGGCCAGGACCATGGCGATGGCGGCGCGGCGCCGCTGCCCGCCGGAGAGCTCGTGAGGGTAGCGATCGAGCAGGGCCGGATCGAGCAGGACCTCCCCGGCGAGCTCGGCGGCGCGACGCCCCGCATCGGCGGCGCCCATCCCGAGGCGGTCCCGCAGAGGTTCGGCCACCTGATCGCCGACGGTGACCACGGGGTTGAACGGTGAGCCCTGCAGGGCCAGCGCCACCGTGGCCCAGCGTACCGAGCGCAAGGCGGCGTCCGATGCTCCCATCAGCTCGACGCCCCCCACCCGCACGCTGCCGCGCGCCTCGGGGGGTTGGATGAGGCCCGACAGACACAGGGCGAGCGTGGACTTGCCCGACCCGCTCTCCCCGACGATGGCCAGGGACTCACCCCGCTCGAGTGAGAAGGTCACCCCCCGCAGGGCCTCGACCTCACCCCCGAAGCACACCGACAGATCCGTCACCGTCAGCAGCGGCTCGGTGCCCGTCGAGTGCAGAGATGTCTCCGCTCTTGTGTCGCCGGCGTTGGAAGTCGTTGTCCGTCGACCCAGAGTCATGCCCGCGTTCCCCGGTATAACGAGCCAGGGTCGGGGGCTTGCGGGGTAAGGGTGACGAAGCTAGCCACCGTGCCTGCCTCGGAGAACAACTTGGAGACACCCACTCCCTCCTCCAAGTCCGGATCGTATGGATGACGCATTGGCGTAAACGGAACCCTTTGGATGACGCTGAGCCATCATATCCGGCGTGAAACCTCCCCAGCCTGGCCTCTTGGGTCCAATTTGGCACACCGGCGGTCGGACATGGTGTCGCGAACGCGCTGCTGTTGCCCGGACCAGCCGAACCTGACACACTGAACATGGCACTCGGTGCCTAGCGCGCCGTCGGATCGCGGGAATTTACAATATCGGTTCTGGGAAAGGTTTTCACCATGACGGGACAAAGGTCTGTGGGCAGCTTGAGGAACCGGAGGGTCTTCACCCTGGTCGTGGCGGTTGCGACAACTGCCGGCGCGTTTGCGCTCATGGGGACGTCGAGCGCCGATGTGACCGCGGTGAGCGGTAGGGCTTTCGGCGTATCGGCACAGAACCTCACGCTCGGCGGGGGCGCCCAACCCGCAGTCGGCCCCCGGCCCGTGGTCACGCTGCCGGCGGGTGGCTCCGCCGCCCCGGTGACAGCCACCGAGGCGTCGGAGAGCGTGGGGGCGGGGCCGGCCACGTTCTTCTCGTCGGGTCGGGTCGACGTCAGCACCCAGGGCACGACCGGGCCCACCGGTTCGGTGACCAGCACGGCCACCGTCAACGCCATCTCCACTGCCGGAGGCGGCCAGCTCAGTGCCACCAGTGCGTCCAGCACCTGTAGGGCGAGCGAGACCGGGGTGAGCGCCTCCACCACGATTGTCGGCGGCGTCGTCAACACCGCCACCGATGCCGGCGGCAACGTCACCGCCACCCAGCCGGTGCCGACGAACCCGACGGTGGGCTTCGCCATCAGCGGCACGCTCGTGATCAGCGCCACCGACACCGAGAGATTCACCTACTTCTTCAACGAGCAGACGACCAACCCGGACGGGTCCATCACCGTCACCGCCGTCCACCTTGCCCTCCTCGGGCCATTCGCCAAAGGCGACCTCTTCGTGGGCCAGTCGACCTGTGGCGTGACGGCGGTTTCCGTCTCCACCACCACCACCCGCCCTTCGACCACCACCACACAGCCGTCCACCACCACCACACAGCCGTCCACCACCACCACCACCACCCGGCCTTCGTCGACCACCACCACCACTCGGCCTTCGTCGACCACCACCACCACTCGGCCTTCGTCGACCACCACCACCACTCGGCCTTCGTCGACCACCACCACGGAGCCGTCGACCACCACCACAGAGCCGTCGACGACCACCACCACCCGGCCGTCGACGACCACTACCACCCGCCCGGTGGCGACCAACGAGCGTCTTTGCCAGCGGCTGCTCAGTCTCCGGTCGAGCCCGAATCCGCAGACCCGGGCGCTCGTCGAGGTGTTGCTCGTGCGCTACCACTGCCAGGTCCCGGTCCAGGTCCCGTAGCGTGGCCCGTTACCGATCGGCCACGATGTGGCCGATCGTGACGGGTAGTCGCCTGAGCCACCATACCGTTCGCGCTATTCGGCGCGGAGTGTCGTAAACATCGACCACCGACAGAGCGTCACCCGGTCGGCTCGGGCCGAAAGCACCGGGTAGGCCGGCGTGGTCGGACCCCGACCCGACCCTCTCACCGGAAGGCCCAGGCCAAGAGGGCGCACGTCACGATCAACGCGGCGGCCACGAAGGCGTAATCCGAGCGACGCCTACGCTGGGGCCTGTACGGGTTGAATCCCATCGCGCCAGTATCGCCGCCCCGATGGCCTCGGTGGTGTCGCAGGCGGAAGGCTCAGCCTGGGTTGCACCGGGTGTCGCAGCCCCTGGCTAACCTGGCTCGCAGCGCTCGAGTGGCCGGCGCCCACGGCCCTCTCCCGGACATTCTTCGTTCCGAGGAGTCGCGTTGTTCGCCACCATCCCTTCGGCCACCCTTCTCGGCGTCGACGGCAGCCCTGTGCTGATCGAGGTCCATATCTCGCCCGGCCTTCCCGGGTTCACCGTTGTCGGCCTGCCCGATGCCGCCTGCCGGGAGTCGCGCGACCGGGTGCGGGCTGCGCTGTTGTCGAGCGGGCTGAAATGGCCGCTCCGCCGCGTCACCGTCAACCTCGCTCCCTCCAGCTCCCGCAAGGGCGGGGCCGGGCTCGATCTGCCGATCGCCGTTGCACTCCTGGTGGCGGCCGGCGAGCTCGACGCGGCTGCGGTCGCCGGCCTGGCCATGGTTGGTGAGCTGGGCCTCGATGGCTCGATCCGGCGTGTTCCGGGTGTCGTGCCGCTCGTCGAGGCCATCGAGGCTGATGGCGTGGTGGTGCCGTCGGACTGCGGTTGGGAGGCCCTCCTCGTGGGGCGTCACTGCGTGCGTGTGGCTTCGAAGCTGGCCGACCTGCTGCAATGCCTGCGGGGGGAGGCGCCCTGGCCCACGATCCCGGACCCGCCTCGGCGGCCCCGCACGGGCGTAGGGCTCGACCTGTCGGACGTGCGGGGCCAGCATGTGGGGCGCACTGCGCTCGAGGTGTGTGCAGCCGGCGGGCACCATCTCCTGTTGTCCGGGCCTCCTGGGTCGGGCAAGACCATGCTGGCCGTCCGACTGCCGGGGCTCCTCCCGCCACTCGGTCGGGACGAGGCTCTGGTAGCCACCCGGATCCATTCCGCCGCCGGCGGGCCGTTGCCCGGAGGTGGGCTCGTGGATCGGGCGCCGTTCCGGGCCCCCCACCACGGTGCGTCGTCCGTGGCGCTCATCGGCGGGGGGAGCGCGTGGATGCGACCGGGTGAGATCTCGCTGGCCCACGGCGGGGTGCGCTAGTATTCCCTGACATGAGAGCCGCTATCTACTGCCGGATCAGCCGCGACAATGAAGGCCGGGAGCTTGGCGTCACCCGCCAGCACCAGGACTGCCGCCGGGAGGCCGAGCGTCGCGGGTGGACCGTCGGCGACCTCTACGTCGACAACGATCTGAGCGCCTACTCCGGCAAGCCGCGCCCCGAGTACCGGAGGATGCTCGACGACGTGCAGGCCGGGACCGTGGGCGCCATCGTCGCCTGGCACCCCGACCGGCTCCACCGCTCCGTCCGCGAGCTGGAGGACTTCATCGACGTGGTGGCCCAGACCGGCGCCACGGTCGCCACCTGTACGGCCGGCGACTACGACCTGTCGACACCGGACGGCATGTTCACGGCCCGTATCCTCGGCTCGGTGGCCCGCAAGGAGAGCGACGACAAGTCCCGCCGCCTTCGGCGCAAGCACCTGGAACTCGCCGAGGCCGGGAAGCTGTCCGGTGGGGGACACCGGCCATTCGGATTCGAGCCCGACCGGCTCACCGTTCGCCAGGCCGAGGCCAACCTGATCCGGGAGGCCGCCGCCCGCATCCTGGCGGGCGAGAGTGTTCGGGGCATAGCGGCGGACTGGAACGCCACCGGCGTCTCGACCGTCACGGGCCGGCCGTGGACGCAGCACGTTCTCAAGCGACTGTTGACGTCGCCCCGGGTCGCTGGGCTGCGTGAGCACCGCGGCGCGGTGGCAGCCACGGCCGAGTGGCCGGCAATCGTTGACCGGTCGACCTGGGACCGCGTCCGGGCCATCCTGAATGACCCGCGACGACGGACGAACGACGGACGAACCGCGCGGCGCTACCTGCTCACTGGCGTCGGCACGTGCGGGCTGTGCGGCGCCAAGCTGGTCGCCCGGCCTCGCGACGATGGCCGCCGTTGCTATGTGTGTGCCAGTGGGCCCGGATTCTCCGGCTGCGGCAAGATCCGGGTGCTCGCCGACCCGCTCGAGGATCTGGTGCGGGAGATGATCTTCGTTGCCCTCGATGGCCCTGACACCTCCGCCGCCCTGGCTCCGGCGGCCGCCGACGACGAGGGCGATCGAGTGCTCCGGGAAGCGATCCGTGAGGACGAGGAGGCGCTAGCGCTCCTCAGCCGGGACTTCTACAGCGAGCGAGCCATTACCCGCACCGAGTTCATGGCCAACCGGGAGCCCCTCGAGGCCCGAATCGAGGACGGTAAGCGGCGACTGGCGAGCCTGACCAGCCAAACAGGTGTGCTCGCTGATCTCCCGGTGGGGGAGTTGCTTCGGGATGCATGGGAGGGCCGGTCTCTCGACTGGCGGCGGGCCCTCCTCAAGGCCCTGGTCGAGGAGGTCCGCGTCGGCCCGGCTGTCCGGGGGAGGAACCGCTTCGACCCCAACCGGGTCGAGGCTGTCTGGAGAGTGTAAAAAAAAAGGGGGGGGGGGATCCCACTTCCACCGCTGTTGTCTGTTGTATATTGAAGGCTGGTCTAGGTCGAGGGCGCGATGCCCCGCCAGGCCGACCGAGGGCGCGATGCCCTTGAGTGAGAGTACGGGTAGCGCGATGCCGCCGGGGTTATAGACCCTCGTCCCCCAGGGTCATGCCGGAAGCGCCCTCAGCCTCTCTGCGAGGGCCTGTGTCGAGGAGTTGCCCTCGTGGCTGACCGCCCTGTCCTTCTCACCGTCGAGGAGACCCGCTCCGACCTGCGGGTCTCAAGAGCCAAGCTTTACGCCCTGATCGCCTCGGGCGACCTGGAGTCCGTCAAGATCGGCCGCTCGCGGCGGATTCCATCCGCCGCGGTCGAGCGCTTTGTTGCTCGCAGGCTGGCGGGCGGCGTATGAACGCCGCCGACTTCGCCTTAGTGGCTCGGGGTCTGGTGGCCTGCAGCCGTGCGGCCCAGGGTCTTCCGGCGCACGTGGAGGACCCCACCACGCTCGCCAACGTGGCCGCCCTGATCACCAGAAATGGCATCGGCGCCCCGAAGGGCGCCGGCACCACCATCTCCGCGACCGCGCTCTTGCTCAGGGAGCGAGGTCAAGGTGGAGACTAACGCACGAATCCGAGAAATCACCTGCCGCCTCGACGCGATCGTGCTCTTCGCACGCCAGGATCACCTCGACGTGTCGACGCCCGAACGTCTTGCCGCCATCGCTGGCGTGGCGAGCTGGGCACGGCTGCACGCCGCCGTCTTGGCCGAACACTCGGAGGCAGCATGACGATCGACGAGATCGTCGCTGGCTTCTTCGGCCCAGGCGAGAGCGGGAACCCGGACATCGCTGGCCTCTTCGCCGGAGCGGCCGGCGACCCCGCCCCGGAGCCTTATCGACCTAGCACCATAAAGCGCGGCCGGCGTACCGCCGCCGAGATGGAGAAGCTCCGTACCGAGATCATCGCCGTGGCCGGCGAGTCAAAACCGACGACCGCCAGGTTCATCTTCTACCGATGCGCGGCCCTGGGGGTCGTTGCGAAGACGGCTGCCGGCTACCGCACCGTCCAACGGGAGGTAAGCCTGCTCCGGGAACGCGGCGAGATGCCCTTCGCCTGGATCGCCGACAACACCCGGTGGGTGCGTAAGCCGCGCACCCACGATGACCTTCAAGCGTTCCTCGACGAGGCGGCCCGGATCTATCGGCGGGACCTCTGGAGCCGATCCCCCGATTACGTCGAGATCTGGTGTGAGAGCGACTCGGTGGCCGGCGTGCTGATGGCCGTGACCTCCGAGTTCGACGTTCCGCTGATGGTGCTGCGCGGCTATTCGAGCAGCACCTTCGCGTATAACGCCGCCAAGCACATCCAAGCCGGCGGCAGGCCCGCGTTCCTCTACTACTTCGGCGACCACGATCCCAGCGGGGTGGACATCGAGCGCTCGCTGCAGGAGTCACTTCACCGCTACGCCCCGGCGGCGGACATCACTTTCGAGCGAGTAGCCGTCACCGCCGAGGACATCGAGACGATGAACCTGCCCGGGTCGATCAAGAAGACCTCCGACACCCGGTCGAAGAAGTTCGTCGGCCAGGCCGTGGAAGTCGAGTCGATCCCGGTGGAGATCCTGCGCCGCTGGTGCCGTGAGGTGATCGAACAACACGTCGATCCCCACCAGCTCGACGTGCTCCGCGTGGCCGAGGCATCGGAGCGGTCGATCCTGCTGCGCCTCGCCGGGGGGGCGGCGTGACCGCCCTGCTCGAGGCCGCCCTCGAGTACGCCGCCCTCGGCTGGCACGTCCTGCCCCTCCGACCCGGCAGCAAGCTACCGGCAACGGCCCACGGCCTCCACGACGCCACCATTGATCCGACCGTCATCCGAGCCTGGTGGGCGCACTGGGGGCGCGCCAACGTCGGTATTCGCACCGGCCGTTGTTCGGGCCTGTTCGTCCTCGACATTGACGCCCGCCACGGCGGCTATGCCTCGCTGGCCGACCTGGAGGTCAAGTACGAGAGCCTGCCGCCCAGCCTGACTGTGAAGACGCCATCGGGAGGCGAGCACCGCTCCTTCGCATGGCCCGGCGGCGACGTCCGCAACAGTGCCGGCGCACTGGGCCCGGGCCTCGACATTCGTGGCGAGGGCGGCTACGTCGTGGCACCGCCGAGCACCCTGGCAAATGGGGTCTACCTGTGACCCGCTGCGAGGTTGTCCCGGCGCCTCGATGGCTCCTGCGCCTGGTGGTCAAGGTGGAACCGAGGGCTCGACCAGTCGTCGTGGTGTCGACGGCCACCCGCTTCGGCGATACAGCGCTCGACCGGGCCGTTCGCGAAGTCGAGGCCGCGCCCCAGGGCCGAGGGAATGCGGTTCTCAACGGCAACGCCTACAGCGTCGGTCGGTTGGTGGGCGCCGGACTGCTCGACCAATCGACCGTCGAGGCCGCCCTGGTCGACGCAGCCGTGAGACGTGGCGGTGAGACCGAAGCGCGGGCCCGGGCCATCGTCGAAAGCGGTGTCGGCGCCGGCATGGCGAAACCTCGCCGGGTGGCACGCTTCGAGGCCGTCAACGCATGACAGACACCCCGACGAAGCCATCGCAGGCGACCCAACTGGTCGCCCTGGCAATGGAGCACTACCGCTTCGGCTTCTCCACCTCCGGCGAGCCGTACGCGATCGCCAAGGGCGGTCCGAGCATTGCCCTCATGTTCCGCGGCGGCCGCACCAGTCTTCGGGCCGAGATGTCGGCCCTGTTCTGTGAGCGGGAAGGCAGGGCGGCGTCATCGTCAGCGTTGGCGGATGCGCTGCTGACCCTCGAGGGCATGGCTCAGCGCCTCGACCCGACCGAGCTGGCCCTGCGGGTGGCCATGTGCGGGCGCGACGTTGTTGTCGACCTCGGCACCACGTCGGGCGAGGTCGTGGTGATCAACCCGCTGGGTTGGAACGTGACGACCGCGTCGCCGGTGGTGTTCCGGCGTACCGAGCTGACAGCTCCGCTGCCCGTCCCAGTCGGAGGGGGACACCTCGACGCGCTGCGCCGGTTGGTCAACGTCAGCGACGAGACGTGGCCGGTGCTCGTGGCGTGGCTGGTGATGGCTCTGCTGCCTAGCCTGCCGCACCCGATTCTGCAACTACGTGGTGAGCAGGGAACCGGGAAGTCGACCACGGCCAAGACCGCCGCCTCGATCGTTGACCCGTCACCTGTGCCCCTGCGGACCGCTCCGGGCGACGTAGAGGCCTGGGCCGTGGCCGCTGCCGGTTCCTACATCGTCCCGATCGACAACGTCACCACCATCCAGCCATGGCTGTCGGACGCTCTGTGCCGGGCCGTCACTGGAGATGGTCTGGTGAAACGCCGTCTCTACAGCGACGCCGGGCTCGTCGTGCTGGCCATCCGCCGCGTGGTCATCCTCACCTCGATCGACGCCGGAGCGCTACGCGGCGACCTGGCCGACCGCCTCCTGCCCATCGACCTCGAGCGCCTCGGCGACGGTGAACGCCGACTCGACGAGGAGCTAGCCGAGGCCTTCGCGCTGGCCCATCCCGCACTGCTCGGCGCCCTGTGCACGCTTACCTCTGAGGTGTTGGCCGTTCTGCCGACGCTGAGCCTGCCGACGTTGCCCCGCATGGCTGACGCCGCCCGGGTCATGGCCGCCGTCGACATCATCCTCGGTACCGACTCGCTCGGCACCTACCTAACCATGGGCAAGCGGGTAGCGGCCGAGGTGGTCGAGGGTGACGCAGTCGCCGCGGCGGTGTGTCGGCTCGTCGAGGAGAAGGCCACGTGGTCAGGAACGCCGGCCGAGCTCCTCGAGGAGTTGCGACCCGAGCACCCGCCCCGGGGGTGGCCGGCGGACGCCACCCGACTGTCTGGCCGACTGCGGCGCGCGGCGCCAAACCTCCGCTCGGTCGGCGTCGAGGTGGAGCAGTTCCGGGTGCGCGGCTCGCGCGTCCTCCGACTGTCCCAGGGTGACGCTGAGGCCGGCCAGGGTGACGCTGAGGGTGACGCTAGGGGTGACGCTGAGGCCGCCAGCGTCACCCCGAACCCGCAGGTAGGGGCACATTTGGACCCCAGGGTGACGCTGGGTGACGCTAAATCCCCGTCTCCTCTCTGTCGACTGTCCACGGAAAGGGGGGGGAACAGGGCACCGACTAGAGATGGCGGAAACTCAGCGTCCTCAGCGTCCAGCGTCACCCTGGGGTCCGTCAACGCCGCCGCTTCGTGGGCTCACGAAGAGGGCGGGGGGAGTTGCGCCTCGTGCGGTAAGCCCACTCTTCGTCGCGGTGCAGATGGGCGCCTGCTGCACGCCACTTGTGCGGTGCAGACCGCATGAGCAACGACCGACTCGACGTGGTGGTCGACGACGTGGACGACCACGACCACGACGGGGTTGGGTCGCTACCGCGGGGGAGGACAGAGGGTGGGGGGGTACCAACACCCACCGAACCCGGCACCCCCGCGGACCCTCGCAGTGCTCTTTTCGCGTCCAGCTCCCCGGATGAAACGGAATTTGGTGACCGGCCATGAGTGAACCCCGCCCGCCGGCTCACCTCAGCAAGGCCGGCAAAGCCTGGTGGCGCTCGACCGTTCGCGACTACGACTTGGCTGAGCACCATTTCCGGCTGCTCACTGCGGCGCTCGAGGCCTGGGACACCATGAACGCCGCCCGGGCGATGGTCAGCGCCGATGGCATGGTCGTCCTCGACCGGTTCGGCCAGGCAAAGGCGCACCCCGCCGTCGCCATCGAACGTGACAGCAGGATCGCCTTTGCTCGGCTGATCCGTGAGCTTGATTTGGACGGCGAGCCAGTTCCCGATCCCCGGCCTCCTCGCCGCGGTGGCCGCTGATGCCCGCACGCCGTCGAACCGACAAGCGAAGGCCGACTGCCGAGGTGGCGGCGATGTTTGTGCACTCCGACGGGATTACGCCGCTGCTCACCGGCCAGCCATCGTTCCGGGTGCCGGCCGGCGTGACGGGGATCACGCCCGAGGCCGAGGCGGCCGAGTCGGCCAAGCTGGCCAGGGCCGCCTGGGATGCCCACCGGGCGCTGGCCTGGCGTCACCCGTCCCGTCGGCTCCCGCCCCCACGGGGCGCCCGGTGGGACGGGATCACCTGCACGACCTGGAGAGAGCAGCACCCGATCAGCGTCGGCGAAGCCTGGGACCTCGCCGACGTTCAGGAGGCCTTCGACGACGACGTGGCTGCCGTCGAAGCGTTCCAGAGGGTCACGCCGAGGGCGGCGGCCGAGATTGCCGACGACCTGGACCAGTACCTGGCCGACCTGCGCATGCTCCGATCCCTGGCCGAGCAGTTCGCGGACGACCGGGTCAAGGCGGGCGACGCCTGGCAGGACTACGACGTCCGCCGGAGGGCGCAGTGAGCGCCGGCTGCGCTGGGCGCACAGATCCACCGAACCCACAACCGCCGCTCGATGCGGCCCGACAGAAGGAGTACCCGATGACCGAACCCACCCGACCCCGAGACCGGCTGGTCGCCGGCTACGAGAAATCCGTACCCAGGCCCGCCTGGACGGGCGACCGCCCCTTCCGAAGCGACCCTGGCATGGAGGCCCTGTCCGCCATGCGGACCGGCGACCCCGCCCGCTTCGAGCGGTTGGTGGCGCCGACCCAGAAGATTGCACTCGGGTACTACGAGCAGTCCAAGGCCGCCGCCGCGGCCGAGCCCGCCGACGAGCCCGGGGGAGCGGCATGAGCCGGGTCCCCGCCGCGGTTGCCCGCGACTTCCTCCACCGCCCCGGCTGCCCTGGTGAGCGCGCCCTCGAGGCCACCAGCCACGGCGAAGGGCAGACGACGGTTCGGTGCCTCGACTGCGGGGCCAACTACCTGTCGGTTCCCGGTTCGGCCGAAGCCGAGCCCGCCCGCTCGGACGACGAGCTGGCTGCCGCGGCCGCTGAGGCGCCTCGCCTGGCCGGCGAGGCTGCAAAGGCGGCGGCGAAGCTGGCTGAGGTCCAGGCCCGCAAGGATGCGGCCGCGGACGCCGGCTTCGAGCGCATGGAGCGCCGGGGCGAGGAGTACGACCGGGCCCGCCTGGCGGCCTACGACCGCGGCCCGCTCGAGGAGGCCGAGAAGGCCGCCCGGGCCGCCTTCGCCGCTGCCGTGGTCGAGGAGCCATGGGCAAAGGCGTGGATCGCCGCCCGCGCCGCCCGGGGCCGCCTGGTGGCGCTCTCGACCGAGGCCCGGGGCCTGCACGAGCGCTTCGGCGACCCCAACACCCCGACGCCGACCGAGTGGCGATGGTGGCAGGCCGACTTGGCCGCCGACCTACTCAAGGTCCTCGACGCCGAGGCCTCCCGCCAGGTCGCCGAGGACTACGACGCCGCCAAGGCCGAGCGCGAGGGCTTCGTGGAGGGCTGACCACCTCTCCGGGGGGCGTGAACGTCACCCCGGCCGGTCCGTACACCCGGTCGGGGAGCGAAGGTGGCGAGCGTCGACAGCTCCCGCTATGACCCACCTGCGCCCCCCCCGGGGGGGGGACCTACCGAAATCCGCCCCAGCTCGAGCCGGGACGGCCGATCTCGAGGACCTCATGCAACCCCGAGGGTGGCTCGACCTCACGCTCGTCGACCTGATCCCGGCTCGGCCGCTGTGGATGCGCTCGGGCGTCTGTCGCGAGCATCCGGAGGTGACCTGGTTCCCGGCGAAGGGCCAGCCGACGGCTCCGGCGAAGGCGCTGCCCGGTCCGGGAGCCCTGTCGGGCCTACGCCATGGCCGACCCGACCCTGACCGGCGTCTGGGGCGGGACCTCGGCGAGGGAGCGGCGGGCGCTGCGGGTGAGTGACCTAGGCGGAGCCCGGGCCCTCTCCCTCCTGACCCGAGGGCGGCGGGTAGAGGTGGCCGAGGGTGCCCGGCTTGACGCGCTGGGCTTCGAGGTAGGCCTCGACGTCCTCCGTCTTCCACTTCTTCGCCCAACGCCTTCGGCACAGCCGGGAAGCGTAGATCTCCGGGTACAGTGCCCAACCTTCAAGGAATATTTACGGATAGTGCCTCACGGAGGCGTTCTGTTTCTCGACGAGATGGGGGAGTTCCCGGCGCCCGTGCTCGACGCCCTGCGCCAGCCGCTCGAGGAGGGGGTCGTTCGGGTGTCGCGAGCCAGGGCCAGCGTGAGCTTCCCGGCCCGGTTCCTGCTCGTCGGCGCCACCAATCCCTG